>CAKSKG010000009.1 GCA_934464775.1 uncultured Oscillospiraceae bacterium
TTTCAAGACTTGTTTTTCGGCTTGATGTGACGTTTATTTATTGTATCACGTTTCTTTCCGTTTGTCAAGCCCTTTTTCAAGATTTTTTGATCTTTTCTTTCAGGCTTTTCTCACGGCTCACGTGACAGCTTATTTATATTACCACTTTCATTTGCTTTTGTCAACACTTTTATACTGATTTCGGCACTATTTACACTTTCAACACCTTATTCAACCTGTTTCGATATAAAAATCATACAACAAACAGCAAAAAGCTGCGGAAAGGATCATATAAATCTTCTCCGCAGCTTTAAGCTATTAACTATTAACTATAAACTAAACAAAGCGTCAGCCGTTCATTTTCTTCTTGTAGTCTTCCTTTAACTGCTGGAGACGAACGCTGTCCTGCTTTCTGCGTTCTCTTGCCTCGTCCTGAATAGCCTTCGTTTCCTCAATTCCCGTAACAATAGTCTGCCATGTCTTTTCAAGAGTTTCGATCTGGATAGAGTTTCCGTTTGCCATCTGAGCGATCATCTTGGACTGGTTAACAGTGTTCTCGGCGTTCTTCAGAAGCATCTTGTTGGTCGTGTCATCAAGCGCTTTCATGCCGTCTGCAATAACTTTCTGGCGCTTCAGCATTACTGCCTGCGCAAGTGACTGCTTGAAAATAGGAAGAGTGATGATAAATGCCGAGTCTATCTTTCTTACAAGGTTGACATTTGAGAACTGCATGGTCTTGAGCATAGGAACAGTCTGCATAGCAACATTTTCCGCAATTTTCAGGTCCATTACTCTCTGCTCAAGGATAGATCTTGTCTGCTCAAGCGTCTGGAGGTCCATTGCCGCTGTGCCCGAATCGGGATTGTCCTGTACCTTCTGACGGTATTCCTCAATGTAGCCGTCCAGCTCTGTGCACGCCTGCTCGCCTGCCATGATATACTTCAAAAGCTGCTTGTAGTAGCCGATGTTTGCGTTGTACATTGTTTCAAGCTTGCTGTTGGACTGCTGGATCTCCGCCTCATACTGTTTCAGCTGTACGTAGATCTTGTCAACATCATTGCCCATTGTGGTGTACTTATCAAGAAGCTTTTCTATCTGCTTTTTCAGATTGCTGAAAAGACCCTTCTTTTCTTCCTTGGTAAGCTCCTGCGCATCAAACTGCTCCATGATATTCGCAAGTGCAGTCAGAAGCACACCCGTATCATTGATCTGATCCATGCTCATCGAATTGAGCACCTGATCGGAAGCCTTTGAAATATCATCGGCTGCCTCGCTGCCGAACTTAACGATAGAATTTGTGTCGTTGATATCAATAGTGGAAACCAGCTTGTTGATCTCATCGGCAGCGACAAGCTCGTTTTTCAGCTTGTTTGCCGTGTCGGTGATGGAAAAGCTCTGGGGCTCCGCCACCTTGATGTTTCTGACTGTTTCGGGCTTTGTCTCCACGATCTCCGCTTCAACGGGTACTGCGTTTCTTTCTTCCGAGGGTGTAAAATTAAGTGCCATGATTATCTGCGTCCTTTCCTGAACAAATTTTGAAATAAACCGCCCTTTTTAGGCTGAACTTTATCGGGTATCTTGAATTTCGGTACCGACAGATTATATTTGTACTCATTCATCTGATGCAGCTCATATGCTGTGGGGCTGATAAACGTCTCCAGATCTCTGTAACCCGTCGGCGTATATATAAGTATATCAAAGCCCAGCATACCCAGCAGCACAAGCTGCGTACATTCCATAATGCTGAAAGTATCCTCGATCGTATCTATAACGATAAATTTCGGTATTTCCTTTGTAAAGTCATATTTTTGAAGTATCCTCAGAACATTTCTGTCCAGATTCAGTCCCGCAAAAATAAGCTGCTGCATCTTCTCCCTGTCGTCTATCATAAGATATCCGCTGTCAAAGGCTTCCTGGATCTTGTTTAATATCAGCAGCTGAAGCTCGTCGGACAAAAATCCGTATGGATTCATGGGCGACTGTTTGAGCTTTCCCACAAAAAGATGATGTCCGTCATGATATGGGTCATACTTCCTCAGCATCGACTTGTCGGGCGCTCTGTAAGCAGGGGATTTCACCGTAAGAATAGTGTTGGGCGTAAGCTTGTCACGCACCTCGTCCCAGTAAGCATTGACGTTTCCGTCACGTATGCCGCTTATCTTTGCAAATATCGTGGGAACGACAACACGCTGTCCCTTTACCGAAAATCCCGTTCTGAAACGGGCAAACTCATTCCAGAGAACATCTATCTCGTCATAAGTTGTTTTCAGAACGGCAGCTTCCATGTCCGAGAACTGAAAATCCCTGAACATGGTGTCTCCGCCGTAAAGCACCGTATCAAGCTCACGCTCCGCATTGTATGCAACGGTAGCGACCTTTGTCCTTACCTCCTTGTCGGGATAAGGCATAACGGGCTTCGAGTTTTCCAGCTCGAATATCTGCATACGATCGCGGAAGTTGTTTTCCTTCAATACAGTAAGACAGCTCTTGTCGGGACATATATAAAGTACATCAAATCCGCCGCAGGAAAGCAGATGCAGAAGCATAACCTCAAGCGGTGTTATCATACCATAATATATGATTATCGGTATCTGACGAAGCCCCGTCCTGAATTCGGGAGAGCTTCCGATGCATCGGATGAACCATGATGCCAGCTTTACGCCCTTGTTGTAAAGAACCCCGTCGGGATCATTTGAAGAGGAAAGCATATCATTCAGCGCTCTGCGTGCAAGCTCCGTCTTTTCGGAACTGCATGGGATCTCTATTCTTGCGCATAATCCGCTGATTATCTTCACTCTTGAACTGCGGTCAATGCCGCCGAACCGAATGACCTCGTTGTTCATGGGATTGTCAAACTTTGTATCCTTGAAAATCACAAGCTTGTCGGCTCTGATAAGATCGTCTCTTATGCCGAAAAGCAGATTTGAATATTGATCTTCGTCGTTTCCGCAGCCCACAAGAGCCGCACAGTAAACGGGCGTGAGCTGATCGGCGGTAAAAACTCCGCCTCTTGATTCAAGCCGCCCGATGTGGCTTTCACAGAGATCCTGCCTGAGGGAATCGGCGGCAGTTGTGATTATCTGTACCGCACCCGATGCGCTGTCGGAAGAAGAGGCGGGGGGAACTGACCGATTGCTGCCCGAACCGATGTCGCCTTCCGATAAACTGTGAAAAATCATATCGAAAAAATCTCCGTTTCCGATTGCGGCTTCCGCCGCAGAATAAAGACCGAGGGAAAGAAGTACCCCAGCTAAGAAGTAACCCAGTATAAAAGTTTCGTCCACCTTTTCAGAAGGTGATGCTCTCTTTCAGAGAGCAGTTCCATAGGGCAAAGCCCTTGGTCGGTTCTCCGTCAGGAGAACATATCCGCCAGACGGCGAAACTCCCCTGCTGCCTCATAGGCAGCAACGCACCGAGAAATGCGAAGCATTGCGAGGCTGCTTTTTATAATACTATTGTAAATTGTAAATGTAAAGACATAAACTCCGAGAATGCGCAAGCATTCAAGGTGTTGCTCTCAATATAATAATATAAATGATAAAAAATCCCCATCGGCTACAATTATTATACAATAAGGCAGAGTAATCTGTCAAGGCACTTTTCATATTTTAAACAAACTTTAATCATATTCAAATAGTAATCTCAGAAAAAAGCGGTATAACTGTAACAGTGCAGAAAATAAAAGGATAAAGCCGAAAACACAAAAAATATCCTGCAAAGTTTGAAACAAATTATTGACAATCTTGTCGGAATATGTTATTGTATTATCAGCAAATCATGAATTTTGCACGGAAGTATAAACATAAGCAGATGATGTCTGCGAAATCAATGGAATTGAGAGGTAAAAATTATGCAGTATGAGATCAAAGGCGCACCATTTCCCGCAGTAATATGCCAGCTTTCGGGCGGCGAGTCTATCTGCTGCCAGAAGGGCGCAATGTCATGGATGAGCCCCAATGTGCAGATGGAAACATCGGTAGGCGGCAAGAGCGGCGGCGGATTCCTCGGAGCACTGGGCAAGGCGGCAACAAGAGCACTTACAGGCGAGTCTATCTTCCAGAATACATATACAGCACAGGGTGGAGCAGGCGAGATCGCATTCGCTTCCTCTATCCCCGGTGAGATCCTTGCAATGGATCTTTCCGACGGCAGCTCTATCGTAGCACAGAAGTCCGCTTACTTCGTGTCCACTCCCGGCGTTGGCATGGAGATATTCTTCCAGAAAAAGGTGGGCGCAGGCTTCTTCGGCGGCGAGGGCTTCATCATGCAGAAGTTTTCGGGCAACGGCATGGTTTTCCTCCAGATCGACGGCAGCGTTATCCAGTATGAGCTTGCGGCAGGTCAGTCCATGCTTATCGACACAGGCTACCTTGCAGCAATGTCAGGCACCTGCCAGATCGACGTTGAGACTATCTCCGGTATCGGAAACGTACTCTTCGGCGGCGAGGGGCTCTTCAATACAAGAGTAACAGGCCCCGGCAAGGTATGGATCCAGACAATGCCCACATATCAGCTTGCCGAAACACTCCGTCCCTACTTCCCCACATCAAGCAACTGATAAATAACATCACCGCCAAAGACAGCATCAATCCAATAAATTATCGGCTGCTGCCTGCATTTTGCATGGCAGCAGCTTTTTTTCGGTATCAGAACCGTGAACGGCATGAATTTGTATATATTTTTAATAAAATCGGAAAAACCTCTTGACAACTCTGTCACGCCGTGATATACTCACATTATGACATATATCGCGATGTGACATAATCCGTGAAATCCCGTGAATCAATGAAAGGACAGATACACAGATGGCAAACGTACTTGAAGTAAACGGTCTTACCAAGGAGTACAAAAAAGGCGTCCGTGCTGCGGACAATATCTCCTTTACTGTGGGCGAGGGCGAAATATTCGCTCTTATCGGACCCAACGGCGCAGGCAAGACAACAACTATCAGAATGATATCCACCCTTATCACCCCTACATCGGGAGATGCCGTGATAAATGGCTTTTCCGTTGTGAAGCAGCCCGATAAGGTCCGTGAAAGCATAACCTACCTCCCCGATGAGGCAGGCGCATATAAGACCATGACAGGCAATAAATACCTGAGCTTCATGGCAGGACTTTTTGCAAACGATAAGGAGCAGGCGGAAATATATGTGAAGCGGGCACAGCAGATGTGCGGACTGGGCGACCGACTGAATGAAAAGATCGGCAGCTATTCAAGAGGAATGATAAGAAAGCTCCTGCTTTCCCGTGCGGTAATGACAGCTCCGAAGCTTGCCATAATGGACGAAGCCACATCGGGTCTGGACGTTATAAACGCCCTCGATATCAGACGCACTATTAAAAACCTTGCCCGTGAACAGGGCATGAGCTTCCTGCTTTCGTCACATAATATGCTGGAGATAGAATATATCTCCGACCGTGTGGGAATAGTCGCAGGCGGAAAGCTTCTGTCGGTAGGCACCATATCCGAGCTGAAAGAACAGTTCGGAGCCGAAAATCTTGAAGAGGTATTTGAAAAGGTTGTTACATTAAACGAAAGGAAAGCTGACATATGAAATTCGGAAATCTTCTGAAAAAGGAATTAAGCGAGCTTATCACTCCGCAGGCGATATTCAGTATGCTGTTCACCTGCGTGCTGCTGATCGTTCTCGGTCAGGTAATGGGCAGCGCCATGGAAGAGGGCTTTAACACCTCAACAGTAAATATCTGCGATCTGGACAACACCGAATATACGCAGGATATGCTGAAAAATCTTGAAAGCTACGGCACAACACCCGATATGGTGGATATCCAAGGCGATGATTATGCCACAGAGCTTGACCGTCTCGGCATCAATAATGCGGTAATTATCCCCGCAGGCTATACCGACAGCATTCTTAAAGACAATTCTCCTGCCGAGCTTATCTATGTAAGCAAGCTGGGCAATGGACTTGCAGGCTCAATGAAAACCATAAGCGCTTCCGATGCGGTATCCGCCATACAGAGCGCCGCAACCAACGATATCCTTCTGAAAACCTACGGTCTTTCCGAAGAAGAGATAGCAAAGGTGCGCACCCCCGTTCAGACCGTGGAATTTACCGTATCAAACGGCAAAACTGCGCAGATCTCCCCCGACGCACTTACAGCCGTGCTGATGTCCCAGTCCATGATAGCTCCCTTTGTAGTATTTTTCCTGCTGCTTATGGCTGCACAGATGATAATGACGGCGATCTCAACTGAAAAGATAGACAAAACTCTTGAAACCCTCCTCTCCGCTCCCGTATCGAGAATGTCCATTCTTACGGCAAAAATGCTTGCGGCAGTTATCGTAGCGCTTCTCAATGCCGCATTCATGGTAGTAGGCTTCATATTCTACATAGGCGGCATGACAGGCGGTGCGCTTGATTCAGTTGCGGCAACGGCAGACATTGCGGCATCGGCAGGAACAGCACTTTCCGTTCCCGAAGCAATGAATGCGTTGGGACTTACCATAGGCGCAGGCGGATATATTCTTTTCGGCATTCAGCTCTTCCTCACGGTGGCGATAGGACTTTCGATATCCCTTATCCTCGGCGCATTTGCGGAAGATGTAAAGTCGGTGCAGACCCTTGTAATGCCCATAATGATACTGGTCATGATACCTTTCTTCCTGACGCTTTTCCTTGATATGAATACCGTCTCCCCCGTCATCAAGGCAATAACATACATTATCCCGTTCAGCCACACATACCTTGCACTGAATAATCTCATGGCAGGCAATACCGCACTTTTCTTCGGCGGCATGGCATACCAGCTGATATTCTTCATTGTATGTATGTTCATAGCCGTAAGGATATTCACAACAGACAAGATATTCACAATGTCCTCTGCGATCACGGAAAAATTAAAAGGCGGCAAAAAGAAGCAGAGATAAACTCCACGGTCCCCTTCGCATTTCAAATGCGGAGGGGATTTTTTATTGCTTGACTCTTTGTTATCATCAAAGAGCACCTCTCTCTGTGAGTATATTTATGCAGATCCCATGTTCAAAACAAATGTTATTTTTACAAATATATTGACAAAATAGCAATAAAGTGCTACAATTGTTATAAATATTCAGAGGGGAACGAACATCAAAATGTCAATTGTTATTATACTGCGTGAAGAGATCGTCTGTATAGTGATACTTGCGTTCTTTATGATTTACAGCAGGCTGTACAGCCGTGCCGATGAGTGCAGGAGCTTTATGCGGATAAGCGGCTATGCCCTTGCCCATGTTATACTTGACCTTGTGACGGTCATAACCGTAAATCATACCGATTCCGTCCCCGAAGCGGTGAACTGCCTGCTCCATTATGCTTTCTATATATTTGCGGTGCTGTTCTGCTTTGAATATTTCAGCTATACCGTGCGCCTTACCCAGACGGCGGCAAAAGCCAAAAAGATAATAAAGATCACCTCCCTGCTGCCGCTGATGTACTTTGTTTTTCTCCCCTTTGCCGATATCGAGTACCTTTACGGCGGCGATACATATTACAGCATGGGAACGTCCGTATATATCGGCTATGGACTTGCGGTGCTGCTTTTTGCCGCAAGTACGGTAAATCTGCTTGCCAATATAAAACGCATTGAAAAGATCGTGCTTATAACCGTTGTGCCTATGGATATCATTATGATATCCGCCCTTGTCCTGCAAGTGATATTCCCCGAACTTCTGCTGACGGGTGCCTGCGTGACTATTGTTACCGTAGGTGTGTACTTCGCAATAGACAATCCTGCCGAAAAATTCCGCCAGCACGCATATATAGATATCAATACAGGCGTAAAGAACAAAAACTGCTTTGAAGAAGATATCCGCAGGCTGGACAAAAAACATTTCGGCACAGCTTCCCAATCGGATACGCCGCTGGGAATAGTCGTGTGCGACCTTAACGGGCTGAAATCGGTGAACGATGTGTACGGTCATATTGCGGGAGACGAGCTTATCCGCTCTGCTGCCGAAGTCCTTTCCGATACTATGCGCAGTGCGAAAAACATATACAGAATAGGCGGCGATGAATTCGTGGCACTGTATATCGGCGCCTCTTCCGATCTGATGGAAAAAGAAATATCGGGCATGAAAAAGGAATGCACCGAACGGAGCAAAAAATCAAGATATCCTCTTAGCATTGCAGCAGGCTGTGCCGTTTCCGAAAGCGGCTGTCCGTCGGTCAATGACGTGATAAGCTCCGCCGATAAAAGAATGTACACCGATAAGGTCATGATGAAAGAACAAAACCCCACTGTCAGCATCAGACGATAACAGTCATTTATAACAAATTCTCTTCCGATATTTTGTATATTCGGACAAAACATTAACGTCCCGTCAAAAAAGCCGTGCAAATTCTCTTTGCGCAGGTTATAATATAACTATAATAAAAACATAAAACCCAAAGGAGCAATATACTATGAAAAAGATGATATCAGCTGCCTGCGCCGCAGCATTGGCGCTTACCGCAGCATCTTCCGCAGCTTCCGCCGAAAGCTATGACGGAAAGCTTGCCGTTCTGGGCGATTCCATAACCAGCGGCTACGGACTTGACGGCTATGTTTCAGGTGACAACACCTCCGCAGCCGACAGCTTTTCAAATAAGCTTGCCGCAGATTTTTCCGAATACGTAAACCTTGCGGTTGACGGCAGGACTTCCGAAGAGCTTTTGGAAGCTCTCGATTCCGATGAAAATGTCTCCGCCGCAGTTGAGAATGCGGAGGCAGTGGTGATCTCCATAGGCGGCAATGATTTCCTCACTCCCATGATGACAGCCGCACAGACCGCCATAATGTCCGACCCCGATATAATGCAGGGAATAATGGACGGCACAGTTACCGTTGCCGAAGCAATGGAATCCAATATGGATATGATAAATGAAAGCGTTGTTTCCGCCGCAAAGCAGGTAGATGTACAGCTCACCGTGAACAATATCGGCAGCATAGTTGACAAGGTGACAGAGATCTCTCCCGACAGCGAGATATATCTGCTGACAGTCTACAACCCCTTTGAGGGAGTGGACGACATGGAAAAATACTCCGAAGCAGCCGAAAGTATCCTTCCTGTTCTTAACAGCGGAATATCCGATATTGCCGAACAGGATAATGTTCATCTCATAGACGCATACACCGCTTTTAAGGGACACGCTCTTGAATACACCAATATTGCTTCCGTAGATATCCACCCCAATAAGGCAGGACACGAGGTAATATATGATCTTATCTGCGAGGCTCTCCCCGAGGTCACAGCAGAGGAAGCACCCGAAGCACCCGAAGCACCCGAAGCACCCGAAGCAGCCGAACCCGAAACACAGGAAGAATCGGCTCCCACCGTTTCCGCAACTCCCGTTCCCGACACAGGCAACACCGATACGGCAGTATATGCCGCAGCCGCAGTTCTTTCAATGGCAGCCGTTATATCCGCTTCCAAAAAGCGCAGATAATATATTAGAGGTGACCTAAAGTAATTACTGTCCGCAGAAGTTTTCGGAAGGCTTCTGCGGATTTTATTTTTCCATATAATCGGTCATGATTTTTTAAAATTAGTGTTGCATTTTCTTTTAAAACAGTGTATAATAAAAGTAATACAATGTTCACAAAAATCCAAATATCTGATGAAAGGGGGAGGTGTACTTTAATAGATCACATAATATATTAAAGTACATTGCTTGAATAGATGAAAATAAAATGCAGCTACTGCGATTCGCTTATAAACGATACCGATGAAGTGTGCCCCAACTGCGGTGCGCCGAATGAAAATGTGGTCCGCACGGCAGACGGAGTGCCAAAAACAATAGATGAACTGAAGCGCTTCTATCAGTCCCATAATATGCCTTTGGAGAAAATGAGATTTTTCATCGGCATCGACTACAAGGAGCCACGTGCATTCGGTATCTATAAGGACGAAAACGGAGATTTCGTCGTTTATAAAAACAAGTCCGACGGCAGCCGTGCCGTAAGATATAAGGGCAAGGACGAGGCTTATGCCGTAAATGAGATATATCAGAAGCTGAAATCCGAGATACTTGTCCGCAAGGGTAAAAAAAACGGCAGCAATAATACTCCCCCTCCACAGCCCCCTAAAAAAAAGAAGAACGATAACTACATCTGGGGCATACTTGTTCTTATAATCGTGCTGATAGTCGGCGGAGCCATACTCGCCGCTTACCTTGACCACACTCCCGACGGCGGTTATTATAACTATAACAATTCTTATTATTACTACGATCCCTATTACAATGACTGGTATTATTACGATGATTATTACGGCGGCTGGTCGCCTGCATATGATGTTGACAGTCAGCTTTCGGAAAGCTACAGCGATTATTATGACGGAAGTTACAGCAGTGATTACGGCATAAGCGATTTCTCGGACAGCGAATATTATACCGACCACGGCAGCGGAAGCAGCAGCGGCAATTCATGGGACAACGACTGGGACGATTATGACTGGGACAACGACTGGGACGATGATGACTGGGACAGCTACGATACATATGACAGCTGGGACGCAGGCGATTCGGACTGGGACAGCGATTGGTAATACTGTAATATCAAGGAGGAACCGATGGGCAGATATGATGATATAATAAACCTTGAAAGACCGACTTCGGAAAAGCACAGACCTATGGGGCTTGCGGAAAGAGCGGCGCAGTTTTCTTCCTTTGCGGCGCTTACGGGATATGATGAGGCAGTCAATGAAACAGGCCGCATCACCGAGCGCAGATACGAGCTGGACGCCGACAAGCTGGAAGATCTCAATGAGAAAATGCAGAAGCTCAAGGATAACATTTCGGACCGTCCCAAGATAACCGTAACATATTTTGTTCCCGACAGCAAAAAGCAGGGCGGCGAATATATTGATTTCACAGGCAGCGCAAGATCTGTGGACGAATGCGGCAGAGAGGTCATATTTGCCTGCGGCACAAAGATCGCCATGGACGATATCTACAATATCAGCGGCGATATATTCTAAAAGCACAATATAAAATCAACGGCAGCGGATAAAATGTCCGCTGCCGTTTTTTTGAACCTGTCTTCATAAGACAGGTTCTTATGCATTGTGTCCGCCTATCTGACGGTTTCTTTCCATTGCGGTAGCCCCCTCACGAAGACTTGTTCCCAGTATCACCGCATTTTTCCCGTATCTGTTTTTAATGGATATCACCGCCAGCTGACGCTTTTTTTCTCTTTCAAGAGCCTCATTTTCCCTGTGCTTTTTTTCTTCCTCGGCGGCAGGATCCGTAAAAAGATCAAGCTGCTCCGCCTGCTCCTCGGGGATATCCGCCTCGCTTATAACATGATTTGCCGCAATGCTCAGCCTGCGTATCAGAAGCTCATGATCCTCGGTGAGCCTTTCAAAAAGCTCCAGCGCCGCCGATGTTATCAGCTGCGACGATGAAGTACAGCGGCTTAAATTGATAGTTCCGTTTATCCCCTTAGGAACACGTCTGCCGTATCTGTCCTGCTTTATCTCGCCCTTGTAGCTTTCGGTTATCCCGATATCCTTCAGATTTTGTATATCATATCCCACCGTCAGCCCCACCTGATCGGCGGCAAGACCCTTTTCCGCCAGATCAAGCGAAAGCATATCCGCCATTTCCCGTATAATGATACACACATCATCATACGAAGTGGGACATTTCAGCACCTGTCCCGAAGAAAGGCTTTTCACCGACGGACGATACGCCTTGATATCCGCGATAGTACAAGGCTCATATCCCCATGCATGATCTATCAGCAGCTCCGCATTCACGCCGAAAAGACCATACAGAAAATCCTCATTATCCAGCGAATATCTTGCCACATCGCCCATTGTATAGATATAATATTTCTCCAGCCGCTTTGCCGTCCCGGGACCCACTCTCCAGAAATCGGTTATAGGCTTATGCTCCCACAGCAGCTTTCTGTATGACATTTCATCAAGCTCAGCTATCCTGACGCCGTTTTCGCCGCACGGAATATGCTTTGCAACGATATCCATTGCCACCTTACAGAGATAAAGATTCGTCCCGATCCCCGCAGTAGCGGTTATTCCCGTCTGAGAAAACACGTCCCTGACGATCATTTCGGTCATCTGCCGAGCGGTCATATGATTTGCCGCAAGATACGACGTAAGATCAATAAAAACCTCATCAACGGAATAGACATGGATATCCTCGGGCGCCGCATATTTCAGATATATTTTATAAATATCGGTACTGTACCGCATATAATAAGCCATTCTGGGCGGAGCGACAATATAATCTACCCCCAGCGATTTATTTTCAGCCAGCTCATCAGCATCATACGATCCCCCCGTCAATTCCTGTTTGGGAGCGGCAAGTTTTCTCTGACGGTTTATCTCCCCGACCTTTTGAACGACCTCAAAAAGCCGAGGTCTGCCTGGGACACCAAACTGTTTAAGTGCAGGCGACACAGCCAAGCAGATAGTTTTATCCGTCCTTGACTTATCCGCCACCACAAGATTTGTTTTAAGAGGATCAAGGTTTCTCTCAACGCACTCCACGCTGGCATAAAAAGATTTCAAATCTATTGCCGCATAAATTTTTCCGTTCATCTTTCTGCCTCATTTTACGCTCACATATTTATCGAACGTATGTTCTATTGGCTTTATTATATCACACCCCATTACAAATTGCAACAGGTAATTTAAGTCAGTTGCAAAGCGGACCACTGCGTGGTATAATAGTTTTAGCGAAGCCTTATTGTACTTATTGTACTTTTTCTCCTTATTAATCCATTTTCTTACTCTTATATGCTTGTTTTCAACTGATTTGTTCTTTATTATAGTAAGCTTGTGTTAGTTTATTAAGTTTTGTAGTATGGTTTGCAACCATAGAGAAAGCGGAGGTTCCGCCTCCGGCGGGCAAAGGGATGAACCACAAAGGGGGCTAAACAAAAAAGCAAAAGCAAAAATCGGGGCGCCCCCTTTGAGGTTCTCCCTCTGCACACTCTTTCCTTAAACCCTGCCCCGATTTTTGAAAATCCATTTCATAAATTCTTTTTAGATTTATTATTGCCGACGGTTCATGCAACGCTTATTATTTTCTCTTTCATTCGTGGCGCTCAACCGTCGGCTATTTGGTGTAGGGATTACTTCAAGTCATTAATTATAGTTGTAACTTTTTATCTTAACGTTCTCCGACGGGTCGCTTAGTGATTATAGATTTACGTAACTGTCACTATCTATTACTAAGCGACCCGACGTATAAATTGAAGTGACAAAAAGAAAAGCTGATAGTTTCAACATTGTAAGATTGAGAATAACAGCTTTTACGTCGGTTGAGCGCACCATGAAAAATAGTAAAAGATAAGCGTTGCACGAACCGTTATCATAATAAATCTAAAGAATGCGCAATGACTGGACTTGCAAAAATCGGTGCGGGGTGTGGATGGGTAAGGAAAGAGAGTGCAGAGGGAAAACCTAAGGGTAAGGAGAGGGGGCGCACCGATTTTTGCTCTCGTTTTCTTTTTAGCCCCCTCTCCTTCGCCCTTTGGTGTTCCCTTTGCGAATCTTGAAGCTCTTATGTTACACATTTCTAAAAGTAAAAGTAAGCTTTTAACTAACAAAAGCAAACCTTGAAGCCAAACAATAACAACAAACCTAAAAGCATATTTAAGCTTTTAACGAATAATGAAAAATAAACTCGGAAAGGCGGAATACCCCTTGCAAAGAAAAAACCACCTGCAATTGAAAATAATATCCTCCGTCCTCACCTTGTCGGTGCTGATGAATCTTGCGGCAAGATTTGTCCACGGATTTGCAGACTTTTATACCGAGAAAATATTCCGTAAAATAAGCGTGCCGCTTTCGGCACTTAATTCCCTGATCCCATTCTCGGTGGGAGAATTGCTTATAATCATCGGAATAATCGTCCTCGTAATAGGTGTACCCGTATTCATCGTCTTAATGCTCCGCTGTAAAACAAAACGTAAAAAGATAGCAAGGTTTGCCGCACTTTTTCTGGGCTGGGTGCTGGCGTATGTTTCAGTTACCGAGACTCTTAACTGCTTTGTTCAGTATCAGTGTACCTCGTTCGCCGAAAAATATTATCCCGAACATTCACAGGATAAATTCACCGTTTCACAGCTTTCCGAAATGTGTGAATATTTTATCACACAGGCAAATGAACTTGCCGAAAAAGTCCCCCGTGATGAAAACGGCGTGATATCTCTCCCCGATGACCTCGGAAAAAAGGCTGCGGAATATATGCAGGCTCTGGATTCTGATTACAGCGGCTTTTCGGGATATTATCCCAACCCCAAGAAAATAATAAATTCCGAAACTATGAGCCGACTCGATCTTCAGGGTATATATTTCCCCTTTACTATGGAGTCCAATTATAACGGCGATATGTTTACTTCCCGTGTTCCGTGTACCGTGTGCCATGAGTTTTCTCACCTAAAGGGCTTTATATCGGAGGACGAGGCAGGCTTTATAGCGTATCTCGCCTGCTCACGCTCCGATGATCCCCTTTTCATGTACAGCGGCACTCTTTCGGCTCTGAATTATACTATGAACCGCCTTTTCCGCTATATAGATTATGATGAAAAGGTGCGCCTCTCCGCAATGATAAGCGATAAGGTGCGCAGCGATAATAAATTCGTCTCCGATGAATACCGTGAAAAGATCAATAAAAATAAACTGATAAGCGGCGAAAAGGCTGCCGAGGTTTCAAAAAAAGCTCTGAATACCAACCTAAAAGCCAACGGCGTTTCGGACGGTGTTCAGAGCTACGGCAGAATGGTGTATCTTCTGCTGATCTATTACTATAATTATATGTAAATATTAAAAGGCAGCATCAAAAAGATACTGCCTTTTTTCATTCTTCCGATACCGACGATACAGCTGCCGAAGTCTCCGTAGCCTGTGCGCCGTTTTCATCAGCCACAGTTCCAACTCCGAACTTCCATATGTATAAAAGTATCATCGCCGCTATGAAAATAATTATCATGAATATCGTGTTGCTTTTTTTCTTTTGGGGCTTGTCCTTTTCTTCGCTCATTTTAACGCTCCTTTCGCTTCGGCGCCGTCACCGTTTTTGCCGAAGCAGTATTGCTGCCACATAAGCCTTATCTGACCGCTGCCCCTTACTTTTATTGGAAATGTTATGTCCCCCAGCACCGTGCAGGAATTCTCTCCGAAATCGGTGATATGGTCCATATTGACGATTATCCCCTTGTTTACGGAAATAAATCGGCTGTCCCCCTCAAGCTGACCCGTAAGCTTTGCAAAGCTCATTCTTGTTTTGTATGACCGCCCCGAGGAATCCACTATAACTATGTAATGATCCTCGCATACCGACGCCGCAAATTCCGAAAACGGCAGCTGAACGTCCTCTCGGCTGCATTTGAATCTCAGGTATGAATGCACCCCCGGTATAAGCCGCAGCGCATCGGCCATAAGCTCGGTGATCTCCCTTTCCATTATCGGAAATTCGAGGAATCCGAACGGGTGAAGCTTCATTGCACGGCGTATCAGCGAAAGATCGTCCGCCGTAAAAACTATGAGACAGCGGCAGTCCGTGCGCCGCAAAGCCTCCGCAGCGGAAAATCCCTCCGCAGAATTTTCCGATATATCTATAAATGCCATTGAAAAAACTCCGCTCTCCGCTGTGCGGGGCAGACGTGTATATACGATAGTTTCCGCATTGATGTTGCTTTCGGCGGCAAATTTTTTTATTTGTGCCTCCAGCTTATTGAGTTCAGGCTGTCTGGAGCCTGCTATGGCTATTTTTATACTGCATCACTCCTTGGGCAAATATATATTTATATGAAAATTATAGCACATTCCTTTAAAAAAATCTACCCCAAATTTAAATGTTTTTTCAAAAAAATGTTACTTTATTAAGTTAAATCAGTGATTTAGCATAAGTCAATATGCATAATTTTGTGCATAATTACTTTTCTTTTTTTGTATCACGATGATTTTTACGTCAAAAAATTGACGTTTACGCCAAAACTATTGACGAATGATTAACTTTTTGCTATCATAGTTATTGTTAAAAATTATAGATATTATAATTGAAACGATGTTAATAAGAGAAAAGAGGAAATTTATAATGAAAAAGAAGATCATTGCAATTATGCTCGTAGCCGCTATGGCGGTATCCGTTACAGCCTGCGGAAACAGCGCTGACGACACAGCAGACACATCAGCCGAAACAACAGCTGCCGAAACAACAGCTGCCGAGACAACAGCAGCAGAAACAGAAGCTGCCGCAGAGGAAACAGAAGCAGCTGCCGATGATGCAGCCGAAGAAGATACAGCTTCCGAGGAAAGCTCCGACGAGCTGGGCGACGCTGTTCAGGAATTCGCAAACGCTCTCGACGGCACAGTATGGGTAGGTATGGACGCAGAGGATTTCTCCTGCTACGCACTTGCTTTCAGCGGCACAGAGATCGTATTCGCAGCTGATGACGGTTCTTCCATCGAAGGCTACTGGGCAGTAGACCCCGAGAACATCTACATCTACACAGATGAGGAAATGTCCTCCGAGCCTTACGATATCGCTTGGACAGTTGATACAGAAAACGATACATTCGTTCTCAACGGCACAGCTGTAATGGCTCAGACAGACGCTTACAGCTTTGATGCAGCAGTTGAGGCTGTTTCTCAGCTGGCACTTGCTTCTCAGGTAGCTCAGTACCTCAACGGCACATACTGGGTAACTATCAACGATACAGAGGCAGAGGCTGTTGAGATCTCCGGCGAGCAGTTCGACGTTGTAACTGTTGACGCTGACGGCACAGCAAACAACATCACATTCAAGTGGGGCATGGATTACAACTACCTTTACTGCTACGATGATGACTACAATGTAATGGCATCTCTCGAGTGGAATATGTCCGATGACGGAACAGAGCTTTACCTCACAAGCGACGGTGAGACAAACACATACACACAGGTTTCCGAAGAGGACGCTGTTGACATCATGACATACCTCATCAATGCTCTTTCCGCTGAATAATTCGGCAGATATATTTAAAGCTTTAAGTTTTTCAATTAAAGTCGGGCATAAGATCTATGCTCGGCTTTATTTGGTATATAAAGGAACGATCATATGAAAAGAAAATACTTACAGGCGGCAGCTGCCGCACTTGCCGCACTTTCACTTTTAACAGCCTGCGGCGGAGATGCACCTTCGGAAACCGAGGAAAGCACCTCCGGGACAGAAGCAGCCGAACAGTCGGAAAGCACACAGGAGGAACAGTCAAAGTCCGAATCGGCAGGCACCTTTGCAAAGAGCGGCTCCTCAATGACTATGGAAAACGGCGAACTCAGCGTTTCACGCCGCTCAAGGACCGAGACCTCACCTATGGGCGAGGATAACTGGACGCTGTTGGTTTATATGTGCGGCTCCGACCTTGAATCGGAAAGCTATGCCGCCACAAGCGATATGATAGAAGCCATAAGCGGCGAATACTCCGAAAATGTCACAATGGTATTTGAAACAGGAGGAGCAAACGCATGGTATGACGATATAATCTCATCGGACAGCATTCAGCGCCATGTTGTTATCGACGGCGATATCTCCACAGTGGACGAGCTTCCCAATGCAAACATGGGCAGCAGCGATACTCTTGCGGACTTCCTTGAATGGGGCGTTGAAAATTATCCTGCCGAGCATATGGGCGTGATCTTCTGGAATCACGGCGGCGGAAGCATCAGCGGCGTATGCTTTGACGAGCTGAACGATTACGACAGCCTTTCGCTGAAAGAAATAGACGAAGCAATGAATTCTGTCTATGACAAAATGACCGACAAATTCGAGTTCATCGGCTTTGATGCCTGCCTTATGGGAACCCTTGAAACGGCAAATATGCTTGTTCCCTATGCAAGATATATGTGCGGCTCCCAGGAATTCGAGCCGGGCAGCGGCTGGGACTACACAGCTGTAATGAACTTCCTTGCTGAAAACAATGATGCCGACGGCGCAGAGCTCGGCAGAGCCGCAGCGGACAGCTTTTATGCTCAGTGCGACGAAAGTGACTGCAGCGAATCCGCAACACTTTCAGTTATCGACCTTGAAGCGATCGACGAGCTGGTGATATCCTTCGACAAGACCGCAAAGGAGCTTTACGAGGGCAATAATTTCAACTCATCGGTAAGAGCGATCACCGAAGCGGACAATTTCGGCGGAAACACCCGCAGCGAGGGCTATTCCAACATGGTAGACATGGATGGAATGCTCCGCAATATCAGCGAATATGCGCCCAATGCGGCAGATACTCTTGAAAAGCTGGACAAGGCAGTTGTCTACACGAAAAACGGCTCCGACCATTCGGAAGCAGGCGGACTTTCGCTGTACTTCCCTCTGTCGGTGCAGGGATCAACGGAGCTTTCCGATTTTTCGCAGATATGCACAGGCAGCTATTATCTGGCATATGTTGATGCCGTTGCATACGGCTCAACGGGAAAGGACGTTTCCGATTATGACAACAGCTCCATAATAAACAGCAGCGGAGATATCTGGGATACAGATTACGAAGCCGAGGAAGACTACACCTCCAACAGCGGCGAATTTGCCGATGCGGACAGTGATTCAACCGTTCCCGTAAGCGCCGTATATTTTGATGATGACGGATATTACACCGTTGACATTGACGACTGGAGCAATTACAGCTACGCCGAATGCAGCCTTTTCATGACCGCAGACGACGGCTCATATATTTACATCGGCTCCCTGAATGATGTTGACGCCGATATGTCCGCAGGCACGATCAAGGACAACTTCGACGGCACATGGATGGTGCTTGATGACGGCACAATACTTCCCATTGAGCTTATCGACGTAAATGACGAATACAGCCTTTTCACCTGCACGATATATCTGAATGATGAGCTTACCAACCTCCGCATAAAGTATGATTTTGCGTCGGAAAGCTGGGAGATGATCGGCTGCTGGGCAGGCATCTCCAACGAAACGGGCATGGCGGCAAAGGACATTGTAAAGCTGAAAGAGGGCGACGTAATCTGCCCCGTATATTATTACATTGATTCCGAAAGCGGCAGCGACTATTTCTTAGGCGACGAATACACCGTAACATCGTCCACCAGCGTATATTTTGAATATCTCCCCGCCGCAGATTATTCATACAGCATAAGCATCTATGATATTTACGGCAACTGCTACTATACTCCCGATGTAACATTCTCGGTAGACGAAGAGGGCGGCATCACATTCTATCCCGAAGATCTTGGACAGAACACATCGGATTTCGGAGCATCGGACAGCAGCTATGACGCAGGCGATGAGGACATCGACCTTGAATATGACGAGGACAGCGGACTTTATTACATTTACGACGACGAAACGGACACATATTATTTCTATGACGAAGACAGAGAAGCATTTTTCTACTATGATGAGGAAACGGACGATATCTATTATCTTGAATAAAATCTCATTATAAAATAAGCGCCGGTCAAAGCCGCAGGCATCGTTACAAACGACTGCACAACGGTTTGGTCGGCGTTTATTTTGTATATAGTCGCAAAAAACCACAGCACTGGTTAATGTGCCGTGGTTATCAGACGAGCGGAAAATTGGAAGTTGTGTTTCTGCTTATTCAGAATCCGCCATAATGCTGCAAGGTTTCTGCAGCGATTTTCGAGCCGACATTCATAGCCTTTTCAATATTGTTTCCGAGCACATATGAGCAGACAAATCCGGCGTGATAGCTGTCACCGCAGCCTGTCGTGTCAATTATGTTTTCAACTTTCACAGCCTGCACTCTGAATTCCTGTCCAATAAAGTATGTAACGCTTCCACGTTCTGCAAGTGACACATTGAACAGGCAATGGTATTTATTCGATAATTCTTTAAACTTTGGCAGAAGTTCTTCCGAGCCGCTTATCATAAAGAAATCAACATACGGAGCATATCGTTCCATATCCGAAAAATCTCTGTATACATCAAAATCCACTGCAAGCTTAAAGCCAAGTGTTTTTTTCAGTTCAATTACCTGCGAAAAACACGAAGCCCAGAAATGAACAAAGACCACATCGGATCCTGACAAGATTTTAATTTCTTTATCATTCAGTACGAGGTTATCGAGAATTTTTCCGTTCCATGAATCATCTTTATAATACCTATCGCCCGATTCTGTAAGATAAGTCATATTATTTGCAGTCTGATACCTTTCATCAATGCGTATATGATTTTTATCAATATCAAATTTTGCTATTGAATCCATTATGGCTTCTGCATATTTATCTTTTCCGACAACACCAAGAAGCGTAACATCTATATCCCTAAAGTGTGAGGCATGAACAGCAAAATTTAATGCTTCTCCTCCCGGTCTGATTATTTCAGTACCGTAAAAAACATCTGCACATATGCAAGGAAGTGCAGTCAGCTTAATTTTATTCATTATATCACCTTATAAATTCCGATTTGCCGGGCAACTAAATCCGACCTATTCCCCCCATTATACCATATCACTGTAATTAAATCAATAAAAACCGCATAGCTCATGGGATTTGATACAATATGCCTCTAAAAATGCATCAGGTATAAAAAACTACGGCACACGTTAATGTGCCGTAGTTATGAACTTGGAATTTATATATCAGCTTTCAAAGCCTGCCTATATAGTTCAACAGCAGATACCGGCTTTTTCTTTTCGCAATTTTCATAGTATTCTACATACTTTTGTTGTCTATTAAAAAATCTTGTGTCACCCATTATTTTTTTCAAATAATACTCGGCAAGCCCTTCTGTCAGGGACCAAGTTTTAAGAGTTTTGAATGCATTATCGTTGGCAAGGACTTCAACTAATATGTATATAATAAACTCGTGTCCTATAAAATAGACTGCATCTAAATAATCTCTTTCAATGCCAAAAACATCCTGGCTTTTGGAAATATCTATTGCTTCTGCACCGCCTGCAACAGAAGTAACAAGTGTTGCCGAAAACCCATTGCTTTGCAAATGACACCCCAGCAATTCTTCTGCTTTTTCGGTAAAGTTTGTTTTTTCAAAAAGATCTTGCAGTCTTGGAATGTAATTATTAATTTTGATTTTTTCTTCTTCCCAAACATTTTCGATATAATCATCATAGTATTTTATCATAATTTTAGAAATTGAAATTATGATATCAGTATATTGTATTATTTCTTTATCAATTCCATCAGGAACATTTCCGTTTTTAATTGCAGTCCCAATTTCTATTATAGAATTATAATATTCTTTTGCAGATACTTTTGCACAAGCTGGTTCACATACCAATAAACCATATAAAAGACCGCAATGTTCACCTCCACAAACGGTAATCAGATTTTCGTTATCTTTAAGTATATTTAAATCCTCTTGTGAATACCGAATACGGTATTTCTCGCCATATTCATTGTCGTATCCACATTTTGCGACAGACAGCATATGAAAAACATAGTTTGTATCTCTATTTGCAACAAATTTTATCTTATTCATTATAAACCTCACACTCACATATTCCGATTTGCCAAACAGCTAAACCCGACCGATTTTCTTCATTATACCATATCACCATAACTAAATCAACCAAAACCGCATAGCTCACAGGATTTGATACAATATGCCGTGGTTATGAACTGCTCGATAAATTGGAATTTATAGCTATGATAAACAACTGCTAATAGATTATTGGTTAGATTTCTCTCTGTTTCGGAAAGCTTTTTTTGTAACCTTCAGAAAATCAAGTTTTACCTTGGTGATTGAGTTGTAAGAACTTTCTTCAATTACAATGTCCGATCTGTCAGCTTCTATTATAATGTTTTTTCCGTCAATGTCGCAGGATATCTGCGTATCCGCCATTGACGGAAGACCAAAAGAATGACAATTCCTTTGTTGTTCTTCAAAAGATAAGCCGTCTTCTGAATAGTAAAGGTGACATTCAAAATATAATCGGTCATTCTCAAAACCCGTGAGCCTTATTTTTGTCCAATCAGAGGTATATTTGGAGATATGCTCTTTAGGAATATCAAAAAACGTTCCTACCATATCAATTATCTTGCTGCGGCTTTTATTACTGAAAAAACGTTTCTTTTTCATAGTATTAACATCATAAAACCATGTATGATAAATACCGTGGTAGATGATCGTTTCATCATCAAGGAAGAACATAACAGAGCCGTCGAAATGCGGATTGATAACTTGCTGTGTCTCACGGTCGTACCACATTGTATTGTTATTGCTGTGCGTCCAGTGCTGAAAGAAAATGCGTTTTGGCGTAATATGCAGATCAAGTCCGCTTTTCTTTATGCCCGAATGCTTGAAAAGGACTTCGGTTTCTCCGCTGTTTATGTGATATACAGCCACCTTGTTGCCAATATTGAAAAACAGATCATTTTCATAAAAGCAAAGATCACCGTAACATTCACCTTTATATATTTGCTTTTCCGTTCCCGCAGAAAAATCTCCGATATATATGCTTGCTTTTTTGCTTAACTTGTAATCGACTCCGTCAGGCAGAAATTCCTGAATGTACCAAGCAGCCATATTATTTCCGATAGCTACATCTTGTACTGCTGTATGCTTTTCAATTTTTATATCGTCACTTCTGTTTGATAAATGTTTTCCGCCGACACTTATCGCAGGCATTATAGACGGACGGGGATACTCTCCGTGAGCATCAAATGAGTATTTCCTATTATCTTCACTAAAAATAATTTTTCCGTTTTCAATCATTACATTCATTTATATCACCTCATCAGCATATTCCGATTGCCGAGCAAAAAACTCAACCCTATTTCCCCCATTATACCATATCACTGTAACTAAATCAACCAAAGCCGCATAGCTCACGGGATTTGATACAATGTGCCGTGGTTATGAACTACCCGATAAATTGGAAGTTATTGATGATTGTCGTTTTTGTATTCGTTTAATAATTCTTGCAATTTTATGGTTGCCTCTGTCATAATTGCATTTGTTGCTTCCGTATCTCCATTCTCGTGAGTAATGTTTGACTGGAAATATACTGCATCTGTAATGTTTTCTGAAAAGCTCTCATCATATTCATCAATGTATTTTTGATAATCAAGACTCATGATTGTTTGGTATTCCTGTTCCGTTATTTCAAAAATACCTTGAAACGGTTCACCGTATGTTTTGTTATTATCTGAATATGACAGAAAAAAACTATCATTCTGAGAATAAACCTTCCATTCTATATTTCTGCCATCTTCTCCACCTGTTTCGTGTATATTGATTGAAACAATTTCACTATCGCTTTTCGCAGAACGGACAGAATCATCCTTAACATTATTAGTATTATTACATCCTAAAAGAAAAATACATGAAATGGCAGCTAATAAAATTGAAATAAATATTGTAAAATATACTCTCATTACAATTGCTCCTCCACAAATTCTGATTTGTCGGGCAGCTAAACCCGACCTGTTTTCTACATTATACCATATCACTGTAATTAAATCAACCAAAACCGCATAAATAGCCCCCAAAATTTCACCGCAGCTAACTTTTGTTAACCGACGATTATCAATTGTTAACTTTTTGTCAAGCCTATTGACAAATACCCCTCGGGGGTATATAATGTAGCTGTAAACAAAAAAGGAAAGGAAGTGCGGAAAAGTTGAATGAAACCGAAAAGGAAACCGAAAAGTGCTGCTGCGACTGCTCCTGCTGCCATAAGAAAAAGCACCGCTCCCCCGAGGAGTATAAAAAGCTGATAAACCGTCTGAACCGTATCGAGGGACAGATCAGAGGCATAAAGGGCATGGTGGAAAAAAGCGCATACTGCACCGATATCCTCGTGCAGACCGCAGCCGTGCAGGCGGCACTGGACGCTTTCAGCCGTGAACTGCTCTCCGAGCATATAAAGACCTGCGTTGCGGATAATATCCGCAGCGGAAATGACGAGGTGATCGACGAGCTTATCAGTACGCTGAAAAAAATAATGTGAATATAATTTTTTCAAAGGAGATAATATTTATGTCAACCGCTGTAATTGTTATTGTTCTTGCCGTTATCGTATTTTTTGCCGCTCGCTCGGGACTGAAGCATTTCAAGGGCGAGGGCGGCTGCTGCGGAGGCGGCGGAGAGCTGAAGCGCCCTCCCAAAAAGCTTGACGGAACAATAATCGCAAAAAAGACCGTCCATATCGAGGGTATGCACTGCGATCACTGCAAAAGCACTGTCGAACGCTATATAAATGATATCGACGGAGCTGCCGCAAAGGTAAATCTTAAAAAGAATATCGCCGTTGTTTCCATGACAAGAGATGTTTCCGACGAGGAGATCTCCAAGGCAGTTGAGGAAGCTGGCTTTAAGACAGTGTCTATTGAAAAGGAAAATTAAAATGAAACAGTATAATGTAACGGGAATGAGCTGTGCCGCCTGCTCCGCACGAGTGGAAAAGGCAGTTTCCGCAGTTGAGGGCGTGTCCTCCTGCTCGGTGAATCTGCTGACAAATTCCATGAATGTCGAGGGCACTGCCGATTCCGACGCTATAATAAATGCGGTGACTGCCGCAGGCTACGGCGCTTCCGAAAAGGGCGCCGAGAAAAAGCCCGATAATTCAGTCTCCGATGATAATGCTATCAAAAAAATGAAGCAGCGCCTTGCATGGTCTGTTGTCTTTCTTATTATCCTGATGTATTTCTCTATGGGACATATGATGTGGGGATGGCCGCTGCCCTCATTCTTTGACGGCAATCATGTGGCAATGGGTCTTGTCCAGCTGCTGCTTACAGTCATCGTTATGGTAATAAACCAGAAGTTCTTTATAAGCGGCTTTAAGGGACTTATCCACCGTGCGCCCAATATGGATACCCTTGTTGCAATGGGCTCCTCTGCGGCGTTTATTTACAGCACCTATGCCCTTTTTGCCATGACGGACGCTCAGGTAAAGGGCAATGCCGACGCAGTGATGAGCTATATGCACGAATTCTATTTTGAATCCGCCGCAATGATACTTACGCTCATAACCGTAGGAAAGACCCTCGAAGCATATTCCAAGGGCAGAACTACCGACGCTCTGAAAAGCCTTATAAACCTTGCCCCCAATACGGCAAATGTTATCCGAAACGGCGAGGAAGCCACTATTTCCGCCGATGATATCCATGTGGGCGATATTTTCGTTGTGCGCCCCGGAGAAAGCATTCCCGCAGACGGCACTGTAATCGAGGGCGAAAGCGCAGTCAATGAATCCGCACTGACTGGCGAGAGCATTCCCGTGGATAAGACCGTCGGCAGCAGCGTTTCCGCAGCCACGATAAATCAGTCGGGCTTCATAAAGTGCGAAACCACCCGTGCTGGCAGCGATACCACACTTTCAATGATAATCAAGACCGTAAGCGATGCAGCCGCAACAAAGGCTCCTATCGCAAAGGCAGCCGATAAGGTATCGGGAATATTCGTTCCCGTTGTAATAACCATTGCCGTGATAACTGCGGCAGTATGGCTGCTGACAGGACAGACAGTGGGCTTTGCACTTGCACGAGGTATCTCCGTGCTGGTAATCAGCTGCCCCTGCGCACTGGGACTTGCAACTCCAGTTGCCGTAATGGTTGGCAGCGGAGTCGGCGCAAAGAACGGCATACTTTTCAAGACCGCAGCCGCACTTGAAGCCGCAGGCAGAATAAATACGGTTGCTCTCGACAAAACGGGAACTATCACTCTCGGCGAGCCAAAGGTGACCGATATTATACCCGACGAGGGTATATCCGCAGACGAGCTTCTCCGAACCGCATATTCCATTGAAATAAAAAGTGAACACCCTCTTGCAAAGGCAGTCGTTGCAGCAGCGGAGGAAAAGGGAATGTCCCCATATGAAGCCGAAAGCTTCTCCGCACTTACGGGAAACGGCGTAACGGCGGATATCGGCGGAAAAACATATATCGGCGGCAGCATGAAGTTCATAGCTTCAAGAATGACCGTCCCCGAAAAGCTTCTTAAAGAAGCCGAGAGACTGTCGGGCGAGGGGAAAACTCCCCTTATGTTCGCAGGAGACGGCAAGCTTCTGGGAATGATAGCCGCAGCCGATGTTATCAAGGAGGACAGCCCTGCCGCAGTACGTGAGCTTCGCAATATGGGCATTCATGTAGTAATGCTCACAGGCGACAATGAGCGCACAGCCGCCGCTATCGGCAGACAGGCAGGCGTTGACGAGGTAATAGCAGGCGTTCTTCCCGACGGAAAGGAAAGCGTTATCAGACGTCTTTCCGAAAACGGACGTGTTGCAATGGTAGGCGACGGAATAAACGATGCCCCCGCTCTTACCCGTGCGGACGTTGGCATAGCCATAGGCGCAGGCACAGATGTTGCCATAGATGCGGCAGATGTTGTGCTTATGAAAAGCACCCTCAGCGACGTTCCCGCAGCTATCAAGCTGGGACGCTCCGTTCTGCGGAATATCCACGAAAATCTTTTCTGGGCATTTTTCTACAACTGCATAGGCATTCCCCTTGCCGCAGGAGTTTTCATCAAGCTTCTCGGCTGGCAGCTGAACCCCATGTTCGGAGCAGCGGCAATGAGCCTTTCAAGCTTCTGCGTTGTAATGAATGCTCTCCGTCTGAATTTTGCAAAAATATATAAGCCCTGCCGCAGAAAAACAAGCGGCGGTGAAATAATTATCAAAGCCGAAAAGGCACAGGAGGAAAATACCATGACAAAAACAATGAATATCGAAGGCATGATGTGCGGTCACTGCGAAGCCACAGTTAAGAAAGCACTTGAAGCTCTGGACGGAGTTCAGTCCGCAGAAGTGAGCCACGAAAATGGCACAGCGGTAGTTACCCTTGCTTCCGATGTTTCGGACGATGTTCTGAAAAAGGCAGTCGAGGACAAGGAATATACCGTAAAGTCCATAAGCTGAATAATATAATCAATATAACGAAAAAAATCGCCCGACAGACAGCCGAGCGATTTTTTGTTTTATGAAAACCCGTTATTCCGCAGTGAGCTTATAGTCTCCGCAGACATATCCGTTTCCGTTTTCATCGTATAAATAAAGATTCTCAAAGGGAATGTCGATGACGATATCTGCTTCCGCTCCCGCAGGAATATCCTTTATCCTCTTAAAGCCGCAGAGCGTGCGGTTCGGCACAGCATCGGGAAGCTCCGAACTGAAATATATCTGTACAACTTCATCGGCAGCATATTTCCCGAGATTTTTCACCTTTACCGATACATGAACTCCAGCTTCGTCCTCGGTTTTTGACGTAATCGTCTTTTCCGTCTCCGAATAGGAAAGTCCGTATCCGAAAGGATATATGATATCTGCGCTGTCCGCATAGCGGTACGTTCTGCCTTTCATGGAATAATCGGTGAAATCGGGCAGCTTCGCATCGTTTCTGTAAAATGTGACGGGCAGCTTTCCCGACGGGGATTTTCCGAAAAGTATCTCTGCCGCAGCCGTTCCGCCGCATTCCCCCGGATACCATGCATACAAATATGCGTCAACGCCCTCCGTGTCAATGTCCAGCGCACTTCCCGCAGCGCATATAATAATTATCGGCTTGCCCACAGCCTTGATCTTTTCAAGGAGTATCCTCTGACTTTCGGGCAGCAGCAGATCGGGCTTGTCCCCCGACGCATATGCATTTCCCGCATCGCCCTCTTCGCCCTCAAGAGTTTCGTCAAGACCGAGACAAAGTATAACCGCATCGGCATTTTCGGCGCATTCAACCGCTTCGGAAAGCCTGTCGCCTGCCATTGCCAGCCCCTCTGTCCTGTCCTTGAACAAATGACAGCCCTCGGAATAATATATGCGGCAGTCGGGAGCAAGGTCCTCTATTCCCTCAAGGAATGTCACATATCGGGAAGACGTGCCGTGATAATTTCCGATAAGCGCACTGCGGCTGTCCGCATTTGGACCGATCACCGCAAGGCTCTTTATCTTATTCCTGTCCAGCGGAAGAATGCCGTTGTTTTTCAGCAGCACCATCGACTTTTCCGCCGCTTCAAGAGCAAGCTTTCTGTGCTCGGGACAGTCGTTCACTGAATAAGGGATATCATCAAGCTCGGTCTTGTCAAACATTCCCAGCAGGCACTGTACCGTCAGCAGATTTTCAACGGCTTCGGTTATCCTCTCCTCGGTAACAAGCCCCTCATTGTATGCCTGAAGCACATTTACAAAGGTGCAGCCGCAGTTCACATCACAGCCGTTGTTAAGCGCCATTGCCGCCGATTCTATGGCATTGTCCGTTATCCTGTGATGCATATGGAAATCCTGCACCGCCCAGCAGTCGGACACAAAATATCCCTTGAAGCCCCACTTGTTCCGCAGGATATCATTCAGCGTTTCACTTCCGCAGGCAGGCTCGCCGTTCACCCTGTTGTATGCACCCATAAAGCCCAGCACGCCCTCATCAGAAAGCGCACGGAACGCACGGAGATAAGTTTCGTTCATGTCCTTTTTGCTGACCCTTGCATCAAATTCATGGCGCAGAGCTTCGGGACCGCTGTGGACGGCAAAATGCTTTGCGCAGGCAGCGGCGGTATAATATCCGTCGGAAGTTTTCTTCTGAATGCCTCTCACAAAGGCACGTCCCGTTTCGGCGGTGAGGCAGGGATCCTCGCCGTAAGTCTCATGACCTCTTCCCCAGCGGGGATCGCGGAAAATATTCACATTGGGGGACCAGAGTGTAAGTCCCTTGTAAATGTCATGGTCGCCGTGACGGACGGCGGCATTGTATTTCGCGCGTGTTTCAAGAGCAATGACCCGGGCGATTTTTTCTGTAAGCTCGGTATCGAACATTGCGGCAATGCCTATCGCCTGGGGAAATACGGTGGCAGTGCCTGCCCTTGCGCAGCCGTGAAGTCCCTCGTTCCACCAGTTGTATGCAGGTATGCCCAGCCTTCCGACGGCAGGCGAATCATAGCGCAGCCTGCTGCATTTTTCTTCAAGGGTCATTTTTTCCGCAAGCTCGGACGCCTTTTTTCTTGCTTCGGTATAATTCATAATAAGCTCCTTTCGGCAAAAATATTGTATGATTAAGTAAAGGTCGCCTCTAAAAACCATAGTGCCTCAGATGCGCAGTCAGATTTTTCGTCAGATTGTATAGAAATTTCGCAAGCATACTGCCGTATGTCAAGAAATTTATGTGCAAGATGACGGAAAATCTGCAAGCAGATGAGGTACTAAGGCTTTAGCCGGTGGTTTTTAGAGGTGACCTAAAGTATATCCTTTTGCATAAAGTGTAACATATATAAAAGTATAATTCAAGCTATAATAAAAAAATATCATAAAAACAACTTGAAAAAACGGATATATTATGATATGATATAATATGTATTGTATCTCGTATTGTATTGTATCCCGAAAGGGAATGATAACAAGGAGGAAAATTTAATATGAAAAAACTTACGACGAAAAGCCTTGTGCTTATGGGAGTATTCACAGCCCTGCTGCTTATATTCTCACTGACCCCACTGGGAACTATCCCAATAGGTCCGCTGTCGATATCGCTCAACGTTATACCCGTTGCGCTTGCGGCAGTGACACTCGGCCCCGCAGGCGGAGCAGCCGCAGGAGCGATATTCGGCATAATGAGCTTTCTCCAGTGCTTCGGCATCGGCGTACCCAGCGGAATGGGTGCGACACTTCTGGCAATAAACCCGTTTCTGGCGTTTATCCAGAGATTTATCCCCAGACTGCTTGACGGATTTCTTGTGGGAGTCATCTTCCGTGCCGTCGCAAAGCGTTTCAACGGCTATGCAGCCTGCGCTGCTGCAGGCTTCTGCTCGGCATTCCTGAACACGCTGTTCTTCATGTCATCGCTCGTACTGCTCTTCGGAAACACAGAGTACATTCAGAAGCTCATGGACGGAAGAAACGTATTTGTATTTATCTGCGCATTTGTCGGCATAAACGCCGTATGCGAAATGGCAGCCTCAACATTGCTCACAGGCGCCATAGGCTCTGCGCTGATAAAAGCCAAAATGATAAAATTACCCGCAGCAAAGACCGCTGCGGAATAAATATTCGCAAGAGGAATTTTTATGGTAATTGCAGTTGACATCGGAAACACGAACATAGTCATCGGCTGTTTCAGCAAAGAAAAGGTCGTATTTACGGAGCGTGTTTCCACGAACCACACAGCCACCGCTCTTGAATACGCAATATCATTCAAGACCGTACTGGAGCTTTACGGCATAACCTCCGCAGACATCAGCGGAGCGATAATATCCTCGGTAGTACCGTCAGTCACCCTCACGGTAAAGGAAGCCATACGCAAGATAACGGGAAAGACAGCAATGGTAGTAGGCCCGGGAATAAAAACGGGGCTCAGCATCACCATTGACAATCCCGCACAGCTTGGCAGTGATCTTGTAGTAGATGCCGTAGGCGGAATAAACGAATACCCCCTGCCCCTGATAATTTTCGACATGGGCACAGCGAACACGGTATCCGTCATTGACGAAGATAAGAACTATCTTGGCGGAATGATAATGCCTGGGCTGAAAGTATCGGTAGACTCGCTTACCGGAAAGACCTCACAGCTGCCGAAAATAAGTCTTGAGCCGCCGAAGCGTCTCATCGGAAAGAACACGGTAGAATGCATGAAAAGCGGAATACTTTACGGCACAGCCGCCCAGATCGACGGCATAATCCACCGCATAAACGAAGACCGCGGCTGCGTCCACACTGTCATTGCGACAGGCGGACTTGCAAGCACAGTAGTTCCCTTATGCAAAGAGAAGATCATTCTTGACGATGCCCTATTACTCAAAGGGCTAATGGTCATTTACAGCAAAAACATCTGATACAATACTAAGTTTATATATCCCCCGATGATTTTATTTCATTGGGGGATTTTTATGTATTTTTTGGGGATTTGTTCTTTTTATGAGACGAGTATAATATTGGTTTTTGATCTCTTAAATGATGTTTTTCAACTTATTTGTTCTTTATTATAGTAAGCTTGTGTAAGTTTATAAAGTTTTGTAGTATGGTTTGCAACCATAGAGAAAGCGGAGGTTCCGCCTCCGGCGGGCAAAGGGATGAACCACAGGGGGCTAAAAAGAAAACGTGAGCAAAAATCGAGCCGCCCCCTGAGGTTCTCCCTCTGCACTCTCTTTCCTTACCCCTGCTCGATTTTTGCAAATCCATAACAAAATAATTCTTAGATTTAGTATTGCCGACGGTTCGTAAAACGCTTTCAATTTCCTATTTCAGTCGTGGCGCTCAACCGTCGGCTATTTGATAAAGGGAATAATTTCAAGTCATTCGTTATTGTTGTTATTCTCAATCTTAAATTTTTCCGACGGGTCGCTTACTTCTTGCAGGTTACAAGTAGCCGTTCCTATCTATCACTAAGCGACCCGACGTGTAAATTGAAGTAGAAAAAAGAAAAGCTGTTATCTTCGCTAAAAACGTTTGAAAATATCAGCTTTTACGTCGGTTGAGCGCATCATGGAAAATAGTTAAATATAAGCGTTGCATGAACCGTTACTATAATAAATCTAAAGAATGAGCAATAGCTGGATTTGCAAAAATCGAGGCGGAGGTGAGGATGGGTAAGGAATGAGAGTGCAGAGGGAAAACCTAAGGGTAAGGAGAGGGGGGCGCCTCGATTTTTGTGCAGGATTTTATTCAGCCCCCCTCTCCTTCGCCCTTTGGTGTTCCCTTTGCTAAACTTGAAGTTGATTTGATACACATTTCAATATAATAAAAGTAAGCTTTTAAGTAAAAAATTTCAAGAAGGAAGATAGCTACACATTTCTAAAAGTAAAAGTAAGCTTTTAAATAACAGCATAATATTGAAGGTAGAATAAACAACTATTTCAAAAATAAATTCAAGCTTTAAAATAACATCAAAGCCAAATAAGGCAGCAAGTAACACCCCCTATTTTTTAAATATCTGTAAAAATACCGTGAAAATAAAGATAATTTGTTAAAACCGTTAAATCCGATTGAGAATGTGCATTTTCCGCACATTTTATTGTGTATTTCCCCGAATATCATTCCTGCGCACAACTGTCCTCTTGACACGGAGCAATTTTACTGGTAAAATAGATTACAGTGACTTGTCGGAATGATAATCCTGCATAATGTGCTGAAATCGTTTTTGCTGCTTTTTCGGACAAAGCAAGGCTTTTGCGGTCGTTTTCACCGCTTTCAGGCCTCAGGGAGCTTTCGCCCCGATTCCTGCGGCAATGCAATTTCCTGCGGCAATTATTCATTATCCGTGCGGCACCTTGGGAAAGGAATGGTTAATTGTGAGCGAGATCAATATGGACGCACTTTATTCCGCTTTCAGTGAGAATAATGTTATAGATCCCAAATATTTTGATAAGTATAACGTAAAAAGAGGTCTGCGTAACCCCGACGGAACAGGTGTTATGGCAGGCGTTACAAATATATGCAACGTTCACGGCTATGTTGTGAATGAGGGCGAAAAACAGCCTTGCGAGGGTGAACTTATTTTCAGAGGCTATAATATCCGTGACCTTATCGGCAGAGCTGTTGCCGAGGATCGCTTCGGCTATGAGGAGATCGTTTATCTTCTGCTGACAGGTAAGCTCCCAAATAAGTCCCAGCTGGACGAATTTACTCTGCTTCTGGGCGAGAACCGTGCTCTTCCCGATTACTTCTTTGAGGATATGATCCTGAAAGCACCCTCCCGTGATATCATGAATAAGCTGGGACGCTCTACTCTGGCTCTCTATTCCTATGACGATAACCCCGAGGAGAAAACTCCTAAGCATGAGATAGATACCGCTATTTCCCTTATCGCAAAAATGCCAGTTATAATGGTGTCCGCTTATCAGGTAAAAAGAAGATACTATTACGGCGAATCTATGATAATGCACCCACTGATCGCAGGTGAATCCGCTGCGGAAAGCATTCTTTCCACACTCCGCCCCGACAGAAAATATACCCGTGATGAAGCAAAGCTCCTTGACCTTATGCTTATGCTCCATGCAGAACACGGCGGCGGTAATAACTCTACCTTTACAACACGTGTGCTTACATCTTCGGGAACAGATCCCTATTCCACATATTCCGCAGCTATCGGCTCCCTTAAAGGTCCCCGTCACGGCGGCGCCAACCATAAGGTCATCGAGATGCAGGAATGCGTCAAGGCGAACGTTTCCAACTGGGAGGACGAGTCCGAGGTTGCAGACTTCCTCCGCAAGATACTCCGCAAGGAAGCTGGCGACGGAAGCGGTCTTATCTACGGTATGGGACACGCCGTATATACCCTCTCCGACCCCAGAGCCGTTATCTTAAAGGAATATGCACGCTCAATGGCTGAAAATACTCCCTTTGAAAAGGAATTTCATCTGCTTCAGTCTATTGAAAAGCTCACTCCCGCACTGTTTGCCGAGATCAAGGGCGACAGCAAGGTAATGTGCGCAAATATTGATATGTACAGCGGATTTGTTTATAAGATGCTGGGTATCCCCGAGGATCTTTTCACACCTCTGTTTGCCGTTTCAAGAATGGCAGGCTGGTGCGCTCACCGCTTTGAGGAGATCTGCACAGGCAAGAGAATAATCCGTCCCGCATATAAGTCCATTCTTAAAGAAAAGGAATATACTCCCCTCGATATGAGAGATTGATAATACTTAATAAAAATCAAACAGCCGATACATCTTTTCCGATGTATCGGCTGTTTTGTTACGCTTTCAATTATTTGTCAGATTCGTTGGGGAAAATCTTTTCGGGGATAAGCTCGTAAATGCGGTGAGTTGCTTCCTGAGTAAGATCGTATCTGTACCACATGGAATCGCAGCCGCTGGAGCCGTCGCTTCTGTATTCCATCCAAGCCATAACACCGTTCCAGCCGTTGTTGTAGCAGGATTCATACTTGTCCTTGCAGCTCATTCCGCTTTCCGCCTCATCATCGTTTGATGTTTCGGCAATAATAGCAGGCTTTGTGCCGTCAAGACCGAACTCCGTAGGAGACTTGTCAAAGGGGAAACCGTACCACTGGCGCTCCCAGATGTAATAGTGAGGGCTGTAAAAATCCAGATAGGATTCATCGCTGCCCGAAAGGCTCTTCAAATATTCATCGGAAACATAGTTGCCGTCATACTGATCGGAGTTGTACTTTATCATTCCCGTGCCGACAGTAACAAGCATATCACTGTTTTCGTGGATAGCCTGCGCACACTTTGCAAAAAGATAGGAAAGATTCTCCCAAGAGATCTTGCCGCACTCGTCATTCTCATGCACCCAGTCAGGCTCGTTCATAAGATCCACAGCAAAGATATACTCGCAGTCCTTGAAGCGCTTTGCAAATTCAGCTGCATACTGCTCGACAAAGCCGTCGGCAAATTCCTTTGTCGTGATAAGCGTCTGCCACTGTGTACCGCCCGAATTTGTATCCTTGAAATGGTCAAAGGAAAGTATTGTGGGCATTACATAGACCTGATACTTCTCGGCAATGGCGAAAAGCTTTTCAAGGTCTGTCCAATGGGACTCATTGACTTCCTTTATCTCGCCCGTTGATTTAAGGCGGACCGTACTCATTCCGTTGCAGTTGACCCAGATACGAGTGCAGTTAACGCCGTCGGCTTTCAGCTGCTTAAATGTCTCGTCCCACTGAGCCTCGTCCATTTTTCCGTTAAAGTCATTCCAGTTCTGCCAAGGAGTATTTACGCCGTTTATCCACAGCTCCTTGCCGTTCACCATGAATTTAGTTCCGTCAACAGTCACCCTTGCGGAGCCGCTTTCGGCGACATCGGCAGCAACAGAAGCCGAAGTATCGGCAGCAGCTGTTCCGTTGGCAGCATTTTCCGAACCGCAGGCAGTGAGCATTGAAAAGCACATTGCCGCAGCCGCAAAAACCGCAGTTATTTTCTTGAATCTCAAATTTTTTCCTCCTACATTCTTATATTGATCGGCAAATATTAAACCGACTTGATCTGTTTTATTTTTTGCTGAAAGTATAATCGCACATACTTCCGCCCGTACCTATCTGTTGGGTATATGCAAAGCCTGTACGTGGCAGATTGCTGTACAGGATATCGTCCACCTTACAGAACACCGCCGTCATTTCGGGCATTTCGTACTTACTGAAGATCTGCTGATATATACACTTATGAGTTATCATAGTAAAAGCGTCTTTGCCGCACTTTGGAAATTCCACGTCCCAGCCATAGCCCAGCGTATGTCTGAACTTAACGGGCATAGAAACTTTAAGCATACCCACAAACCAAGGCTTACTTCCGAGCTTCTGCATAGAAGCTATCTGCGGCTGAACGAACAGATACATAGCCTGAGCGACAGCATTCTGCGCCTCACTGCGTGGCACACCCTTTTCCTCAAGAGCCATGACCATAGCCAGCGAAGTCACAAGATTACACATATGACCATAATTTTTCTGATCGGCATAATCGGGATTTTCTTTTATCAATCGGGACATTATACGAACGAGATTCTTTTTATCGCCGCTCTCCCACTGACCATAAAAATCCCTGAATCTGCTTTTTTGTATCATCTTTTCGGGCACATATTTATTTTTCATACATTATCCTTCCCGATGACAAGCATCATCACAAAATATTATAGCAGATTTTTGTAAAATGTCAATATATTTTTTCGGCATTGTTAACATTGGTATATACAAAACATTCAAAGGCGGTTTGATGTTTGTTTTTATTTCTTATTTCTTGAAAGATACTTTTCAACTGTTTTGTTCTTTATTATAGTAAGCTTGTGTTAGTTTATTAAGTTTTGTAGTATGGTTTTCATCTGTTTCTTTTTATGGTGTTTATTGTTAGTTTATAATATTTTGTAGTATGGTTTGCAACCATAGAGAAAGCGGAGGTTCCGCCTCCGGCGGGCAAAGGGATGAACCACAGGGGGCTAAAAAGAAAACGTGAGCAAAAATCGAGCCGCCCCCTGAGGTTCTCCCTCTGCACTCTCTTTCCTTACCCCTGCTCGATTTTTGCAATTCCATTTCATAAACATTCTTTAGATTTATCATTGCCGACGGTTCTTAAAACGCTTATCCGTTTTCTTTTTATCATGTGGCGCTCAACCGTCGGCTATTTGGTGTAGGAATTACTTCAAGTTTATTTATTATAGCTGTAATTCTCAATCGTAAATTTAGCCGACGGGTCGCTTAGTGCTTTTAGGTTTACGTAACTGTTACTATATGTTACTAAGCGACCCGACGTGTAAATTGAAGTGACAAAAAGAAAAGCCGTTATTCTCGCTAAAAATGGTTGAGAATATCAGCTTTTACGTCGGTTGAGCGCACCATAAAACAGAGGGAATTATAAGCGTTGCATGAACCGTCATCAATAATAACTTTAAAGAGGATTTACGATGCGGTTTTGCAAAAATCGAGGCGGAGGTGAGGATGGGTAAGGAAAGAGAGTGCAGAGGGAAAACCTAAGGGTAAGGAGAGGGGGGCGCCTCGATTTTTGTGCAGGATTTTATTCAGCCCCCCTCTCCTTCGCCCTTTGGTGTTCCCTTTGCTAAACTTGAAGTTGATTTGATTCACATGACAAAAAAATAAAAGTAAGCTTTTAATGAACCGAAAATCTTGAAGGCAGAGAGTAACAATTACCTCAAAAAATAAATTTAAGCTTCTAACAAACACAAGCAATCATTGAAGTCAAACAATAACAACTACCCAAAAATGAAAAAGAATCTTTTCAGTAACCAAAACTAAAAAATCACAACTCCCCTCCGCCGCCAATTTCGTGTAAATAATGCGCCGCTCCCTCATTGTCACCTGCCAGCTCGCAGAGCTTCGACATCATGGTGAGCGGATATTCCCTGCCACATTTTATGCTTAACTCCGGAGATGTCTCGTATGCCGCATTTAGGTACCATACGGCGGCTTCGTCATAGTCGTTCTTTGAAAAATAATAGTCGCCGAGAACACAGCATACCTCCGCTGAACCGTGCCCGTCGGAAGTGTTTTTCAACGCCGCAGAAAACATCTCAGCTTCATTTCCTATAATAAAAGCTGCCTTTGCCAGAACACATAACCCCTGCTTCATGTTTTCGGCGGAAAGCGGAGTGCTGCGGACGGATTGCCTGAAATATTCATAGGCTGCCGCAAAATCATCGTCATCACCCGAAATGAATAATTCCCTCGCATACATCATGAAAAGATGCGGCGGCAAATCGCCATTTGCAGTGAGCCTGTGATATATCGAAAAGTCACGCTTTGAATGCAGCGATTGGGGCATATGAAGTATCTTTATGTCACTGTCAAATATGATCGGCTCGGTGCGGACGGCTTCGTGAATGTCATACTGCCATACGAATTTTCTCAGCCGCTTGTATAGCTTCGGCCGAGGTTCTTCGTCAAAATTGTATGTGGTGTTGAATTGCAGCTGGTTTGCATACCGCATCTGGACTATTTCCACATCGCCGTCAAGGGACTGTATCAAAGCTTTGAATCTGATGCGGTTCTCTTCGTCAAGAACCTCGTCGGCATCGGCACAGTATATGTAGTCGCAGATGGCTTTCTCAAAGACAAAGTTTCGGGCGTCCGAAAAACTGCCTGTCCACGGAAAATCATATACCTTGTCGGTGTACCGCAGGGCGATCGCCTTTGTATCGTCGGACGAACCCGTGTCCGCAATAATAAGCTCGTCATAAAGCCCCGCAAGACTGTCCAGGCACCGTGCCAGCACAGCCGATTCGTTTTTCACTATCATGCATACGGAAACTGTAAACATATAAGCACCTCGATTACGATAAATCATCAAATGTATTTCCGAAGAAACAACGAATACTATATAAAATTATATAGCATAAAGCATAATGAAATCTCAAAACAAAATTGGTCTATACATATTAAGGCTATTATAATCTTTTTACAGTATAAAGTCAATCGCTTCACAGCATTTCATTTTTTGATTCATACTTTAAAGTGCTGCCAATTTTAAGTGATACTGCACATTAATAATTTGTTAAATTTATATAACTTTGCTATATTTTATTTGCCGCACTTGACTTATCCGCACGAATGTAATATAATATAAGGTGTATTTTGATGATACATATGGCATATTTTTGATGATATGTGCCTGATTTTATCTGTAAAGGACGTGAGGGTAATGATAAGTGCCGCAGAAGCAATGGTCAAATGTCTTGAAAAAGAGGGTGTCAGTGTCGTCTACGGATATCCGGGTGCGGCGATCTGCCCTTTTTATGACGAGTTATATAAATCGGACATACACCATGTTCTGGTGCGTCACGAAGCCAACGCAGGCCATGCCGCAAACGGCTATGCCCGTATGACAAACCGCCCCGCTGTATGCATCGCAACATCGGGTCCCGGTGCAACAAATCTTATAACAGCTATCGCTACCGCTTATATGGACAGTGTGCCTATCGTATGCATAACAGGTCAGGTGGCAAGCGATCAGATCGGCTGCGATGTTTTTCAGGAGGCTGATATCACAGGTTCGGCAGAGCCTTTCGTAAAATACAGCTACCTTGTGAAAAATGCCGCCGATATCCCCAAAATTTTCAAAGAAGCTTTCTATATCGCAGGCACAGGCAGAAAGGGTCCCGTTCTCATTGATATCCCTATGGACGTCCAGAAGGAAATGATCGAGTTCGATTACCCCGAGACTGTTCATATGCGTACATATAAGCCCACCGTAAAGGGCAATCCCATGCAGATCAAAAAGATCTGCGAGGCTGTTTCCAAGGCGGAAAGGCCCCTTATCTGCGCAGGCGGCGGAGTATTTCTCGCAGGAGCAGAAGAGGCTCTCAGAAAATTCACCGAGAAAACAGGCATTCCCGCAGTTTCAACAATGATGGGTCTCAGCCTTTACCCCACCAATCACCCCCTCTACTTCGGTATGCTGGGTATGCACGGTGTAAAGAGCGCAAATGAAGCTGTCTCCCGCTGCGACACAATGATCCTCATTGGCGCAAGAGTGGGCGACCGTGCGGTGAAATCACCGAAATTCCTCGCAAAGACCACAAAGATAATACATATAGATATCGACCCTGCCGAGATAGGCAAGAATATTCCCGTTGACTATCCGCTGGTAGGCGACTGCCGCACTATCCTTGAGGATATGACGGCGGCAATGCCCGAAATGAACTGCAAGAGCTGGGTCAGCGAGCTTTCCGAAATAAAAAATACGGCTCCCGACACCAACGAGACAGAGGGCTTCATCAACCCGAAGATGTTCCTTAAAAAGCTTTCCTCTATCCTTCCCGACAACACCGTATGCGTTGCCGACGTCGGACAGAACCAGATCTGGGCGTGCAACAACTTCGAGATGAAGAACGGCAGATTCCTTACAAGCGGCGGAATGGGAACAATGGGCTATTCCGTACCTGCTGCGGTAGGCGCAAAAATGGCATCTCCCGACAGCGAGGTCATCGTTATCTGCGGAGACGGTTCGTTCCAGATGCAGATGATGGAGCTTGCGACAATAGTTCAGGAAAACATCGCAGTCAAGATAATCCTTATGAAGAACACCTACCTCGGAATGGTAAGAGAGCTTCAGACAAATCAGTACGGCGACCGCAAGATAGCAGTCGGACTGGACGGAAGCCCCGACTTCGTAAAGCTTGTTTCCGCATACGGAATTCCCGCAGAGCGTGTTGAAACAATGGCTGAAGCGGAAGCTGCCGCCGAAAGACTGAAAAATGCAAAGGGTCCGTATTTCATAGAGTGCAACGTTTACAAATACGAAACTACTTTATAAAGAAATAGCGATAAAGCAATTATATAATAATTTGTAAGGGAGGATATATGACAGCCGCAGCGGTTATCGCAAAAGCTGTTATAACATAAATATGAAGCATACAATTTCCGTTCTTGTTGAAAATCACGCAGGCGTACTTTCCCGTGTGACAGGTCTTTTTTCCCGCAGAGGCTTCAATATCGACAGCCTTGCAGTAGGCGTGACCGACGATCCCGAGGTATCGAGAATAACAATCGTTGCCGACGGAGACGAGCACACAGCCCAGCAGCTGGAAAAGCAGCTCAACAAGCTTATTGATACCGTAAAGGTAAGAACACTTGAGCCGAACGAGCTTCTTGAAAGAGAGCTTCAGCTCATCAAGATCTGCGCATCACCCTCACAGAGAAGCGAGATCCTCACTATCTGCGACATCATGGGCGCAAAGATCGACGATATCACTCCCACAACAATGACTATCGAGATCTCCGACACCACAACGCACCTTGCAAGATTCAGAGAGCTTATCAAGGGCTACGGCATAAAGGAGATCGTAAGAACAGGTACTATCGCTATCCAGAAGGGTACCGAAACCATTAAGTGATCCGATTATTAGGAATAAATAAGCTGCGGCATATTATTCTTAATTATATAATTATTTACATTGGAGGAAATTACAATGAATAAAATTTATTATCAGCAGGACTGCGACCTCAGCAGACTGGACGGCAAGACTGTTGCTATCATCGGTTACGGCTCACAGGGCCACGCTCATGCCCTTAACCTCAAGGACAGCGGCGTAAACGTTGTTGTAGGTCTTTATGCAGGTTCCAAGAGCGCTGCCAAGGCAGAGGCTCAGGGACTCAAGGTAATGTCCGTTGCAGAAGCTACAAAGGCTGCTGACGTTATCATGATCCTCATTCCCGATGAGAAGCAGGCTGAGATGTACGACAAGGAGATTGCTCCCAACCTCACAGCAGGCAAGACACTTGCATTTGCACACGGCTTCAACATTCACTTCGGCTGCATCGTTCCTCCCAAGGACGTTAACGTTATCATGATCGCACCCAAGGGCCCCGGCCACACAGTAAGAAGCGAATACCAGGCAGGCAAGGGTGTTCCCTGTCTTATCGCTGTTGAGCAGGACGCAACAGGCGACGCTACCGAGATCGGACTTGCATACGCTCTCGGAATCGGCGGTGCAAGAGCAGGCGTTCTCGAAACAACATTCAGAACAGAGACAGAGACAGACCTCTTCGGTGAGCAGGCAGTTCTCTGCGGCGGTGTATGCGCACTTATGCAGGCAGGCTTTGAGACACTTTGCGAAGCAGGCTACGATCCCAGAAATGCATACTTTGAGTGCATTCACGAGATGAAGCTTATCGTTGACCTCATCTACCAGTCCGGTTTTGCAGGCATGAGATACTCCATTTCCAACACAGCCGAGTACGGCGACTATGTAACAGGTCCCAAGATCGTTACAGAGGAAACAAAGAAGGCTATGAAGAAGGTTCTTTCCGACATTCAGGACGGCACATTTGCAAAGGAATTCCTCCTCGACATGTCTCCCGCAGGCAAGCAGGTTCACTTCAAGGCTATGAGAAAGCTCCACTCCGAGCACCCCTCCGAGAAGGTTGGCGAAGAGATCAGAAAGCTTTACAGCTGGAACGGCGAGGACAAGCTCATCAACAACTGATGATTTTATTTGCCTTTTAGTTTTACATATCACAGGCGCTCTGTTTATCGGGGCGTCTGTTTTTTTATTTTATTTAGAGTTGTTTTCAGCTCTTATAATGGTAGTTTGCAGCTGTTTTGTTCTTTTTTGTTTTGGTCAGTTGTTATTTCTTAAATGAATTTTTTCAACTGTTTCTCTCTTTATTATGTATTGCTGTTAGTTTATAAAGTTTTGTAGCATGGTTTGCAACCATAGAGAAAGCGGAGGTTCCGCCTCCGGCGGGCAAAGGGATGAACCACAAAGGGGGCTAAACAAAAAAGCAAAAGCAAAAATCAGGGCGCCCCCTTTGAGGTTCTCCCTCTGCACACTCTTTCCTTAATCCCTGCCCCGATTTTTGAAAATCCAGCTATTAATTATTCTTTAGATTTAGTATTGCCAACGGTTCATAAAACGCTTATCCATTTCCAAATTTCAGTCGTTGCGCTCAACCGTCGGCTATTTGGTGTGAGAAATAACTTCATTTTCATTAACAATTGCTGTCCTGTATTATCTTCAAGTTCTCCGACGGGTCGCTTAGTGACAGATAGTAACAGTTACTTGCAACCTATAAGAACTAAGCGACCCGACGTATAAATTGAAGTAACAAAAAGAAAAGCCGACAATTTCAACATTTAAGGTTGAATATATCAGCTTTTACGTCGGTTGAGCGCACCATGAAAAACAGTAAACTATAAGCGTTGCATGAACCGTCGCCACTACTAAATTTAAGAAATGAGCAATAGCTGGGCGTGCAAAAATCGAGGCGGAGGTGAGGATGGGTAAGGAAAGAGAGTGCAGAGGGAAAACCTAAGGGTAAGGAGAGGAGGGCGCCTCGATTTTTGCTAACAGTTTTATTCAGCCCTCCTCTCCTTCGCCCTTTGGTGTTCCCTTTGCAAGACTTGAAGCTCTTATGATACACATGTCAAAAAGTAAAAGTAAGCTTTTAATGAACCTAAAATTTGAAGGTAGTTAAAGCAGCCGATATTAAAATAAAAGTAAGCTTTTCAATAAAAACACAAAAAACCGCCGCCATATTCCAAAAAATACAGCGGCAGTTCCAACTCAATAACTGTAAATATAGCTCCCTTATTCGGCAAGGAATGCGTAAAATGCTTTGTATGTCATGTAAACGTCAAGCTTTGAAACGATCTCGTAGGGTGCGTGCATCGAAATGACAGGTACTCCCATGTCGATAGTGTCAACGTCAAGGTTCGCAATGTATGCCGCAACTGTTCCGCCGCCGCCTGCATCAACCTTTCCAAGCTCGCCTGTCTGCCAGATGACGTTGTTGCTGTCCATGAGCATTCTTACTCTGCCGGCAAATTCGGCGGAAGCGTCGGAAGTTCCCGACTTTCCTCTTGCTCCCGTGTACTTCGTGATGCATACGCCCTTGTTGATGAACGCAGCGTTCCTCTTCTCGTTTACGTCGGGGAATGTGGGGTCAAAGGCTGCGTTTACATCGGCGGAAAGACACTCCGAATGTGAAAGAACTGTTCTTCCGTCAACGCCGAAGCATTCGGCAAGATCATAAATGAAGTATTTCAGATAAGATGAACGGAGTCCTGTGTTTCCGTCACTGCCTGTCTCTTCCTTGTCGGTAAGAATGACAACGGCTGTCTTTGATACCTCGCCGCAGTCCATGAGCGCAGAAAATGCAGTGTATGCGCATACTCTGTCGTCGTGTCCGTATGAACCGATGAGACTTCTGTCAAATCCGATGTCCTTTGCCTTGAATGCAGGGACAGCTTCAAGCTCCGCTGAAAGGAAGTCTTCCTCTGTGATTCCGTACTTTTCGTTGAGGATAGAAAGAATGTTCAGCTTTACCTTTTCGCTGATTTCATCGTCACGATAGGGCTGTGAACCGATGATGATGTTCAGCTCCTCGCCTCTGATAAGCTCCGCTGCGGGACGCTTCATCTGCTCCTGTGCAAGATGAGGAAGCAGGTCCGATACGCAGAAAACGGGATCGTTCTCGTCCTCGCCAACGCAAACCTTTACCTTTGTGCCGTCAGCCTTGACGATAACTCCATGGAGCGAAAGAGGGATAGTCGCCCACTGGTATTTCTTGATGCCGCCATAGTAGTGCGTCTTGAAGTAAGCTGTCTCCTCGTTCTCGTAAAGAGGATTCTGCTTTAAGTCAAGTCTGGGAGAATCAATGTGCGCCGCAGCCAGATGAACACCCTCCGAAACAGGCTCCTTGCCGATGACCGCAAGAATAACAGCCTTTTCACGGTTCACATAATATACCTTGTCGCCGCTTTTCAGCTTCATGCCTTTCTTAAAGGGAACGAAGCCGTTCTTTTCGGCAGCTGCTGAAACATACTCAACAGCCTCACGCTCGGTCTTTGCCTTGTTCAGAAAGTTCTTGTATTCCTCGCAGTAGGACTGTGTTTCCTTGACCGTATTTTCGTCTGCGGTAAGCAGACCGTTCTTTTTCTTCATGCAGAGCTTTTCCTGTAAAAGCTTTGCCGCAGATTTTTCCTTTTCGGACATTTTAAATTCCTCCTTAAAGTTATTTATGGTGTTACCTGCTTATGCGGAATAAAGATTTGTGTATCCCTCATAAGCCGTCATAACCTTGTTTACATAATGCCTTGTGACCGAAGAGGGCATATCGTCAAGGCTCTCGCCGTCCGAGCTGTATCTGCTGTCGCAGAGCCAGCTGTTGACATTTCCTCTGCCGGTATGATAAGCCGCCGCTGCGGTATCGGCTCTGCCGTATTCCTCAACAAGCAGCTTCAGCAGATATGTACCGTACCGTATGTTCACCTCGGGATCATACATATCTCCGTATTCGGCATCGTCCGCACTGTCGCCCATGCGGTATTTCACCCAGTCAAAGCTGTCCTCCATAAGCTGCATCAGCCCTCTTGCCCCAACCTCGGATTCGGCATTGGGGTCAAAATTGCTTTCGGTCTTTATCACCGCATAGACAAAATATTTATCCAGCCCGTAAAGCTCCGCATATCTGTCCACATACTCGCTGTATCTTGTGGGATAAAATACGCTACGCTCGATGTCGGGCATTCTGAAAGCGGCAGCTATAACCAGCAGCAGTATCACTGCTGCCGTACAAAACGCACTGCCGCGGCGTTTTTTCGTTTTCTTTCGCATTGCTGTGACCTCTTATTGTTCCGTATCAGGCTTTTTCCTTTATCTGCCTGATAATATCCTTTGCCTGTTCTTCAAGCTCCTCACGGGATCCGTTATTCTCTATTATATAATCCGAATGCTCCTTAAAGAACTCCACACTGTGCTGGCTTGAAAATCTTTTCATAACCATGTCATTGTTTATTTTATCGCGCTTCATAATGCGATTTGCCCTCAGCTCCACCTTTGCGGTAACGCTGACTATGGCATCGCAGAGCTTGTCCTCCCCCGATTCAAACAGCGTGGGAGCGTCCAGCAGCACATATTCCGCACCGCATTTCCGCAAAGCCTCTGCCTTTTCGCTTACTCTTTTGTTGATGTGGGGATGGGTTATTGAATTGAGCTTTTTCAGCTTCTGCCAGTCCGAGAAAACTATCTCGGCAAGATGCTTTCTGTTCAGTGTTCCGTCGTCATTGAGTATCTCCTCTCCGAATGCACGGACAGTTTCCTCAAGACAGACCTCACCCTTTTCCATTACCTCTCTGGCAACCAGATCGGCATTTATTATCTCAAAACCGCCGTCAAGGAAAAAGCTGCTGACCGTAGTTTTTCCCGAACCGCTCTGACCTGTCAATCCGATCATTTTCAAGGAATAAGACCTCCATTTATGATATCCCGCAGCTGTGCGGAATATCGGGAAACTATATTCACACTGTCACTGTCTCAAATGCCGCCGCCCTAAGCAGACGGTTGTATACCGCAAGACCGACTCCGCTTTTTTCGGGGCAGCGCACATATACCTGCTTTGCTCCGATGTCGTCCGCTTCACGCAGACAGCCGAAAAGCGTTCTTGCCTGCTCTTCGGGAGTATTGCCGTAAACCATATTATTATACGGAAAATCTCCCTCTCTGCCGAATATCATGAAATATACGCCGTCTCCCGAATGTGCCTCGGCAAAGCTCATAAAGCCGCTGTCGGTGCCCTCAACGATGGTAACGTTCGCCTTGGGCGAATAATGCTTGTATTTCATTCCCGGGGAAAGCACCTTTTCGCCTGCGGCGATCTCCTCGGTTATTCCTCTTGCGTAAAGCACCCGAAAGCCTGCCGCTTTCATATCCTCTCCCGAAACAAAGCCGGGACGGAGTATCTTCACGGCATCTTCCTCGAAGCAGACCACCGTGGATTCAACTCCCACGGGGCATTCTCCGCCGTCGATTATGGCAGGTATCCTGCCGTGCATATCATCATATACGTGCTTTGCGGAGGTGGGACTGGGACTACCCGAAAGATTTGCCGAAGGCGCAGCAATAGGCGCTCCGCAGGCACGGATAAATTCCCGTGCAGTCTTATGAACCGGGAATCTTATGCCCACAGTATCAAGTCCGCCGCTGGTGACCATAGGTATTATATTGCGCTTTTTCAGCACCATTGTAAGCGGTCCGGGCCAGAAATGCTCCGCAAGCTTCCTTGCCGTATCGGGAACATCGCACACCAGCCTGTCCAGCTCCTCATATTCCGCAATATGGACTATCAGCGGATTATCCTGCGGTCTGCCCTTTGCCTTGAATATATCCGCAACGGCGTCGGGGTCAAGGGCATTTGCAGCCAGACCGTACACCGTCTCGGTGGGCATTCCCACAACTCCGCCTTTTTTCACGATTTCGGCGGCAGCGGCGATATCCTCTGCCGAATCCGAAAGTATCTTAGTTTCAAATTCCATTATATAACACCGATTTCAAAATTTGTAGGTTATTCATCGCCCTGAGCGGAAAGCTTCGCAGCCTGATCCGCAGTTGCGAGAGCATCGATCACCTCGTCGATATTTCCGTTCAGCAGATATTCCAGACGATAGATCGTAAGACCGATCCTATGATCGGTAAGACGTCCCTCGGGGAAATTATAGGTGCGAATACGTTCGCTTCTGCTGCCCGTTCCCACCTGTGAACGTCTGTCGGAAGCGATCTTGTCATTCTGCTCCTGCTGAAGCGCTTCAAAAAGGCGTGAGCTGAGTATCTTCATCGCCTTATCCTTATTCTTATACTGGCTGCGTTCGTCCTGACATTCAACAACAACGCCCGTAGGCAGATGAGTTATTCTGACCGCCGATTCGGTCTTATTGATATGCTGACCGCCTGCGCCCGACGCTCTGAAAACATCTATTTTCAGGTCAGTGGGATTGATATTCAACTCCACCTCGTCCGCCTCGGGAAGCACGGCAACAGTTACCGTCGAAGTCTGTATCCTGCCCTGTGACTCGGTTTCGGGCACACGCTGCACCCTATGAACGCCGCTCTCATATTTAAGTCTGGAGTAAGCCCCCTCGCCCTCGATACCGAAGCTTATCTCTTTAAATCCGCCCAGCTCGGTAGGATTTGCATTCAGAACCTCTATCTTCCAGCCCTTTGTCTCCGCATACATAGTATACATTCTATAAAGGGAATTTGCGAAAAGAGCAGCCTCCTCGCCGCCTGCGCCTGCCCTGATCTCCATAATAACGCTTCGTTCATCGTTAGGGTCACGGGGAAGCAGCAATATTTTAAGCTCCTCGGCGCACTGTTCCGCCTTTTCACGGTTCTCATCATATTCGGACTGAGCCAATTCCTTCATATCGCGGTCAAGACCGCCCTCGTCCAGCATTTCCTTTGCCTCATCGGCAGCCGTTTTGCATTTCACATATTCGCGGTATTTTTCCACGATAGGGGTAAGAGTCTTATATTCCTTCATGAGTGCGGCATACTGTTTATTATCGCTGACAACATTCGGGTCCATAAGCTTATCGTTTATTTCCGCATATCTATCCTCGGTGCTTCTGAGCTTTTCAAACATATCTGTAAAAATTTCCTTTCAGGGATCAGTCTGCATTGGGGCGGCTGACCGACTTTATATTTTTTTCTATTTTACTGCGTGCGATCATAAACTCACGGCCGCAGCCCACACATCTGAGTTTAAAATCCATTCCCGAGCGAAGCACAAGCATTTCCCTGCTTCCGCAGGGGTGTTGTTTTTTCAGTGTCAATGTATCTCCGACTCTCACGTCCACAGCAGTTCAACTCCTTAACACGGAGCGAGCGCACCGCTCCGAATATAGCTGATAATATTATACCACATTCGCAGGAAAAAAGCAAATATTTTTCCTACATTTTTATTATTCGGGATCAGCGGACGATTTGAATAACCTTGAAAATATGCCAAATAATAAAATCAGTCTGTTACAGCTTACAGGTGATAAGGGGCGGCGGCTTTCGCCTTTATTTTTGATTTACTTTTGGGGTGGTTTTCATCTCTTAAATAATGGTTTGCTACTGTTTTGTTCTTTATTATAGTAAGCTTGTGTTAGTTTATAAAGTTTTGTAGTATGGTTTGCAACCATAGAGAAAGCGGAGGTTCCGCCTCCGGCGGGCAAAGGGATGAACCACAAAGGGGGCTAAACAAAAAAGCAGAAGCAAAAATCGGGGCGCCCCCTTTGAGGTTCTCCCTCTGCACACTCTTTCCTTAATCCCTGCCCCGATTTTTGAAATTCCAGTTAATAAATTCTCTTTAGATTTTGTATTGCCGACGGTTCATAAAACGCTTATTATTTTCTCTTTCCGTCGTGGCGCTCAACCGTCGGCTATTTGGTGTAGGAATTTCATCAAGTCGTTAATTATAGTTGCAACTTTTCTTCTTCAATTTTTCCGACGGGTCGCTTTGTGGCAGATAGCAACAGTTACTTGCAACCTATAAGAACTAAGCGACCCGACGTGTAAATTGAAGTAAAAAAGAAAAACCCCCTTTATCCCCCGTAAGCTGTAACAGACAAGTAAAAAAGAAAGGTAAGATAAAACAATGCAGATATCAGCAATATTCGGAACCCCCGATGAGGCGGCAGCCGCCGCAGGCGCAGTTGTCCGTGCTGTCCCCAGTATCCTCGATGTGAAAGTCTCCGACGGTAAATTTCAGCATCAAAACTTCTATACCTCACTGCTGCCGTCGTTCAATACCGCAGGCAGCTCCCCAACCTATTCCGCTGCCGCAGTAAGATCGGAACGTACCGCTCCCGTCAGCGGAAAATCCACCGTTACCGTGACCTGCAGCGACCGTGATTACCGCAGCGTGTCCCATGTCATAGTTAACCGCGGCGGACGGAATATTTCTTCATACAGATAGAATGTTAAAAAACGTGTAATTTTCACACATTCATACAAAATTCGGCGCTTCGTATTGTTGTAAATCACATCTTGTTAACTGCGTGCAAAAAGTGTATAATGATATATAAATATATCTGCGGCATATTCTGCGGCAGATACCCGACAGGACGTGATCGCCGTTGATGAATACGGATAATACCGAACAGCTGAAAAATATTGCTAAGGCACTCTGCGCAGGATATGACGCAGTTCTTTTTCTCCGCCTCTCCGAAAATACGGCGTGTATCATCACCGACGGAAGCTGCGGAGATTTTTTCCCACTTGACCGTGCATTGAACGATATCCTCCCGAATGCTCTCCCCGAAAGCGACCGTAAAGAGCTGATACGCTCCCTCTCTGCCGAAAATATTGCCAAACGCCTCTCCGATTCGGGCTTTTTTTCGGCAGAACATACATACCATAAAGGCTCCGAGCTGAATTTTATCCACCTGAAAATAATTTCGGTCGATAAGGATTCCGCTCTGATATGCAGCTGCGCAGACTACGCCAAAAATACCAGAAATATCCTTGATGCCGCACTTTCCTCCGCAAAAAAGGCGGATACCGCAAACCGCAGGCTCCTTGCCGATCTGTCTCATGAAGTGCGCACTCAGCTCACCGCAATTATCGGCTTTGCAAATCTTGCTTCCGCAAGGTCCGATGTTTCCCCCGAAATATCGGATTATCTCCATAAGATAACCAGCTCCTCGGATAAGCTTCTCGATGCACTCAAACGATATTCGGGAATGAACCGTACTCCCGCCGCAAAAAGCGGCAGCCACCGCCTTAGATGCAGTCTTATAAGCGTGCTGCGCAATGTTTACAGTACGGTCAATAAGATCGCCGCAGAAAAAGATCTGTCGCTGTATATGGACGCTGCCGATATCATCAATGATGAAGTGTACTGCGACAAGACTCTGTTGATAAAGCTCCTGCTCCAGCTTGTGAGCAATGCGATAAAATTCACCAAATCTGGCGGAAATATTTATGTGTGCCTTACGGAACGCAGCTCCCCTGTCAGCGGTCATTCCATATATGAGTTTCATGTAATAGACACGGGAATAGGTATGTCCGAGGAATTCATCGGTCATATATTCGAGCCTTTTGCCCGTGAAACCACTCATCACCCACAAAAGATCGAGGGTACCGGACTTGGCTACACCCGGGTAAAGCACTGTATAGATAACATGGGCGGAAGCATTCAGATACACTCCGAAGAGGGCAAAGGCACCGATGTTGAAGTATCGCTCAGCCTTGAATACTGCGGCGCTCCCTGCCGAATAAGTCATATAACAGCCCTTGAGGGCAGCCGTGCCCTTGTTTTCGGAAAAAGCTTCGATACCTGCGAATGCGTCACAAAAATGCTCAATACGCTGGGCATAACCGCCGAATGGACAATGGATCTTGAAGATGCAACTCTAAGGCTCCGCCATGCAGCCGAGGACGGCAGACCCTTTTCGCTCTGCGTTATAAATATCGGCGTCCGCAGGAACAACGTGAATGCTATGCTTGAAAAGCTGCGCAGGATACATGATTTCACTGCTGTGATAGCAGCCCATGACCTTAGCTCCGTTCCGAAGGAACTTAGCCGTGATATATCAAATGTCATCATTCAGAAGCCCATGATAATAAGCGAGCTGGCAAAAGCGCTCTCGGGAATAGTCCCGGCAGATATTTACAGTGCCGATGCGGAAAAGCATTCCCGCAAGCGCATTCTTATCGTTGAGGACGAAGAGCTTAACCGTGAGCTGGTCAGCGAAATACTGAGCCGTGCAGGCTATATGACCGACAGCGCCGTCAACGGCAGAGAAGCCGTCAATAAGCTGGCATCGGCTCCCGACGGTCATTATCAGCTGGTGCTTATGGACCTGCGAATGCCCGTAATGGACGGCTATCATGCCGCAAAAATAATACACAGCGAGCTTGGACGATACGGCTCTCTGCCCATAATCGCCATGTCGGCGGACACCTTTGAAGAGGATATCCGCAAAGCTGCCGAATGCGGAATGGACGTTCATATCCCCAAACCCATAGACATCACCCTGCTGCTGGACACAGTAAACAAAATGATAAAATAAGCATAAAAAAGCTCCCTCCGCCCGAAAGCAGAGGGAGCTTTTTGTGTTCAGACGAACAGAAGATCAATTACTTGATCTCATACTTGCCGCCCTTTGTTACTGTAAATACGGGATTGCCGTTCTCGTCGATCTCAACGGAACCGAGATCCTCGCCGTTATAGTAAACGTGAGCCTTGGCAAGATCATCAGCGCTCATCTTGCAGCTTGTGACAGTTACCTTTACCTCACAGTTGAACTTCTTGGTAGACTTGAAGTCAACTACTGTGGAAGTCTTGGTATTGTTTACAGTTGCGGAAAGGTTGAGCTTAGCAACCTTCTTAACTGTGGAAGCGTCGATGGAAAGTGTTGCCTTGGGAGTAACGATCTCCAGAACGCCATTACCGTCAGCAAGAGCCTTTACAACATCAGCAGAAAGAACAACATTGGATAATGTCTTCAGTTCAGCTGTTGATGTACCGCTTGCAGCAGCTTCAACTGCGGAGCTGATGGACTCAGATGCTGTGGAAGCTACAACTGTATTGCTGGGTGATGTAACACCTGCGGGTACTGTTGCATAATCTGCAGCGAAAGCAGCAGTTGCCATTACAGCAACAGCCAGAACAGCTGCGGAGATTGTGCTGACCTTCTTCATAGTCTTATTCATGATGAATGTCCTCCTTTCTCGTTTATTTATAATGATCGCATAAAGCGAAGATTATTGATGCTACATCTGCTTTTTCTTATCATCAAAGAAAAGCTTTGCGCCTATGCCGAAGCCGATATAGCTTATCAGCATCAGCAGCACTGCGCCTGCAAACGGCGACACATGAAGTATATTCCCGAAGAATTCTCCGTTGTTCAGCGTTATCAGCGAAGAAAATTCGGAAAGAGCATACATGACCACGCTCATTCGCATAAATTCGGGACCGCTGTCTGCCAGATATATTATAAGCTGGGGAAGCAGCCAGAACACTGCGGGGAATACCGCATATACAAAGCGTCCCATAACGCCGTTGTAAAATGATATGAACACCCACGAAAGTGCGCATACCGTAAACATCGTTCCCCTAAGCACCGCAGCGGCGCCGTCGGGAAGATAGCCTTCCTCCATGAAGACTGCGGAGGCAAAGGTCATAATCATAAGTATGACCAGATCTCCCGCAAGGTTGTTGAGCTTCATTTTTTCCGTTGTTACATCGGAAACGGGAGCTGCGGCTTTTTTTGTATTTTCAGGCATTGAATGCTCAGCCATAGCGCACCTCCGTTACCCTGCCGAAACTGCGGCAGGCTCATCGGCAGCTTCCGTATCGGAAAGCTCCGTATCGTCGGCAGCTTCATCTGCCTGTTCGGCTTCCTCTTCGGCTTCCTCATATGCCAGCGCATCATAATTCACGTCATATGGTCTGTCAATATAGGACATATAAGGCACAACGCCGTTGTAATTGCCTGCCAGCAGCATAACAAAGCTTGCACCTGCATAAAATGCCGCCAGTACAGCCGACGCACGCATTACCGTCTGTCTCTTTTTCTTCGAGCGGAATTTTTCCTCGATGAATTCCTTTACGGAAAGCGCCGCATCGGGAATAAGATAGAGGAAAACGGGGAAAAATACGATTATCGAAAATCTTGAAAGTATGCCGTGGCGCATACCCATTGCCTCGAATACGACAGCATACATGAAGCAGTTGAGATAAACGCTGTTCATGGCATTGCGCTTTATTATCCTCTCTCTGAAAATGAAGCAGACAAGGAAAAGCAGCCCGAACATGATCGTATATTTTGGGGAAAGACCCACCGAAGCCTCGGGGTTGGTATCGGGGTCATAATTTTTGTACAGCTCCACATGGTTGATTATCCAGAACATTGCCTTTCTGGAAAAAATGCAGAATATCACGGTAAGCCCAGAAACAGTGCCGAGATAGCCCCATGAGGGCTTTATTTTCAGCATGAAATAGAGCGGAACCATGATGAGCGCCGACCAGTGGAAGCAGGCAGCCGCAAATATCAGCACAAAAAATCTCAGCGAGAATTTTTCCTTCATGTATTTCAGCGCATACAGCACCACCAGCGCAGCCATTACCTGACGCAGGAAGCACAGCGTATTGAAATACAGCCCGAAGCACAGAAAAGCGGCAGTGCTTATCCACGGCGACGACGAATTTTTATAGATCAGATAAAATATCACGGAATAAATTATCAGCGAAGTAATGACGAACACCGTGATATAACTGTCCGAAACTCCGTTTATTATCAGCATCGGAAAAAGGAAGCCCTTTTCCATTTTCATCAGCGATACATCTTCCGCCTCAAAAAGCTGCATCTTGCAGAATTCGGTGGCATAAATATCATAGTCATAACCGACTCTGAACCTCAGAGCGGCAATAAATATGAATGCCGCTCCCATAACAGCGCAGTAGACCGCCCTGCCCTTTTTGCCGAAAATATCGCTGCAAAGCGGCATAAGAGCCAATGCTCCCGCCAGCATCGCAATATATATAGTCATCAGGATATCCCTTTCGTTCCACACAACAGCCGTTCCGCACCATAACTGCGGAGACATATTGACATATGCACTTTTTAAATGTATAATAGCTATACAACACGCAGGCATCAATCGCCTTGCGATAAAAAAACGCCGATTTACACATTTTTTCTCAATTATATTTCATTAATCATTTTATCATATTGCCTGTTCTTTGTCAATAGAATATCTGCTGTAAAATGCCTGTGCGAAGCATTTTTATTAATATAGTACATATTTCCGCAGGATTCGCCGCTTATTATTTTATTTTTTTCATATTCACAGGCAGTTAAAAATCACAAGGCGGTTTTTCACAACTGCCGTGTATGCAAAGGAGAACATTATGACAGTTGAAATATTTACCGACGGTGCCTGTTCCGGCAATCCCGGTCCGGGAGGATATGGGGCAATACTCCGCTGCGGCGGCAGGGAAAAGGAGCTTTCCGGCGGCGAAGCCCATACCACAAACAACCGCATGGAGCTTACAGCCGTGGTGGAGGCTCTTTCCGCACTGAAATATCCCTGCGATGTTATACTCACCACCGACAGCAAATATGTCTGCGACAGCATCTCAAAGGGCTGGGCGAGGTCATGGAAGAAAAACGGCTGGGTAAAATCCGATAAAAAGCCTGCGCTCAACTCCGATCTCTGGGAAAAATGCCTTGCCCTGCTGGACGTACATAATGTAACGCTGAAGTGGGTAAGGGGTCATGCGGGTCACCCGGAAAACGAACGCTGCGACCGGCTTGCGGTGATACAGAGAGATATTTATGCTTCAAAATAAGCTATGGCAAGCCGCAAATCATCTTTTTGCACAAAGAACACAAATAATGCCGCCGAAATTTGTCGGATAAGCAGAATTTGTGTTTTTTTGTTGCAATATACACCAAATCGGTATATAATATAGGCATACAAGGAAATAATAAATCCCACCGACTTACTATGATAATTCGGTGATGCAAAACCCAATAAAAAGGAATGATAAAAATGGCAGATAAATTCATCTATGCGGATAATGCCGCAACCACAAATATCACCCCCAACGTACTTGATGCGATGATGCCCTTCCTCACAGGAAACTTCGGCAATGCTTCAAGCATATACAAAATGGGACGTGACGCACAGAAGGCTGTTGAAGATGCCCGTGCGGCTATCGCCGGATGCTTCGGCGCAAAGCCCAATGAGATATATTTCACGGGCGGCGGCTCCGAATCGGACAACTGGGCAATAAAGTCCACAGCTCTCCGTCTCGGCGCAAAGGGCAAGAAGCATATCATCACCACAGCTTTTGAGCATCATGCAGTGCTCCATACCTGCGCAGCACTTGAAAAGCAGGGCTTCGAGGTAACATATCTCCCCGTCAGCAGCGACGGCTACGTAACTCCCGAGCAGGTTCGTGACGCTATCCGCGAGGATACGGCTCTTGTTTCCGTAATGTACGCAAACAATGAGATCGGCACGATCCAGCCTATCGCCGAGATCGGCAAGATCTGCCACGAGAAAAAGGTGCTTTTCCACACCGATGCAGTTCAGGCAGTGGGAAATGTTCCTATAAATGTAAAGGAACAGAATATCGACATGATGTCCATGTCGGGTCATAAGATACACGGACCCAAGGGAATCGGCTTCCTTTATGTGCGTTCGGGCGTGGCTCTTCCCAATCTTATCGACGGCGGCGATCAGGAGCGAGGCAAACGTGCCGGAACAGAAAATACGGCGGGCATTGCAGGTCTTGCGGAGGCTGTTAAGACAGCAACATCAAATCTTCCCGAAAGGATCGCTCATACATCAAAAATCCGTGACCACATCATCGACGGTCTTTTAAAGATCGAGGGCAGCCGTCTTAACGGCGGACGTGAAAACAGACTCAAGGGCAATATCAACGTTTCATTCTTAGGCGTTGAAGGTGAGTCCCTGCTGCTTCTGCTTGATATGAACGGCATCTGCGCTTCCAGCGGCTCTGCCTGCACATCAGGCTCCCTTGATCCCTCACACGTTCTTCTTGCACTGGGTCTTCCCCATGAGATCGCTCACGGCTCACTGAGACTTACTATCTCGGACGAGCTTACCGAAGCCGATGCGGATTATATCGTTGAAACAACGGACAAGGTAATAAAGCGCATTCGTTCGATGTCTCCCCTTTGGGAAAGAATACTCAAAAACGAGCCAGAAATGCAGCCGCTCATGAAGTTCGTTAGCCCCATAAAGCTTAACTGAACACACTTATAATTATCGGAGGAATTATTTATGATATACAGTGAAAAAGTAATGGATCATTTCGCAAATCCCAGAAACGTAGGCGAGATCGAGAATGCCGATGGCGTTGGCGAGGTAGGCAACGCAAAGTGCGGCGATATAATGAAAATGTATCTGAAGATCGACAACGGCATCATCACAGACGCTAAGTTCAAGACCTTCGGCTGCGGCGCAGCTATCGCAACCTCTTCCATAGCCACCGAAATGATAAAGGGCAAGCCCCTTACCGAAGCTATCAAGCTCACAAACAAGGCGGTAGTTGAGGCTCTTGACGGACTTCCCGCACAGAAGATACACTGCTCCGTTCTCGCAGAGCAGGCAATGAAGTCCGCAGTTTCCGACTACTACAAGCGTCAGGGCATTGACCCCGTTCCGATAGTAGGACCTATCGAGGATCACGAATAATCTGTCACACAGCAAAAAAGGTCCGCACCGAAGATCATATCGGTGCGGACCTTTTTATTATCATTGAAAATTCAAAGGTGACATTTAGAACCTGTCTTCATAAGCATATGCACACGTCTTTTCGGCAAATTTTGCTGCATACTGCGTTAAAAATCCTTGCCGTGCGGCAGCACGCCTGCGGATTTTTGCCTTGTCTGCAACAAAATTATGCTCGAAAATCCGCATACATTTCTTATGAAGACAGGTTCTTAATCCTTGAAAGGATAGCAGCCAACATTTATCGGAGCCGTTCCCACTTCTTCCTCCGTCAGCTGCCGTGTATCGGCAAAAGGCTCATTGCTCCAAAGCGCATAATCCACACGGGAGCCGTCGTCCGAAATCTTAAAAGCAAAATATTCCGAAAATGTCTCGCCGAGATACGGCTTCATGTCAATATCGGGCTGACCCGAGCATTTTGCAACGCCGTCCGACGTGCAGACATAAACAGAGCCACCCGCAACGGTCTTTATATCATCATTATTGGCTATCGAAGCGATAAGCGCCGTCTGGGACGCACTGTATACATTCTTTGCGTTTGCCGAAACAGCCGCGATCTTTGAATCCTTTACATATGATGCCATTACGGGAATAAGTATCGCCGACAAAGCAGCGATTATGGCAATTACAACTATGACCTCTATAAGTGTAAAACCCTTGACCTTCATTATGACCCCTCCATTGATAATATTTACTCTCACAAATTCCAAAACAACAAAAATTTGATATTAAAAACTGCAATTTATTCACTTTATTACATTTTATCATACATCACACAAAAAATCAATGCAAATCCGATGTACATATCAACCGAAAATTTATGCACTTTTTAATATAATATAAACAACATTATTTTTTCAGGCAGCCCTGCACTATCTGCGTTTCATTATATTCATTCGGCGGCGAAATTATTAATTTTGCATTCAAACTGTAAACCATGAGCGGGAATTTTAAGATCTCCGAAAATATTTTCATGATAAAAAACCGTTCAAATATATTCATAAACAATACATTGTATAACTATTCAATTGCATAATGTGCATAATATAAAAAATGCAAAAAAATCGGATTTTTTCGCAAAAATGCTTGACAAATCAAGATCACCGTGCTATAATAATATTGTTGTTGAGAGAGTCAACGAAAACTTAATAAATGCGGCAGTGCTGGAATAGGCAGACAGGCACGTTTGAGGTGCGTGTGTCTTCGACGTATGGGTTCAAGTCCCATTTGCCGCACCAAATCGAACGTTCGGAATTATCCGAACGTTCTTTTTTTGTCTTATCACACTTTGATATATAAAAAGCACATGACCGCCCTTGTGGGCTGCCATGTGCTTTTCCGTTGAAGATCATTCTTCCGTAAGATATCTTGAGGTGCATTCATAGGGCAGACCGAAATTGTAAAGTCCGTCCTTCTTGTTGCCTGCGTCAAGAACGTATTTTGTGCCGTCGATAGTTATCTCGCACCAGTAATGGCTCCAGCGGTCATTGGAATCATATCCTCTGTAACCTGCCATAAGCTTCACATTATATCCCATATATGCCAGCAGCTCTGCCAGTGCGCCGTTATACTGATAGCACTGTCCCGAATGCTTTTCAAATACCGCAGACACGCAGGAAAGTCCGCTTATCCTGTTATAATCATCGCCGTAAGAATAATCCACGATATTATGGATATACTGTGCCGCATACTCTGCCTTTTCATAGGGCGACATATCATCGGTAAAATTCTCACCGATAAACTTATCCAGTATCTTCTTGTCGGAATCGGTCACATTCATTGTCCACGGCTTTATATCGCTGCGGTAGGAACCCACCTCAACAGTATCCCTGCTCTTTGCGGAAAGACCGTTGAACAGCGCCATTGACGATGAAGAGGAAATTGCATCGCTGAAATCACTGTATATTTTCTTGCCGTCCTGCTTCTTGTATGTACGTATCTTAAAGTAATAATTGTATGCGCTGTCACGCTTTATCGCCAGTGATGATGAGACTGTGGTTTTCATCTTCTTATATTCGGCGTCATAGTCAATTTCTCCTATGGTGCTGTATGTGCTGCTTCCCGAATAGGTCGTATAGAATGTCTTTTTCTTGGGTGCTTTCTGTTTGCAGTAATATATCTCATAGCCGTCAGCCGCTTCATCGGGCTTCCATTTCAGAACTATTTTTTTCTTTTTGGTATAAACATCTAATGAGGTTGTCATAAGCGGCGTTGTAACGGTGCAGCTCTTTGATGTTTTCGTCTTTTCTCCCGTGGATTTATACGCTCTCACTCTGTACTTATATTCGGTCAGCGAGCTTATGTCATAGTCATAATATACGTTGGAATACACCTTTTCCAGCAGCTGAAACTTTCCCTTTTCGCTGTTGTACTTATAGACCTTATAATAATCGGCACCGTTCACTGCGTCCCATTTCAGAGCAATGCTCCTGCCTGTGGCTTTTGCCGAAACGGTCGGTCTTGCGTCCTCGGAAAAATCTATTGCATCATAATCATAATACCAGCCGAAATCGTCAAAAAAGCTGTCCGAGCCGAATATATCATCTTCATCAATATCGTCTTCCTGAACAAATACGACATCATAATCATCGCTGTCGTCCGCAAAAGCATTCACTCCAAGCGATGACACCGCCATAAACAGAGACAATACTCCTGCGGCAATTTTTTTCATATTCTTCATTTTATGCATCTCTTTCAAATAAATTCTATCCTTTTTGTAAAAGCATTTTTCAAAAAAATCGCACGCTGCGGACATGATTTATCCGCAGCAGTGCGTGAAAGGCTTATGCGATAAGCTTTTTATCAGTCCATTGCCTTTTTGATGGCTGCCATAAGCTCATCATATGTTTCATATGCGGGAAGATCGGGGTTGTCTGCCTTGATCTTGTCTGTGCTCTTGAAAAGGAAGCCTGCCTTGCTTGCCTTTATCATGCCGAGGTCGTTGTAGCTGTCGCCGCTGGCGATAGTCTGGAAGCCGATAGACTGGAGAGCCTTGACGGTTGTATACTTGGAATTTTCAATTCTCATCTTGAAGCCTGTGATCTCGCCGTCGGGAGCAACTTCGAGAGAGTTGCAGAAAATTGTGGGCCAGCCCAGCTTCTTCATAAGAGGAGCCGCAAACTGTGTGAATGTATCGCTGATGATGATGACCTGTGTAAAGGAACGAAGCTCATCGAGGAATTCCTTTGCGCCGGGCATAGGATCTATCTTAGCGATAGTCTCCTGAACGTCCTTGAGGCCGAGACCGTGCTCCTTGAGAATGCCGAGACGCCACTTCATGAGCTTATCGTAATCGGGTTCATCGCGTGTTGTGCGCTTCAGCTCGGGAATGCCGCTTGCTTCCGCAAATGCGATCCATATCTCGGGAACAAGTACGCCTTCAAGGTCAAGACAAGTAATATACATAATAATATCCTCCGTTAAAAAATAAAACTACTTTAATATTATAGCACATTGTTTTGTGATTTGCAAGATTTTTCCGATAATTTGCGGAAAACCGCCCGTAAAAAATTACGGGCGGCTCACTTGGAAACACTTAGAACCTGTCTTCACAAGAAATGTGTGCGGATTTTCGAGCATAATTTTGTCTAAGACAAGGCAAAAATCCGCAGGCGGGCTTGCCGCCCGGCAAGGATTTTTAACGCAATCTTAGGCAAAATTTGCCGAAAAGACGTGCGCATACGCTTGTGAAGACAGGTTCTTATATGTTATTGAGAGATGTCATTTTATCGGCTTTATCGGCGCAGATATACCGCCACGAACAGCCACCGCATACCTCCGCAGTCTTTCCTGCGGAAATAATGCTTCGGAAAACCGTTCCGCTGAATTCTGACCAATGCAGCTCATCGCCTGCGGAAAATCCGCACAGTTTAAGCACTCCCCTGTCGTAGCGCTCAACATTTTCGATGCTTTCGCACACTCCGTCAAGGCTGTGGGGACAGCTTCCGCATATTATGTCGGCTCCTGCGGCTATTTTTATCATCGGGTCATCTGCTTTAAGCTCTGATATAACCTTTGTCATGTTTGCCGTAAAGTCCGCACTGTACCCTTTTCCCTCAAAAAATGCTATGCACAATCCATGATGAGGGCGGATATTCACAGGCTCATTACAGCTTGACATGCTTTGATACCCTGTTTGAAATAACGATAGCAAGTGCCATCTTCACCAGATCGGGAATGATAAAAGGAATAACGCACCAGCCCAGAGCCGTTGCAAGTCCGATAGCACCGCTGCTGCGTGCATAAACGATCATGAACCATGCTGTTCCGAATGTATAGCAGAGAGCAAGTCCGATGACCATTGAAATAATGACAACGGGAAGCTTTGTGCCGAATACCTTTGTGATTATCCAGTAAGCCGCTGCGGAAAGCAGGAAGCCTATGATATATCCGCCCGTACTGCCTGCGAGAACGCCAAGTCCTCCCGAGAATCCCGCAAAAACAGGGATTCCTATTGCACCGAGGATAATGTATACCAGCACGGCAAAGAAGCCTCTTTTGCCGCCCAGAAGTCCCAGTGCGCAGAACACGGCAAAGGTCTGGAGAGTAAAAGGAACAGTTGTGGGAATGGATATCCACGAGCAGATCGCAATAATGACAGCGAACATTCCCGTGAATGCCATATCACGGACGGTAAAAAGCTTTTCGGGTGATGTTTTTGTTAATTCAGCCATAATTTTTCTCCTTTTTCGGGCTTTTCGCCCATTTTTTCTTGACTTTTACCATTATAGCACAGGATATTACGATTGTCAACCCTATTTTAAAAATAAAGGTGACAATTATAATACCCGAAAAAACCGTGCGTAATGCATCAGCACTGCGCACGGTTTCCAAAATCAAAAATTTCCCGAAAGATTCATTATAACGGAAGTGACCGCAATGGGACAGGTCTCACAGCGCAGTATGCGCTTTCCCAGCCATATGGGTGAAAATCCCCTATCGGCTGCCGCCTCCACCTCGCTGCGTTCAAATCCGCCCTCGGAGCCGATCATTACCGATATGCTCTTATCGGCGGTTATCCCCGCTTCGGAAAGACTGCTGCCGCCGTTTTCATAGCATATCAGCTTTATATCGGTATCGCATTGTGCAAGAGCTTCGCTCATATCCATGATCGGAGCCACCTCGGGAATTATCCCTCTTCCTGCCTGCTTTGCGGCTTCTTCGGCTATGCGCTGCCAGCGCTCATGCTTCTTTGCGGCGGATTTTCCGTCGGGACGGGATATGCACCGCTTAGATATGAACGGCACAATCCGATAAGCTCCCAGCTCCACCGTTTTCTGTATGATAAGCTCCATTTTGTCCGATTTGGGCAGAGCCTGATATATCGTCAGCTTCACGGAAGGCTCAACATCGGAGGGAACTGTTTCGATAATATCACAGAAAACGTCCGTCTCGGTTATGGACGATATCCTGCACAGCATCTCGTTGCCCTCACGGCAGAATGTGATATTGTCCCCTATCCGCATTCTCAGCGAATATGAGATGTGCCGTGCGTCCGCTCCCGTTATGTGTATAACATTTCCGCTGACCGAATTTTCGTCGGCAAAAAATCTTGGCATGGCTGCTCCTTATCTGTCAACAAAGCCTGCTTTGTGGTAAGCCTTTGAAACGATCCTGCCCGAAATTCTCGAAGCTGCCTCGTCTCCTTTCGCAATGCACTGCTTTAAGTAATCCTTGTCCTTCATGAGAGCGTCGAACTTTTCACGCACGGGAGCAAGATGATCCGCAACAGCTTCGCCGACAGCAAGCTTGAAGTCGCCGTAGCCCTTTCCGTCAAATTCACGCTCGATCTCCTCGTTGGACTTGCCCGTTACAACGGAATAGATAGTCATAAGGTTGTTGATGCCGTCCTTGCCCTCGGCGTATCTTACGCACATATCGCTGTCGGTAATGGCACGCTTGAACTTTCTGATGATAGTATCACGGTCATCAAAGATATAGATGCAGCCGTTCTGATTCTCGTCCGACTTGGACATCTTCTTTGTAGGCTCAACAAGCGACATGATCTTTGCGCCCTTGGGAGGAATATATCCGTCGGGAAGAGTGAACATATCGCCGTAGCGCTGATTGAAGCGCTGTGCAACGTCTCTTGTAAGCTCAAGATGCTGCTTCTGGTCTGCGCCAACGGGAACAAGGTCAGCATTGTATGCAAGGATATCCGCAGCCATAAGCACGGGATATGTGAACAGTCCTGCATTTACATCATCGGCGTGCTTTGCGGCCTTGTCCTTGAACTGCGTCATTCTGGAAAGCTCGCCGAACTGCGTATTGCAGGCAAGCAGCCAGTTCAGCATAGCGTGTGCGGGAACATGGCTCTGGATAAATGCCACCGATCTTTCGGGGTCAACGCCGCAGGCAACGATTGCCGCATAAGCTTCAAGAGTGTTCTTTCTCAGCTTAACGGGATCCTGTCTTACAGTGATAGCGTGCATATCCGCGATCATGTAGAGGCAGTCATAATCGTCCTGGAGCTGCGCCCAGTTCTTGATAGCTCCGACGTAATTTCCCAGTGTAAATGCGCCCGAAGGCTGGATCCCGCTTAAAATGACCTTTTTCTTTTCTGTGTTTTCCATAATATCAATTCCTTTCAAGTAATTACAAATACAAAAAGCCCCGACAGTCATATAATAACTGTCGGGGCGAAATATATCCGCGGTACCACCCGATTTGCGGAGAAACTCCGCCTCTTTAAAGAATATCCGCCGCAAAGGGCAATATCCCGTTCCGTAACGCAGAACCTGCGGCAAGGGCTAATTTATAAAAATCAGTATATTTCACCCTGCTCCTCACAAACCCATTCACCGCAGCCGCACGCACCTTATTTCCACCGTCAAAGGCTCTCTGCACCGCCGATACCGCAGTTACTTGCTTTTGTTCATCGGATTTATCGTATAAGTTGATTATATCACGGTTTTTCCCGTTTGTCAAGCATTAGGATATGGCATTTTATACAACTATATGACGCAATGTTGCTTTTAAATGACAAAAATGTGTTTACACCTGTGAAAACCGACATTCACATATTTACAAAATCAAAAAAACATGATATAATTAATAAAATATTATTTATGATGATAATTATTTATGATGATAAGTGTGTCGTGTGATAAAACACGGCAATAATAACGGCTTATTCCAAGCCGCATAAATCCGTTAAAAACGGGGTGAGAACCAACGCCATGATAAACGGCAGAAAAATTATAGCATTATGCATTTCAAGAATACACGATGACACAAGCTATGAATATGTGACAGCCTTGAACGACTGCCTTACAAAGATCGGCTGCAATCTGTTCGTGTATGCCACCAGCGCTGATCTTTTCTGGAACACACCGAACGAACAGGGAGAAAGCACTGTTTTTGATCTGATCGACTACAAGATCACAGACGGCATAATCATATTTGAAGAGAAGATCAACCGTGCGCAGATCGTCGATGACATCATAGACAAGGCAAAAGCCCATGATCTTCCCGTAATAATAATCGGCAGGCAGCACAGCGGCTGCTATAATATCCGCTTCGACTATGAAAAGGGCTTTGAATCGGTAGTGCGCCACATGGTGGAATTTCATCACCGCACAAATCTCCACTTCATTGCGGGACAGGACGGCAATGACTTCTCCGAGACCCGTATAAGTGTTTTCAAAAAGGTGCTGGAGGAGAACAATATCCCCTATGACCGCGAAACAATGGTAAGCTTCGGCGATTTCTGGTCAGTTCCCACCGAAAAGGCGGTTGAAAAGCTTATTGCCCAAAACAGGCTCCCCGATACCTTTATATGCGCAAACGATTCTATGGCTATCGCCGTGGCAAATGTCATGAAGCGCCATAATATAAGCGTGCCCTCACAGGTGATGATATCGGGATTTGACGGCGTCGAGGACATATATTTCTCGTCCCCAAAGATAACCTCCGCAAAATGCAGATACGACGCTCTTGCCGAAGCCTCATCTTCTCTCTTCGGAGAGCTGTTCGGCGGCGAAAGCATTCCGCAGCAGGAGCAGCTTATAATGCCGCATCTCATACTTTATGAGTCCTGCGGCTGCTGCAAAGAGGAAATAATCAATGCCTCAGAGCGCCTTACCGAGATAAACAACCGCTTCTTCCGCTTCCAGGAGGAGAGCCGTTCCTTTACCCACATCGTTTCGAGGGTGCAGAGCTGCACAAGTCTTGAGGACGCTTCACGTCAGATGTATCACCCCACAATATATGATACCTGCTGTATCCTCACTCACAGCTGCATCGACAGCAGCATTGATCCCACCGACTGCAAAAACAATGACAGCTTCGGCGAGGATATGTACTTATTCTTCGATTCGGACAATTACGAGGGCTTCAAGCCCCATGATTTCAGGCGTTCTGATATAATCCCGGAACTGAATGCCCGTATTGAACAGAAGTGCGCACTTATATTCATGGCACTGAGCTATCAGAATATGCCCATGGGCTATACCTGCTTCCACTTCCACTGCAACCAGCAGGCAAACTACTGCAAGATACCCGAGATAGTTAATATGCTGAATTCGGCGGTAAGCTGTCTCCGCAGCATAAGATATCAGCAGTATCTTTTCAAGCAGATAAACGATATGTACAAGCTTGACCCTCTTACACAGCTTTACAACAGAAACGGCTTCTCGCTGGAGTATGAGAAAATGCTGAAAAAGCCGGGCGTGCGGGATCATCTTACCGTTGTGCTTGCCGACTTGGACGATCTTAAAAAGATAAACGACAATTACGGTCACGGCGAGGGCGACAATGCCATACATACGATAGCCGCCGCTCTGAAAGCAAGCTGTCCTCCCGACTCGGTATGCACCCGTTTCGGCGGAGATGAGATGCTGGGCGTTATCTGCGGCGAATATGACTGCGGAAAGCTCCGTGCGGACATAAACGCATATCTGGACAAATACAATGCATCATCGGGCAAACCCTACAATGTTTCGACAAGCCTTGGCATATACATCACGGGAGACGCAGACAGCCTCGACTTTGAAGATCTTATCAAAAAATCCGACAAGCTTATGTATATTGACAAATCAGCAAAGAAAAAAGCTCGTGCCTCACAGCAGAGCATGAAAGGAAACAAGCCCTATGCGCCTTGAAAAAATTTACCTTGAAGATATTTTCGGCGGACTTCCCGTTCCCGAAAAGAAAACCGAAGTTACTCTCTATATCCCCGATCTTACGGAGGAAATAGACACCGAAAAGAAATTCCCCTGCACAGTCATCTGTCCCGGCGGCGGCTACTGGTGGACCTCCGACAGAGAGGCTGATCCCGTTGCGCTGAGAATGGTCGGAAACGGAATCGCTGCGGCAGTGGTACGCTACACCTGCGGCGGAGCGCATTATCCCATGCAGATGCTCCAGATACTTGCCGCCATAACATACATCAGAAGAAACAGCGCCGATCTGCACATTGATCCCGATAAAATTGCGGTCATGGGATTTTCCGCAGGCGGACACGCTGCCTGCACAGCAGGACTTTTCTGGCAGGAAGAGCTTGCCGAAAAAACACTGGGCATCGCTCACGGCGAGGACAAGCCCAACGGAATGATACTCTGCTATCCCGTTATCACATCGGGAAAATACGCTCATGCAGACAGCTTCAAGTGTCTGCTGGGTGACGATCCCGACCCTGCGCTCACAGAAAAAATGTCTCTTGAAAAGCAGGTAACGGAAAATGCCCCCAAGGCATTCATCTGGCACACATGGGAGGACGGACTTGTTCCCGTGGAAAATTCGCTGATGCTGGCGACGGCTCTCCGTGAAAAGGGGATCAACACCGAGCTTCACATTTACCCCCACGGACACCACGGACTTTCCCTCTGCGATGACACCGTGAACAAGCCGCAGGACATATACGATGCGGTAAAATATTGCAGTCAGTGGGTATCCAACTGCATAACATGGATAAAGAACGAGCTGTAACAGGATAATTCAAGCGATAAAAAAGGCGTCCGATCTTTCGGGCGCCTTTAGCATTTATTCAATAATTTTCAGTTCATTAAATCTCTCGGCGGTCTTTGAGATATCCTGCTCTCCGATATATTCTTCCAGACGGTTCATAATTCCTGCGGACAGTCTGTTTTTACGGATAACTGCGGTCGTAACGGAGCGGAGAGGAGTAAACTTCCCCTTACTTCCGCCAGCGGAAACGCATATTCCGATATCGGCAATACCGTAGATCAGGAAATCGGAATCCTTATCGGCAACAGCCTCAAAGTCATAATAGCCTACATTTTTTCCGCCGCACACAAGAAAATTCCCAGACACACCGCAGGGCAGACCCGTTTCGGCAGCGATCGTTTCGGCGGCAGCCGCAGCGGCGGCCATTCTGATCTGATCTATTTTATTTTCGGGAACGCTGCGTCTGATTATTATACTCATATAGATACCCGTATCGTCCGAAGCAGCGGAATTAACTCTGCGGCGCACAGGCTTTTCAAAATTACGGGAAATAATAGTCATTCCATGGGCTGCTCCGAGAGCCGCAATACTTCTTGCGAAATCCGCCGATGAATCACTGCCCTTAAAGATATCGAGTTTTCTGCCGATCTCCTTTGTAGTCAGCAATTCGCTTATACCCTGTTCGGAAAGTATCTCACTGCTTTCATTAAGGCAATAGCCCCTATTAGTGACCGCAGATATATCATAGCCCTCAGCACGAAGTGAGCTGACAGCCTTCCACACAGCGCTTCTCGTTGCGCCGATCTGACGGGCAGCCTCACTTCCCGAGACAAATTTTCCGCGGTTTTGTTCAAGCAGGTCAAGTATTTTCTGTTTAACAGCCATAAAACAGCCCTCCGTTCATGCTGTCGGATCAAGCCTTCCCAACTTTATTGTAGCTTTTTATGATTAATATATTTTATGATACTGATTAACATATTATTAATTTCAGTCGAAATACACTAAATTTATGGTTAAAAGGGGGTATTTGCCGTTTATGGGGGGTGTTTCTTGCTTTTTTTGTTTCTTAAATGGTGGTTTGTATCTGTTTTGTTCTTTTTATTGTGCTGTTATTTATTATGTTAGCTTTCAACTGTTTTTTTCTTTATTTATTGTATTTGCTGTTAGTTTATAAAGTTTTGTAGTATGGTTTGCAACCATAGAGAAAGCGGAGATTCCGCCTCCGGCGGGCAAAGGGATGAACCACAAATGGCGGCGTGGCGCAGTATCTGCGCCTAAAAAAAGCATAAGCAAAAATCGGGCACTCTCCGCAGGAGAGTATGCTCCCATTTAGGTTCTCCCTCTGCACTCTCTTTCCTTATCCCCCGCCCGATTTTTGAAATTCCAGCTATTAAATTCTCTTTAGATTTAGTATTGCCGACGGCTCATAAATCTACGCCGTTTACTCTTTCAGCCGTGGCGCTCAACCGTCGGCTATTTGGTGTAGTGATTACCTCAAGTTATTTATTATAGTTGACATTTTCAATCTTTAAGTTTTCCGACGGGTCGCTTAGTGCTTGTAGATTCACGTAACTGTTCCTATCTATCACTAAGCGACCCGTCGTGTAAATTGAAGTGAAAAAAGAAAAGCTGATATATTCAACATTTAAGGTTGAATATATCAGCTTTTACGTCGGTTGAGCGCACCATAAAAAGTTGTACATTGTAAGCGTTGCACGAACCGTTACTATAATAAATCTAAAGATTGAGCAATAGCTGGATTTGCAAAAATCGAGGCGGAGGTGAGGATGGGTAAGGAAAGAGAGTGCAGAGGGAAAACCTAAGGGTAAGGAGAGGGGGGCGCCTCGATTTTTGCTTCTGCTTTTCTTTAGCCCCCCTCTCCTTCGCCCTTTGGTGTTCCCTTTGCAAATCTTGAAGCTCATATGATACACATTTCTAAAAGTAAAAGTAAGCTTTTAAGTAACCTAAAATCTTGAATGTAGAAAAAACAACTATTTCAAAAAATAAAGGTAAGCTTTTTAATAACATCAAAGCCAAATAAGGCAGAGAGTAACAACCACCTCATAAAGTTAATTTAACCTTTTCAAAAAATCACCCAAAACCCCTGCACTAAAACGCTGACCCTAAATTATTTCCTTTTTCTTTAAGCTAAAATAATATACCGTGCAGAGTATAATGCCGAAAACCGTCGCCGTAGGCGCAGCAAGCCCTATGTCCGTCAGACTTGCATTCGGACGTATGCTCATGATGTATGACATCGGTAATCGTACTAAAAATGACTGCGCCAATCCCTGCGCCATGACAAATGCAGATCGCCCGTGCCCGTTGAAATATCCCATGAAACTGAAAAGTATGCTCGTGACTATCGCTTCGGGGGCAAAGCCTTTTAAGTATTCCGCCGCTTTGATTATTACCGCTACGTCGTCCGTGAAAAGTGACGCTAAGGCTTCTCCGTGGAAAAATGCGGCGTATGCAATAAATACTCCGATCGCCGAACCTATCAGCATTCCGCATTTCATCGCACCCTTCGCTCTGTCCTCCTTGCCTGCTCCCACGTTCTGCGCTACAAATGATGCCATTGACTGCATTATCGACGATGGGATAAGCATTACAAAGGATTGTATCTTCTGGGCAACTCCGTAGCCCGATGAACTGTCCAGCCCTAAACGGTTTATGAAAGCACATAACGCTAAAAACGATAAATTCGTGAGGAATTCCTGAAGCGCTAAAGGCGCACCTATGTTCAGTATCTGCTTGACTTCGTCCGATAGCTTTATGTCCGATCTTGTCAGTTTGAACGGCAGCTTCTGCTTCCTGATTATCACCAGCGAAAGCACTACACTTACAGCCTGCGCCGATATGGTGGCAATTGCCGCACCTGCAACATTCATATTGAATACCGCAACGAACAGCAAGTCTCCCGCAATGTTCACTACGCAGGCAATGGCTACAAATATCAGCGGCAGCTTTGAATTTCCCAAGCCTCTGAAAATGCTGCTTATGAAATTGTAAAATACGACAAAAATAAATCCTGCTCCGCATATGCGTATGTAGAGAGCCGTTAGATCGACCGCTTCCTCGGGAGCCTGCATAAGTACCGCAATGGGACGTGCGAATATCGTCAGTATCGCCGTCATCGCAATGCCTATGATGAGGAAAAAGCATATTGCCGTGCCGAGCAGCTTTCCGATTTTTTCGGGGCGCTTCTCGCCGAGATACCGCCCGATTATTACCATTACCGCAGTGGTGAGTGCGCTTAGGGTGAATGTCACCATGTTCATTATGCTGCTGCCTGTGGATACTCCCGATATTCCCGAGGTCGTGCCGAATTTTCCGACGATAAGCAGGTCGGCTGCACCGTACATTGCCTGCAATACCAGCGCTCCCAGTATCGGCAGCATGAATTTCGCCATTTTTTTAGGGATACTTCCCTGTGTAAAATCCTGTTTTGAATCCATATTTTTTCCTTTACTGTATCTGACTGCGCAGAGCGGCTTTTTTCTTATGCCTGTTCCAGAGAAGCGCAAAGCAGATGATGTGTACCGTAAGCGTGATTATCCATGTTATCGGATAGGAAAGATAAACCGTTGTTATCTTGTGATATTCGGGTATCTGGAATACCGTGAATATCCATACAAGACGAAGTCCGCAGGCGCCTATCAGCGATACCACCATAGGCAGCACGGAGCTTCCTATTCCACGAAGTGCGCCTACCATTACGTCCATGATGCCGCAGAGAGCGTATGTCCTGCTGATTATCCCGAGACGTACCATTCCTGCGTCGATAACCTCGCTGCTGTCCGAATATATCGAAAGCAGCTGCCTGCCGAACAGTACCGCTCCGTTTCCGAGAAGCAGACCGACTATTATTACGCAGAGCTGACCCCGAAGCAGTATCTTTACTATGCGTTCGTCCTTTCCCGCACCCATGTTCTGGCTCACAAAGGACAGCGTTGACTGATAGAATGAGTTCATGGCGATGTAAACAAAGCCCTCGATGTTCGCCGCAGCGGAATTTCCCGCAACAACGATGTTTCCGAAGCCGTTTACCGCCGACTGGATAACAACATTGGACAGCGCAAAAATTATTCCCTGAAAGCCTGCGGGCAGACCGATCTGTATGATCTTCTTAAAAAAGCTGCCGCTGAATTTCAGCTTTGATCTTTCTATGCGGACAGCACCGCCGTTCTTCACCATGCACAATATAACAAGCGCCGCCGAGATGCATTCGGAAATTACCGTTGCAATTGCAACTCCCGCAACGTCCATTTTGAATCCGACAACAAAAACAAGGTTCAGAATAACATTGATAACGCCCGATATCAGAAGATAATAAAGCGGACGCTTTGTGTCGCCCACCGCTCTGAGCAATGCACTGCCGAAATTGTATAACATTGTTCCCGTCATGCCTATGAAGTAGATCCTGAGATAAGTCACCGCAAGAGGAAGTACCTCTTCGGGAGTCTGCATGATAATAAGAATTTTTTCGGCAAAAATGATGCCTATGGCTGTCATGGCAAGACCGCTGACTATGGCAGTTATGATAGAAGTATGTACTATTCTGCTGACGTTGTCGAATTTCTTCGCACCGTATTCCCTTGCCGCCGCAACATTTGAGCCTATGGAAAGACCGACAAAAAGATTTGTCAGAAGATTTATAAGAGCAGTGTTTGAGCCTACCGCCGCAAGAGAATTGTCGCCTGCAAAGCGTCCGACCACAACTATGTCGGCGGCATTGAATAAAAGCTGTAATATTCCCGAACACATAAGCGGCAGAGTAAATATCAGCATTTTTTTCAGGATAGAGCCGCTGCACATATCTATTTCATATTTTGCCTTTTCCGCCATTTAATCAACTCCAATCAGTGAAAAAGTAACTTGGCTTAAAAAGTTTGGTCAAGCTTTTTAAAGCTTGCAGGTTTCCAAAGGGCAGAGCCCTTGGTCGCCGTCCGCAGACGGCGAAACTCCCCTTGCTGCCCATGGCAGCACCAAACCGAGAAATGCGTAAGCATTGCGAGGCTGCAACTCCACACCAAACAATAATATATTATATTTACAAAATAAAGGAATGTCAATGAGCATAAAAGAAAATTGACAAAGCCGCAATAAAAACCGTAAAAATAAAAAGGACCCACCCTAAAGCAGATCCTGATTATTCCATTAAGTAACAGACAAATTACTGATTGTCTTCAATATACTTAACTAAGTCGCCTACTGTCTTGACGTTCTCAACAGCCTCATCGGGGATCTCAAGGTCGAATTCCTCTTCAAGAGCCATAACGAGATCAACAACGTCGAGGGAGTCAGCGCCCAGGTCGTCCTGAATGTTTGCGCCGTTTACGACCTTATCGCCGTCAACATCGAGCTGCTCAACGATAATTTCCTTAACCTTATCGAATACCATTTCCGTTCCTCCATTCTGGGTGATTTTCTATATAAAGACCATAGCCTTTACAGCATATCATTCAGCGGACTGTCCGAAGCCGCTTCATTTTCGGCAGCTTCGGAGATATGCTCCTCGAACTCACCGATTTTTCTAAATTTAGTATAACGTTGATTGAGTAAAACGTCAATATCTATTTGCATTTTTTCTTTCAGCGTTTTTAACAAAAATTCCTGAATATTTTCAGCAGTTTGTGTCGGGTCATTGTGAGCGCCGCCGTCAGGCTCTCTTATTATCTCCTCGCAGACCTGAAGCTCAACAAGGTCCTCGGCGGTGATCTTCATTATACCGCAGGCTTCCTTTTCCCTTGAAGCGTCCTTCCAGAGGATAGACGCAAAGCCTCGGGGAGATATTACCGAATATATCGAATTTGAAAGCATACCCAGCTTGTCGCATACTCCCAGAGCAAGCGCTCCGCCGCTTCCGCCCTCGCCAAGTACAACAGATACAACGGGAGTGCGGAGAGTCATGAACTCAAAAAGATTCCTTGCAATAGCTTCGCCCTGTCCCCTCTTCTCGGCTTCCACGCCGCAGAATGCGCCGGGGGTGTCGATGAAGCAGATAACGGGACGGTGAAATTTCTCCGCCTGATGCGCAAGTCGGAGCGCCTTGCGGTAGCCCTCGGGGTGGGGCATGGCAAAGTTCGATTCCTTGTTTTCCTCAAGATTTCTTCCCTTTACCTCGGCAATGACTGTAACGGGCATTCCCTTTATCCTGCCGATGCCGCCGATTATCGCACCGTCGTCACCGTAAAGACGGTCGCCGTGCATCTCATAGAATTCATCAAAAATAAGAGGTATATAATCCCTTATGGTGGGACGGTTCTTGTGGCGGATTATCTCCATTCTTTCCCATGGAGTGAGCTGATTAATAAATTCACTCATTGCTCTTCACCTCCGCCGTGTCTGTGTGCAGACTGATTATGTGCGCAATAGTTTTTCTCATGCTGCGGCGGTCAACGATCATGTCAACAAAGCCGTGCTCCAACAGAAATTCCGCAGACTGAAAGTCCTCGGGAAGTCTCTGACGGATAGTTCCCTCGATAACACGTCTGCCCGCAAATCCGATAAGTACCTTCGGCTCGGCAATGATAACATCGCCCAGCGAGGCAAATGATGCGGTAACGCCGCCTGTGGTGGGGTCGGTCATGACCGTGATATAAAGCAGTCCCGCCTCGGAATGGCGTGCGGCCGCACCGCTGGTCTTTGCCATCTGCATAAGGGAAACAACGCCCTCCTGCATACGTGCGCCGCCCGATGCTGTGAAAATAACGATAGGCAGCTTTTTCTCGGTGGCACGCTCAAAGGCACGTGTCAGCTTTTCACCCACAACACTTCCCATGGAAGCCATCATGTAGCGGCTGTCCATGATGCCGATAACGCATTTTCTGCCCCTGATAGTGCATTCTCCAGTGATAACGGCGTCTTTCAGACCCGTTCTGCTGCGGAGAGCCGCCTGCTTTTCATCATAATCGGGAAAATCAATGGGGTTTTTGCTTATCATGTCGCTGTCATATTCAACAAAGCTGTCCTTGTCCGCAATAAGAGCAAGGCGTCTGGGCGCACTTATGCGTGAATGATATCCGCACTCGGGGCAGACTCCCTGATTGCCCTCCAGCTCCTCGGTCTCGCAGACCGACGAACATCTGGGACATTTGAAGAAAAGATCCTTGGGGATATCCACATGGCTCTTTTTGTCGCTTTTATCCTTGTCGTCCCCTGCCGCAATATTGAATCGGGCAGTGACAACATTAAACAGATCCTCTAACAATTTATCTTAACATTCCTTTCCGAAACGTTTTAATCTAAATCAAGCCGTTCCATATCATACCGATCATTATTCTCAGTATAACGGCAATGACCGCCGAAAGACCGATAAGCTCCGTTCTGCCTTTTTTCAGGAAAAGCATCACTATCCCTCCGAAAAGAGGGATCTCCACAGGAAGCAAAGGCAGCAATGAAAGCAAAAATACAGCTGCCAACGCCGTCCATTCCTTTTTGGAAACGGTGGTTTTCGCAGGCGGAGCCATGCTCACATTCCGTACAGGCATATTGCCTGTCTGCGGATCCGAACCCAGTGCATTGGGGTCGGTATGAACAGTCGGTTCGGGCGGAACGTCATTTATGTCGGGCATAAGGTCAAAGCGGCGCTTTTCGGACATCGGAGCATCGTCCATTATATTCCGCATGACCTCGCCTTTGGGGTAATCCTCGGGGTCAAGATCGTTAAGCTTTGTATTATAGTCAAGAGCAACGTCGTCGGGAATAATATATCCGCAGGAGCGGCATTTCCCGAATGGAGCAGCCGAACCGCACAGCGGACATATCATTTTTTCATTCATAAAATCACCGCCCTGTGATCTTACAACGGAATAAATCCTCTTATAAGGCATATAAGTCCGAGTATCTGCTCCTCACGGCAGCTTTTTATGCGGAGCATGGATATGCCGATGAATATTCCTGCTATCGGCACAAACAGCGATACTATCAGCTTTATCCACATATCAACGGTTATACGTGAAAAATCCCAGCTTTTTCCGCTGCCGTTCTGACCCTGCGGCGGTGTATAGGGAGTAAAGCTCCCGTAGGGATTTCCGTTCTGATTTGTGTTTGCGCCCGTATTTGCGTTGAAGCTGCCTCTTACCGTTCCCTGTGCCGAACCCGTGCTTCTGTTGTATACGCCGCCGTTATTGTTCTGCACATTGGGCTGAGGATCAACGACTTTTATGTTTATATCGGGTCTTTCTTGAGGCTCCGCATAGGCTGTCTGTGCAGCAGTGCCGAATTTCTGCGCAGCACGGGGCATGATATCGTCCCCTGCGGGAGTTTTCTCATAAGAAGGATAATCGTCGGGATCGAAGTCATATATGCCCGACATCTGGTCAAGCTCTTCCTCCTCGGGGACGGAATAGCCGCAGTCCTTACACTGACCGTCAACGATAATGCCCATGCACAGAGGGCACTTTTTGAATATTTTCATTTAGACACCCTCCACGGCATATCATTTCATTTTTCTTCCGAGATATCCGATATCATAGCTTCCCTCGTTGAAAACGGGGTCGCAGATAAGTCCGAGCTGGAAGTCGATATTGGTATCAACGCCCTCAACGATAAATTCGGAGAGCGCCCATTTCATTTTTGCGATAGCCTCTTCCCTTGTGGGAGCGTAAGCAATGAGCTTTGCTATCATGCTGTCATAATAGGGCGTAATCGTATAGCCCTGATAAGCGGAGCTGTCGATGCGTATGCCGGGGCCTCCGGGAGTGTGCAGCGCCGTGATCTTTCCGGGGCTGGGACGGAACCCATGCTCGGGGCTTTCGGCGTTGATGCGGCACTCTATTGCATGACCTCTCAGCACGATATCCTCCTGCTTCATAGGCAGAGGATTGCCGTCAGCAATTGAGATCTGCTGCTTTACAAGGTCTATTCCCGTAACAAATTCGGTTATGGGGTGCTCCACCTGGATACGGGTGTTCATTTCCATGAAGTAGAAGCTGCGGTCGCTGTCAACGAGAAATTCAATAGTTCCCGCATTGTAATAACCGCACACCTTTGCTGCCGCAACAGCCGCAGCTCCCATTCTCTCACGAAGCTCGGGAGTCATTATTGTGGAGGGAGTTTCCTCCAGCACCTTCTGATTCCTGCGCTGCATGGAGCAGTCACGCTCGCCCAGATGAACAACATTTCCCTGCTTGTCGGCAAGTATCTGAAATTCTATGTGCTTGGGATTTATGATAAATTTCTCCATGTATATGCTGTCGTCGCCGAAAAAATTCAGCGCTTCCTGCTTTGCGGCAATAGCCTGTGACTCCAGCTCATCGGCGGAATTTACAAGACGTATTCCACGTCCGCCGCCGCCTGCGGAAGCCTTTATCATCAGCGGATAGCCGATCTCTTCACCCAGACGCTTAACGTCCTCCATGGTCCTGACAGCGCCGTCCGAACCGGGGATAACAGGCACTCCCGCTTTCTTCATAGCGGATTTTGCGGAGGCCTTGTCGCCCAGCATATCAATGGACTCGGGAGATGGACCTATGAAGTTGATGCCGCACTTGCGGCACATTCTTGCAAAGTTGGCATTCTCGGAAAGGAATCCGAAGCCTGGGTGTACAGCGTCCGCTCCCGTTATCTCGCAGGCTGCGATTATCGCCTTCATGTTAAGATAGCTGTCCTTTGTGGCAGGTCCGCCGATGCAGACCGATTCGTCGGCAATGCGTGCATGAAGAGCATTCCTGTCGGCTGTGGAAAAGACAGCAACTGTCTTTATCCCCATTTCACGGCAGGCACGGATAATTCTTACCGCAATTTCTCCACGGTTCGCAATAAGTATCTTATTAATCATAAGAATCAGTCCAATTCAAAATTATTTTATGGCAAAGGTGATCTCTGCGGAAACAGCCTTTTCGCCGTTTACCGTTGCTGTTCCCTTGCCTACGCCGACAGCGCCCTTTACCTTGATTATCTCCACTTCAAGACGGAGAGTATCTCCCGGGACTACCTGTCTGCGGAACTTTGCTTCCTTTATGCCGCCGAAAAAGCCCAGCTTGCCCTTGTTTTCGGGAAGTGTGAGCATTGCAACGCAGCCTGCCTGCGCCAGCATCTCGACCATAAGCACGCCCGGAACAACGGGATAATCGGGAAAATGTCCCTTGAACCAGAACTCATCGGGCTTCATATATTTTTCCGCAACGCACTTTACGCCGGGTTCAAGCTCGATGACCTTATCTATAAGCAGAAAAGGATCTCTGTGGGGGATTATCTCCATGATCTGTTCTTTTGTAAGCTCTGCCATGTTATTTATCCTTTCAAAATCACTTGATTATCATAATGGGCTGATCGTATTCAACGGGCTGACCGTCCTTTGCGACTATCTCGGCAACAACGCCGTCAAATTCGCTCTGTACCTCGTTCATCAGCTTCATTGATTCGATTATCATTATAACGTCGCCCTTCTTTACCTTCTGACCGACTGTCACAAAGGGAGGCTTGCCCGGTGCGGGTGCGGAATAATATGTTCCGACGATAGGCGCCTTTACAACGTTTCCGCTGCACTCGGCAGGCTTTTCCGCAGGAGCATTCTCCTCGGCTGCGGACTGTACGGGCTGTGCAGCGGGAGCTGCGGGAGCCGCATAAGCAGGCTGCTGATAAACGGGAGCCTGATATACGGGCGGAGGAGGTATCATTCCCTCTGCGTGAGGGGGACGGCCTTCAAGAGCGATCTCGCTTTCGCCGTTTTTCAGCTCTATCCTGCCGAGACGCTTTTCATGCATAACATCGGCAAGAGCCTTTATATCATCAATGGTAAGATCCTTTAATCCCAGCATTTTAACAAAAGTCCTTTCAAAGAATTAATCAACATACTTCTTTATGCAGAGAGTTGCATTGTGTCCGCCGAAGCCCAGGCTGTTTGTAAGAGCCGCATTGACGGTCATGTTTCTGTTGCCCTCTGTGCAGTAATCCAGATCGCATTCGGGATCTGCGACCTTGTAGCCGACTGTGCGGTGAACGAAATCATCACGGCAGGAAAGAGCTGTAACGATCGCCTCAACGCTGCCTGCCGCACCGAGAAGATGTCCTGTCATGGACTTTGTGGAGTTGATAACTACCTTGTTTGCAGCCTCGCCCAGAGCAAGCTTTACAGCCTTTGTCTCATACTTGTCGTTAAGACCCGTAGAAGTGCCGTGAGCGTTGATATAGTCGATATCCTCGGGCTTCAGACCTGCTTCTGTATAAGCAAGCTTCATGCCCTCTGCGGCAGCGTCTCCCTCGGGGGAAGGAGATGTCATGTGATAAGCGTCGCAGGTAGCACCGTAGCCTGCGATCTCTGCGTATATCTTTGCGCCTCTTGCCTTTGCGTGCTCAAGCTCTTCAAGCACCAGCATACCGCTGCCCTCGCCGAGAACGAAGCCGTTTCTTTCTGCGTCGAAAGGAATGGAGCAGCGCTCAAGGTCTGTTGAACGGGAAAGTGCCTTCATGTTGTTGAAGCCGCCCAGTGCGAATTCGCTTATGCAGGATTCGGAGCCGCCTGCAAGTGCAACATCAAGATAGCCGTCCTTGATCTTTCTGAAAGCCTCGCCTATGGAGTGTGTGGAAGAAGCGCAGGCTGTTGTTGTGCAGTAGTTTGCACCTCTGAAATTTGTGCGCATGGAAATAGTTCCCGCAGCCATATTGCCGATCATCATGGGGATATAGAATACGGAGATCCTTCCGGCACCCTTTTCAAGATACTTGGAATGCTCGGAAAGGGTAAGATCAAGTCCGCCGATGCCTACGCCGCAGATAACGCCTGCACGGTAAGGATCAATGTCTTCAAACCTGCTGCCCGCATCATCGAGAGCGTCAAGAGCAGCCGTTACCGCAAACTGTGTGAAGCGGTCCATTCTCTTGGCTTCCTTTTTCTCAATGCGCTTTTCGGGGTCAAAATCATTTACGGAAGCAGCGATCTTCACCTCAAAGCTTTCGCTTACTCTGTCTCCGAGATAGGAAAATCCCGTCTTGTTAGCCTTGATATTGCCGTAAAATTCATCTATTGTATTGCCTATGGGAGAAACAACGCCCATGCCTGTGATAACTACTCTTTTTGACATACTACCAGCCTTTCGTCTGTAAAAAATAATAACAAAAATAAAATTACATCATAAGTCCGCCCGAGATCTCAATGACCTGACCCGTTACATAGGAAGCGTCATCGGAAGCAAGGAAAGATACAACGCCTGCGATCTCGTCGGCTGTGCCGTATCTCTTCATTGCGATAAGCTCGAGCATCTTGTTTCTCTGCTCCTCTGTGAGCTTGTCTGTCATGGGAGTCTTGATAAATCCGGGAGCCACCGCATTTGCAGTGATGCCTCTGGAGCCAAGCTCCTTTGCAACTGTCTTTGTCATGCCGACGATAGCTGCCTTTGTGGCGGAATAATTTATCTGACCGGGGTTTCCGTAAAGTCCAGCCACTGAAGCAAGGCTGATTATCCTGCCCGACTTCTGGCGCATCATCACGCTGCCCACCAGCTTCATCATATTGAACACGCTCTTCTGATTTACAGCGACCACCAGATCGTACTGCTCCTCGGGCATTCTTGCCATAAGACCGTCACGGGTGATGCCTGCGTTGTTTACCAGACAGTCGATCGTGCCGAAGCGTGCCTTTATCTTCTTTACCATTTCCTCGCAGTCGGAATACTTTGATACGTCTGCAATGAATATCTCGGCTTCAACGCCAAGCTCTCTTATCTTATCGGCGATGTCGTTGTTCTCGAACATTGCCTCGCTGATATCGTTAAGTGCTATATTGTAGCCGTCCTTTGCGAGACGGAGTGCGATAGCTGCGCCGATTCCTCTTGCGGAACCTGTGATGACTGCTGTTTTAGCCATTTTATCCAATCCTTTCGGTGATATTATCAGAATTCAACATTAAGAAGCTTTCCCGCTTCCGCAAACATTTCCTCGATGATCTCCTTGCAGGGCTTGATATCCTTTACCATGCCTGCGATAAGACCGCAGAGGAACGAGCCTTCTTCAAGATTTCCGTCCTGAACAGCCTTTCTCAGCGAACCGAGAGTGATCTTCTCAAACTCGTCGGGAGTGATGGAGCCGTCCATTTCGCCGCCTGCAAGACGCTTTGAAAACTTGGTTTTCAGGTTGCGGCAGGGGTGACCTGTTGTGCGGCCAGTTACAACATTATCGGTATCCTTTGCATCAACAACGAGCTGCTTGTATACGGGATTTATCTGCACTTCATCGGAAGCAAGGAAGCGTGTTCCCACCTGAACGCCCTCTGCGCCCAGCATGAATGAAGCTGCGATTCCTCTTCCGTCGGCAATGCCGCCTGCTGCGATAACGGGGATAGAAAGTGCGTCAACCGTCTGGGGAACGAGACACATAGTAGTGTTCTCACCGATATGGCCGCCCGATTCGGTGCCCTCTGCAACGACTGCATCAGCGCCTGCCCTTTCCATTCTCTTTGCGAGAGCAACGGAGGGGATAACGGGAATTACCTTTATTCCCGCTTCTTTCCATGCAGGAATGTATTTTCCGGGATTGCCTGCGCCTGTTGTTACAACATGAACGCCCTCTTCAATGACCAGCTTTGCAAGCTCCTCCGCATTGGGAGACATGAGCATGATGTTCACGCCGAAGGGCTTGTCTGTGAGAGTCTTGCAGCGGCGGATCTGCTCACGGAGATAATCAATGGGAGCGCTTCCGCCTGCAATGATTCCCAGTCCGCCTGCATTCGATACGGCAGCGGCGAGAGTGCTTTCTGCGATCCACGCCATACCGCCCTGCATAATGGGGTATCTTGTTCCGAGGATCTCTGTAACTCTGTTAGTCATAATCAATTTCCTTTCAAAACAAATCAATATTCAAAGATGACCGAACCCAGTGTAAGACCTGCGCCGAAGCCTACCATGCAGACCTTGTCGCCTCTCTTTATTCTTCCGCTGTGAACAGCCTCGTCAAAAGCTATGGGAATAGAAGCACTGGAAGTATTGCCGTGCTTGTCAAGAGTTACCACGAACTTGTCCATGGAAACGCCCAGATTCTTTGCGGCAGTCTCGATTATTCTGACATTCGCCTGATGAGGAACGAAAACGTCGATATCCTCAACGGGAAGCTCTATCTTTGCGGCTGCATTTGATGCTGCCGTGGCAAGAGCCTTTGTTGCGAACTTGTATACTTCCTTGCCGTCCTGAACGATGTATTTGTGAGTGATATTGGGGTCTGTGCCGTCCTCCACCGTGAATCTGTCCTCGGTCATGAATGCATTTGAAGCAGCATCGCCCTTGCAGTAAAGGAACTTTGCGCCGTTTCCGTCTGCGGAGAGCCAGCTTGTGAACATCTTGTCGCTCTTTTCAAGAACAACAGCGGCAGCGCCGTCGCCGAAAAGAACGCAGGTTGTGCGGTCTTCAAAGTTGGTTATTCTGGAAAGATTCTCGTTTGCAACAACGAGAACGTATTTAAGTGAATCGTCCGTCATGAGATATCTCATAGCCACGTCCATGCCGTAAACAAAGCCGGAGCAGGCAGCTCCGATATCCATGCAGGCAGAACCCACAGCTCCGATCTCACGCTGGATAAGACAAGCCATTGAGGGAGTATGGAAATCGGCGGTAATGGTAGCGTCGATGATAAGACCGATCTGAGAAGCCTCAATGCCTGCGTCGCTTATTGCATTCTTTGCAGCCTGAGCGCCCATATACCATGTAGGCTCGCCGTTGGACATACGTCTTTCCCTGATGCCTGTGCGTGTAATGATCCATTCATCGCTTGTCTCAACGATCTTTGACATCATTTCGTTTGTTACAGTATTGACGGGAGAATAGCTTCCCGTTCCCAGAATATTTACACCCATTAAAAATTTTCCTCCGATTATATTGTAATTTTTCTTACTATATGTTATAATTATCATTGTTGATACGCATAAAAAAGCGCATCAAAGTATCGGCACAGCAATGCCTATTATCTATTTTAATATAAACCAAGGCTGTTTGTCAACAATTTTTCCGCATTTTTCATAAGGTTTTATATAAATCTTTTTAATGATACGGAAAGTTTATTTAATATAGTTAATACAATCTGTATATTTATGCGATATACTATTATAAATGGAGGATATTATGTCAAAAACAGTATTTTTATTTTCGGGTCAGGGCAGCCAGTATGCAGGCATGGGCGCAGAGCTTATGGACAGATATGCCGAGGCAAAGGCAGTATTTGATGAAGCTTCCGAGGTCCTGGGCTTTGACCTTGCGGACAAGTGCAGAAACGCAGACGAAGCGGAGCTTGCAAAAACAGTGATCTCCCAGCCTGCGATCATGGCGGTATCTCTTGCGGCTTATGAGGCAATGAAAGCAAACGGCATCGAAGCTTCCGCAGCGGCAGGTCATTCACTGGGCGAATATGCGGCAATGACAGCTTCGGGAATGCTCTCCCGCAGCGAAGCTTTCAAGGTGATAAAGGCCCGCTCCGAAGCTATGCAGAAAGCAGCCGAGTCCTCCGACGGTGCAATGTGCGCCGTTATCGGAAAGGATCTCTCCTCCGTTGAAGCCGTTTGCGCCGAGACAGAGGGCTATGTAACTCCCGTAAACTACAATTCCGCAGCACAGATCGTTATTGCAGGCGAAAAGAAAGCAGTTGAAGCCGCAGCGGCAAAATTTGCCGAAAACGGACTTCGCACTGCCATGCTCAAGGTAACGGCAGCTTTCCATTCAAAGCTTATGCAGCCTGCGGCAGATGAATTCTATGAGAAGATCAAGGACGTGCAGTTTGCAAAGCCCGAGATAGATTTCTATTCAAACATCACGGGAAATGTCCTCGATGATTTTGACAATATCCCCGAAAAGCTTGCAAAGCACATCGTTTCCCCCGTAAGATTCACCGACGAGCTTAACAATATGGCAGCGGCAGGCTATGACCGCTTCATCGAGCTTGGCCCCAACAAGGTGCTTTCGGGTCTTGTAAAGAAAACATTAAAGGGCGTTTCGATATACAACATCGAAAACAACGCAACTCTCGATAAATTCCTTGAGGAAAATAAGTAATAAGAAGGTATTGTCATGAAGCATTATTCAATTCTGGGCTATCCGCTGAAGCACACTATGTCGCCGCCGATACACAAGCGCTTATTTGAGCTTTCGGGCGTTTCCGACTATGATTATACAATAAAGGAGATCCCCGCAGAGGAGCTTAAAGAGCGTTCTCCCGAGCTGCTGGCGCTGGACGGCTTCAATATCACTATCCCCCACAAGATCAACATCATCGAATATCTTGACGAGCTGGACGCTTCCGCAAAGCGCTACAATTCCGTAAACTGCGTTGCTGTCAAGGACGGCAGGCATATCGGCTACAACACCGACTGCGACGGATTTCTCCGCTCACTTACGGCTGCGGGAGCTTCACTGAACGGACGTGTTCTCCAGTGCGGCTGCGGCGGCGTCGGAAGAATGATCGCCATTGAAGCTGTACGTGCAGGCGCAGATCTTACGATATCCGTTCCCAAGGAATTCCGTGATACCGTTGATCCCGTTATCGAATATGCAAAAAAGAACAATTGCAGCGGCAAGATCACAGTGATCTGCCCCGACAATGCGGAAAATGTTCTTGATAATGCGGAGGGCGATTTTGACCTGCTCATCAACGCATCTCCCGTGGGAATGTTCCCCAAGGTCGATGCCTGCCCCGTTTCCGAGGACGTTATCGCACGCTGCGGCTTTGTTTTCGATGTTATCTACAATCCCGAGGAAACAAAGCTTATCCGCACCGCAAAGGCTCACGGCATAAAGACTCTGGGCGGCATGGCTATGCTGGTATGGCAGGCTGTTGTGGCTCATGAATACTGGGACGGCTCCACCTATGACGACAAGGACATAGATCAGCTCGTTGCGGATATGCACAAGCTTATGAATGAAAAGAAGTAATATTACGCTTTTTTGCGGCGGAATGGCTGAACGGTCATTCCGCCGCTCTGCGTTTTGTGTCACTCCCCGAAAAACGGCATATAATGAGCTGTGGGGCAATTGCCCACGTAAACAAAAACACAGGGAGGATACAACGCTATGCCAACCTTTTACAATCAGGCAACGCTTTCATACAGAGGCGGCGCCACAAATTCAAATATAGTTTCGGGCGAAGTCATCGGCACACTGAGAGCCGCAAAGACAGCCGTTACGGACACATACGGAAGAGATTCCGTTGTGACCTATATCGTCAGCATCGTGAACACGGGTGCAACCGCTTATACGGGACTTACCCTCACCGATGATCTGGGCAGATATACCCTTGACGAAGCCGAGGTCGTTCCTCTGACTTATGTTCCCGGGTCGCTGCACTATTATGTAAACGGCGATATCACAACAACACTTCCCGAGATAACCTCCCAGTCTCCCCTGTCGCTTACGGGTATAACCGTTCCCGCAGGCGGCTCGGCAGCTCTGGTATATTCGGCGGAGATAAACGGCTACGCTCCCCTTGAAGCAGGCTCCGTTATAACAAACACTGCCGTGATAAGCGGCGGACAGCTTGCGGAAAGCATCGAAGCCTCCGAAACGATAACCGTAAATACAGGCTCGCTGCTCACTATCACAAAGTCGATATATCCCAATGTCGTAAGCGAAAACGGCAGAGTGACCTATACTTTCGTTATCCAAAACTCGGGCAATGAAGCAGCCGACGCTTCGGCAGACCTTGTTGTCACCGATAATTTTGTTCCCGTGCTGAAAAACATCACCGTAACCTACAACGGCGCTGCATGGACAGAGGGCACAAACTACGAATACAGCGAAACAACAGGCATTTTCAGAACGCTTGCAGGTCAGATAACAGTTCCCGCAGCCACATATACACGTGCTGCCGACAACAGTCTGATCGTTGAACCCGGCACAGCCGTAATAACGGTTTCCGGCAATATCAGCTGATAAGATAAAAGCATAAAAAAATGCTCCCACGGAAAGCGAAGAAATGATCTCCGCTCCCGAGGGAGCATTTTTATTTTAACTGTTTGTCACATCAATTGATAACAAGCTCGTTGTTCACGCAGTCAACTTTAAGCTCGGTATAAGGCGCAACATCTTCTGCGATAAGCTTCTTTGCAAGCATCGTCTCAAGATTTCTCTGGATAAATCTCTTGAGGGGTCTTGCGCCGTATACGGGATCGTAGCCGTTTTCGGCAATGTATTCCTTTGCGGCATCGGATACGGATATCGTAAGCTGCTTGGACTTTAATCTTCTGCCGAGGTCGGCGATCATAAGGTCGATGATAGGATAAATCTCCTTCTTTGTCAGCGGCTTGTAGAATACGATCTCGTCCAGACGGTTCAGGAATTCGGGACGGAAGTGGGATTTAAGCAGCTTTTCAACATTCGCTCTTGCCTCGGGAGAGATCTCGTTGTTCTCGTCGATACCGTCAAGAATGATATCGGAGCCGAGGTTTGAGGTAAGAATGATGATAGTGTTCTTGAAGTCCACCGTTCTGCCCTGAGAATCGGTAACACGGCCGTCGTCCAGCACCTGTAACAGAATGTTGAACACATCGGGGTGAGCCTTTTCGACCTCATCGAACAGAACTACCGAGTAGGGCTTGCGGCGCACAGCCTCTGTGAGCTGACCGCCCTCCTCATAGCCAACATATCCCGGAGGCGCTCCGATCAGACGGCTGACGGAATGCTTCTCCATGTATTCGGTCATATCAATGCGGACGATATTCTTTTCATCGTCAAACAGTGCCTGTGCAAGTGCCTTTGCAAGCTCGGTCTTGCCGACGCCCGTAGGTCCCATGAACAGGAACGAACCGATAGGTCTGTTGGGGTCCTGAATGCCTGCACGGCTGCGGAGTATTGCTTCGCTGACCTTTTCAACGGCTTCGTCCTGACCGATAACACGCTGATGAAGTGTATCATCAAGGTGGAGCAGCTTTTCACGCTCGCCCTCCATAAGCTTTGATACGGGGATACCCGTCCAGCGGCCCACGATCTTTGCGATCTCTTCATCTGTTACACGGTCACGGAGCAGGCTGCTGCCGCTGTTCTTGTCCTTTTCGGCTGCGGCTTCCGCTGCTTCCAGTTCCTTCTGGAGCTGGGGCAGCTTGCCGTATTTAAGCTCTGCCGCCTTATTCAGATCGTAATTGCGCTCTGCGTTTGCGATCTGTGCGTTTGTAGCTTCGATATCCTCACGGAGCTTCTGGAGCTTTGTGATAGATGATTTTTCGGAATCCCACTTTGCTTTCATCTCGGCAAATTCGGCTCTGAGGTCTGCAAGCTCCTTTCTTGTCTGCGCAAGCTCTTCCTGGGAAAGCTTGTCCTCTTCCTTTTTGAGGGCAGTTTCCTCGATCTCTTTCTGCATTATCTTTCTGGAGATCTCATCAAGCTCGGTAGGCATCGAATTCATTTCCGTATGGATAAGTGCGCACGCCTCATCAACAAGGTCGATAGCCTTATCGGGCAGGAAACGGTCTGTGATATATCTGTTGGAAAGAACAGCCGCTGTGATAAGTGCGGAGTCCTGTATCTTAACGCCGTGGAAAACCTCGTAGCGCTCTTTCAGACCTCTCAGTATAGTAATAGTATCCTCAACATTAGGCTCGGGAACCATTACAGGCTGGAAACGTCTTTCAAGCGCAGGGTCCTTTTCGATGTACTGACGATACTCATTAAGAGTTGTTGCACCTATGCAGTGCAGCTCGCCTCTTGCCAGCATAGGCTTCAGCAGGTTGCCTGCGTCCATTGCGCCGTCGGTCTTGCCTGCGCCAACGATAGTGTGAAGCTCATCAATAAAGAGGATTATGCGTCCGTCGGACTTCTTGACTTCATTCAGTACAGCTTTCAGACGTTCCTCAAACTCGCCCCTGAACTTTGCGCCCGATATAAGCGCACCCATATCAAGGGAGAACAGCTTGCGGTTTTTCAGATTATCGGGAACATCTCCCCTTACGATCCTCTGGGCAAGTCCCTCTGCGATAGCGGTCTTGCCGACGCCGGGTTCACCGATAAGAACGGGGTTGTTCTTGGTCTTACGGGAAAGGATACGGATAGCGTTTCTTATCTCGGTATCTCTGCCGATAACGGGGTCAAGCTTGTTGTTCTTTGCCAGCTCAACAAGATCCTGACCGTACTTTTTCAGCACATCGTAGGTATCCTCGGGAGAATCGGAGGTAACACGCTGATTGCCCCTTACCTCGGAAAGCGCCTTGAGGAAGCCGTTCTTTGTGATGCCGTAGGTCTTGAAAAGCTCCTTGACCTTATCGTCTGCGCTGTCGATAAGAGCGATAACAAAATGCTCAACGGAAACGAACTCGTCGCCCATGCGCTTTGCTTCGCTTTCAGCTGCATTAAGCACCTTTTCGCAGTCGGTGGAGATATATACCGTGTTCATGTCACGGCCGCTGCCCGTTACACGGGGGATAGCTTCAATAAGCTTCAATACGGAGTTTTTCATCATCTCGCAGTCAACGCCCGACTTGGTGAACAGCTGCGGGATAAGTCCGTTATCCTGCGTCAGCAGCGCATAGAGCAGATGTGCGCAGGAAACATTCATATTCTGATACTCAACGGCAATGCTCTGAGCGGACTGGAGAGCGTCCATTGATTTCTTGGTAAGTTTGTTCATGTTCATATAGATTCCTCCTTAAAATTCGGAAATATCTGTCAGGATATTCTGTCGTCGGAAGCACCGATAAGCGGCAGGCCGCACATCATATGTTTCCGAATATATTGTAACACATCTCGGCTGAAAATGGAATATATTTTTCAGCGATTTCATTGTGCAATATAACGATTTTACAAACGGCATTCATTATAATGCATAAAAATGCCCATTGTCATTCTGTCACATTCAACAATAATTTGTCGAATTTTGTCGGCTTATGTCACATCTTGGCGATATTGACCAATTGATATTATACGTGGCATATTATAAAATATTAATCGGAGAAAGCCGTCATAAATGAAAGGAAAATTATTGATATGAAGACCTTCAGTGACTATAAAATGATAGATAATGTGGTCCTTGCGGACGGAAAGGTGATCTACCGTGCCGTTGAATCGGACGGCGGCAGCTTCGGAATCGAAGTTTATTCCGACCTTTTCAGCCCCGACGGATTCAATGCGGTCTATGATGTTACCGACAGCAGCGAGCTTATCAAAAGAATGCTGTTCGATTTTGCCGACGGCTTTGTTGAGCCTGCCGACCTGTGCCAGACCGTTGAGGATTACCTCAGCAACTGCGGGGAATGACCTTTTTCCGCACATTTCGGCGGAAAAATCGCTTTTTTATATTGTATCACCCCTTGACAAACGGAATCAATTGATATATAATAAATTTCAGCTGCTATCCGTTTATGTCAGAGGAGGTGTCTGCTTTGGACGGAAAAAAGGATATTAAAACAATATCGGAAAACCGCCAGGTGCGCCATGAATACTTTATTCTGGAAAGCTTTGAAGCAGGCATTGAGCTGGTCGGCACCGAAGTCAAGTCTATCCGCCGAGGCGGTGTGAACCTGAAAGACAGTTGGTGCTCGATCGATGACGGTCAGGTCTATGTAAGAGGAATGCATATCGCTCCCTATGATCACGGCAATGTTTTCAACCGCGATCCTATGAGAGTCCGCAGGCTTCTTCTTCATAAGCGTGAGATACACCGTCTTCTGGGTCAGCTCAAGCAGCAGGGACTTACGCTGATACCTGTTTCCCTTTATTTCAAGGGTTCAAAGGTAAAGGTCCAGCTAGGACTCTGCAAGGGCAAGAAGCTCCACGACAAGCGCGATGATATGGCGGCAAGAGCTGCCAAGCGTGATATCGAACGCGCTATAAAGGAACGCAACCAATAATTCCTGTGATCTTTAGGATCATAACGATCTCTGCGGTGATCTTCCTTTCTATGGGGATGTAAAGGTTTCGACGGGGATCTTGAAACGGGATAAGCGGGCAGAGAATGTGTCAATCTCTTTAAACGGCACACGTTTTAAAATTAGACGACAACAATAATTTTGCTTTAGCTGCCTAAGTGCGGCTCGTCAGCTCCGTAGTACCGCGGACGGATGACTGGCGTCGACAGCGGTGAACGTCATACGGGATCGTCTGCGCCCGTATTGATGTATTGCAGACTACTGAGCATTGCGGCGTGTTTGTCTGCCGCTCTGCGAGGGAACGTTAATGACAAACTACGCCCGTAGAAAGTCGCGCGGATTGGTTTTCGGACACGGGTTCGATTCCCGTCATCTCCACCAAAGCACACGCCTTGAAAGCCTTGCGCTTTCGGGGCGCTTTCTATTGTTGAGGGTCTTTCCGTCATTACCTCTTTTCTTTCTCTGTGAATGATAGTATAGACCCCTATTATGTTAATATTATGTTAATACAGTGATGATATGATGAAAATTAGCACTCTCATGCCAAGAGTGCTAATTTTGTTTGCTGCCGAAAGAACAGCTATATGCTCATATAGTGCCACCCGAAAATCTGAACATTCATATTTTTATATCAGCATTGTAAAAGCTGTAGGCTTGATATAAATATCATGTTCATTTATTTAAAATATACAAGCTTGCTTAAATCCGCCGTGCAAGATCGTTCGGCGGATTTTCATTTTCACGGTTATATTTTTATTGACAACCGCAAAAATAAATGTTAAAATTGTAATAGATTTACAGTAAACTCCACAGAAAAGGAGGATATGCTTCTGCCGAAGCATTTTCATATATGCAAAAACAGGTTTTTCCCATAATCGGCGACGAAAAGGAGCTGCCGTTCTATATCGTCGGAATAGGCGTTGACTGCTGGCAGTACCCCGTGAGCCGACCAAATGGCTATGACTACCCGCAGATACTTGTGACCCGTGAGGGCGAGGGTGAAATAACCGTAGACGGTGAAACGGTGTGCCTGCCCGAAAGCAGTGTGTTCTTTATCCCCGCAGGACTTCCTCACGAATATCATTCACTGTCCGATTCATGGATATTGGACTGGGTGTGCTTCTCTGGCTTTGAAACAATGCCGCTGCTGGAAAAATGGGGACTGAATAAGTATGCGTACTTTCTCTCCGCCGATACAGAGCGTCTATGCGGCATAATCAGCAAGGCATACTATATTATAAAGAGCGATAAGCTCTACGGCAATCATTACGCTTCCGCAAAGCTTTACGATCTGCTGATAGAATACCGCAAAATAGCCGATAACAGACAGTCGGAGCTTTCCTCCGTGAATACGGCGGCGCTTGCGGACGTGCTCCAGTATATCGAGGAGCGCTATGCAGGACAAATCAAGCTTGCGGATCTTGCAAAGACCGCAGGCATCACCGAGCAGCATTTATGCAGACTTTTCAAGAAAAATTTCCACCTGCGGCCTATGGAATATCTGGCAAAGGTGCGTATCCAGCACGCAAAGGAAATGCTTGTGTATTCGGATAAATCAATTTCCGAGATCGCGGCGGCGGCAGGCTTTCCCGACAGTTCTTATTTTTCCGTGATGTTTAAAAAGAACGAGGGTATTACTCCCGGCGAATACCGCAGCATGAAATAAGGAAGTAAAAAACAGTAGAGAGTAACGCAGTATAAAAAGTTTGGTCAAGCTTTTTAAAGCTTGCAGCTCTCCGCAGGAGAGCAAATCCAACAGGGCGGAGCCCGTGGTCGGTTCTCCGTCAGGAGAACATCTCCGCCAGACGGCGAAACTCCCCTTAATGCGAGAAATGCGTAAGCATTGCGAGGCTTGAAAAATAAAGGTCACCTCTAAAAACCACCGGCTAAAGCCTTAGTACCTCATCTGCTTGCAGATTTTCCGTCATCTTGCACATAAATTTCTTGACATACGGCAGTATGCCTGCGAAATTTCTATACAATCTGACGAAAAATCTGACTGCGCATCTGAGGCACTATGGTTTTTAGAGGC
>CAKSKG010000010.1 GCA_934464775.1 uncultured Oscillospiraceae bacterium
GGCGACCCGAAAGAGACTCGAACTCTCGACCTCCGCCGTGACAGGGCGGCGTTCTAACCAACTGAACTATCGGGCCACTATTTAATTTACCGCTCGTTTCCGATGATCTCTCATCGGAAACCTTGCGATTTGGTGGGAACAATAGGGCTCGAACCTATGACCCTCTGCTTGTAAGGCAGATGCTCTCCCAGCTGAGCTATGCTCCCATTCGTTGCCGCCCGATATCAAAGAACTTCAACTGTCAAACCTCTTGGTTTTTTTCGTTTTCGTTTTTGTCTTATCTCTGACGACTTGTTTATTATATAACACTTCCGCAGAAAAGTCAATAGGTTTTTTCAAAAAAATTTCGGTTTGTTGATTTTGTACATTAAATATATAATATACGGCTTGATTTTACAGCATATTTGCAACAAAATCCGCATATTTTTACATTATCGGTCTGATTTTTAGCAAAAAAATATGTTTTCGGTGTCCCCCAAAAACAAAAAATATTTTTTTGTGCGGCAAAAATTTTTGAATATCTACTTTTCATATATGAACCCGATTCGCAAAAACCGAACATAAAAAGCCGCGCCCATATTATAATTGCCTCTTATAATCGTTGTTTATTTGTATATTATTCCTATTGAAAACGATTGAGAAATACGCTATAATGGTTAATGGGTCATATTGTATATATTTTCCGCCCAAAAACGGAAATCATGATGTCCCGAGGGCAGATTTACCCTGTTTTGCGTTTTGTTGTTTTTAAGGACCTGTCTTTAGTAAGATCGATTCCGAAGTCTGCCTTTTGTAAGCATACTTATTTATAGAAAAAAGGAGAAGATGTCCATGATGCCTATCATCACCAAAGAGGACTTTGAAGAAAAGCTCCGCAATGAACTCCAGGTGGAATTCAACGTAACTCCCATCGACGCTTCCGATAATCAGATCTACAAGGCGCTTTCCTCGGTAGTTGTTGAGATCCTCCGTGCAAAAAGAAGAAAATTCAGAAACAAGACCCATTCCGCAGGCAGGAAGGAAATCTATTATATTTCCATGGAATTCCTTATGGGCCGTTCCCTTAAGACAAGCCTTTTTAACCTCGGTATCAACGAAATGGTTGAGGATGTTCTCAAGAGCTGGGACGTTAACCTTGATATGATCTATGAGTACGAGCCTGATGCAGGTCTCGGAAACGGCGGTCTGGGACGTCTTGCTGCCTGCTACCTTGACGGTCTTGCAACAGACGCATATCCCGCTATGGGCTATTCTATCTGCTATGAGTACGGTATCTTCAAGCAGAAGATCGAGGACGGCTGGCAGACAGAGCTTCCCGATAACTGGCTTCCCGGCGGCGAGACATGGCTCGTTCCCAAAAAGGACAAGTCCATCGAAGTTCACTTCGACGGCGAGCTTCAGGAATACTGGGATCAGCAGTATCACCACATCTCTTATGTAAATTACAGCACAGTTGTTGCCGTTCCTTATGATATGTATGTTCCCGGCTACGACAGCGAGGGCGTTTCCGTTCTCCGTCTGTGGCAGGCAAAGGCTCCTTCCTTTGATATGAATATGTTCAACCAGGGCGACTATGAAAAGGCTCTCAGCCAGAATACCGTTGCTCAGGCTATCTCCAAGGTTCTTTACCCCAACGATAACCACCTGGAGGGCAAGTCTCTCCGTCTCCGTCAGCAGTATTTCATGTGCGCTGCTTCCGTAGGCGATATCGTAAACCGTCATATGTCCGTTTACGGCACACTTGACAACCTCCACGAAAAGGTTGCTATCCACGTTAACGATACTCACCCCACCCTTGCTATCCCCGAGCTTATGCGTATTCTCCTTGATGACTGCGGCTACAGCTGGGCAAAGAGCTGGCACATCGTTACAAACACATTCGCTTATACGAACCACACTGTTATGGCAGAGGCTCTGGAGAAGTGGGACGTTAACCTTATGCGCACGATCGTTCCCCGTATCTTCTCTATCATCTGCGAGATCAACCGCCGTTACTGCGAGGATCTTATGGAAAGATACAACGACAGCGGCAAGGTTTCCAGAATGTCCATTATCCAGAACAATCAGGTACACATGGCTCTGCTCTGCGTATGCGCTTCACACAGCGTAAACGGTGTTTCCAAGCTTCACTCCGAGATCATTAAGCAGGATATCTTCAACAACGAGTACAACGATACACCTCACAAGTTCCAAAACGTAACAAACGGTATCGCATACCGCCGCTGGCTGCTCCAGTCCAATCCCGGACTCACAAAGCTCCTCTCCGAAACTATCGGCGACGGCTTCAAGAAGAACGCAGCCGAGCTTTCAAAGTTTGTCAAGTTTGAAAACGATGCAAAGGTCCTCAAAACTCTGGAGGATATCAAGCTGGAAAACAAGAAGCGTCTTGCCAAGTATGTTAAGCAGACAACAGGCATTGTCCTCAATACAGACGGTATCTTCGACGTTCAGGTAAAGCGTCTCCACGAATACAAGAGACAGCACCTCAACGCTCTGAATATCATCTCCGAGTACAACAAGCTCCTTGAGAACCCCGATATGGATTATGTCCCCAAGACTTATATCTTCGCCGCAAAGGCTGCTCCCGGATACTATCTGGCAAAGCAGATCATCAAGATGATCTGGGCACTGGGCGAAGAGATCAGAAAGAACCCCAAGATCAACAAGAAGCTCCAGGTAATCTTCCTGGAGGACTACCGTGTATCCCTCTCCGAGCTGCTCATGCCCGCAGCAGAAGTCTCCGAGCAGATCTCTCTGGCAGGCAAGGAAGCTTCCGGTACAGGAAACATGAAGCTCATGCTTAACGGCGCACTTACTCTCGGCACTCTCGACGGCGCAAACGTTGAGATCAAGGAGCAGGTAGGCCCCGAGAACATCTTCATCTTCGGTATGACCGCAGACGAGGTTCTCGCAAAGCAGGCCCAGGGCTACCGTCCCGAGGACTATGTAAATAACAACGATGTTATCAGAAAGGCTCTCGGCAGAATGTACAACGGCATCAACGGCTGCACATTCGAGGAGGTTGCAAACTCTCTGAAGTTCAAGGATCCTTACATGGTACTGGCTGACTTCGATTCCTATCAGTCCGCACAGCAGTATGTTTCCGAGTGCTACAAGGACAGAGACAAGTGGAACAAGATGTCCCTCCACAACATCGCAGGCGCAGGCATCTTCTCCGCAGACCGTGCTGTTGACGAGTACGCACGCAACATCTGGATGCTCTCCAAGTAATTTAAAAGATACGCTCACAGGCGTTTGGGAAACGGCATATCCGCTTATTTCGGCGGATATGCCGTTTTCATTTTATATGCTGTTTTACTTCCTTTTTACAATAAAAAACAACAAAAAGTATCAATGTTATAAAATAACCGTTTACCCCCTTAAATCAAGCAGCTGTTTTGTTCAGATATACAAAGTTTATCAAAATTCCTTTCATTCAGTTGACGTTTTTTCTAAATTGTGCTATAATCCAAAGTATCAGAGAAAAATTGTCGGCAGATATATCGTCTGCACGGACAGAATTCAAGAAAGGAAGTATTTTAAAATGAAGGCAGCAAAAAGAATTGCGGGCATAGCTCTTGCTATGGCAATGTCCTGCTCCACACTCACATCACTGGCTGCGTCCGCAGCTGATTATTCCGCAGCTAACGTTGAAGCATACACAGCTTCTTCCGACAGCGCATCAAAGGGCTATCTGCTCCAGGATATCGTTGAAAGCTCCGGATACAAGACAAACTACACAACAAGATACGCTTACAAGAAGCTTTCCACATCGGAAAAGAAGCTCTATAAGCTCATCGTTGAGGCTGCAAGAAACCTCAATGCGGCAATAGAGATCCCCTCCGGTCTTACAAGCGATCAGGTTTTAAAGGTATATACACTGGTATTCCACGAGGAGCCTCAGCTCTTCTGGCTCGGTGAGAACTGCTCCACAGGCTCCGAGTATATGTTCATCAACTACAAGACAACAGATACAGACGAGATCAAGCAGATGCAGGACAAGATGAACAAGAACATCAAGTCCCTTATGAAAAAGGCTAAGAAGCAGTCTACAACCTACGGCAAGCTGAAGGTTTTCTATGACTGGCTCATTCTTAACAACGATTTCGAGCTTTCTGCCGAAAAGTACAACGCAACTATCTACGGCGGCTTCGTAAAGGGTGAAAAGCTCCAGTGCGCAGGCTATGCAAAGACAATGCAGTATCTCTGCGATCTGGCCGGCATCAAGAGCATGGTAGTTACAGGTACAAACGATGAAGGTTCTTCCCACGCATGGAACATCGTTTACTGCGGCAACGGCTGGTACAACCTCGATGCAACATGGGGCGATCCTATCAACGATTATGATTCCAGCTATCTCCAGTATGAGTTCTTCCTGGTTCCCGACAAGTGGATCCACGATTACACTCACTTCAACATCAACAAGATAACACGTTCCAACGGCACAGTTATCAAGCTCTTCACACCTCCTACCTGCACAAAGACAACTTACAACTACTTCATCAAGAACAAGATGAACTACACAAGTGCTTCTTCCGCTCTCAATGCCCTCAAGAAGCAGATCAAGACAGCTGTTAAGAACGGCGACACAGTTGTTGAGATCAGAGTAAGCTCCAAGGCTATCTACGACAAGATGACAGGCTCCTATGCAACAACTCTCAACAAGTATGCAAAGAGCTGCAGCTCCAAGGTAAAGAGCGTTTCCAAGCACACCAAGTACACTCAGGGCTCCTATGTAGTTCACTACGACATCAACTACAAGAAGTAATATAAGCTCTTAAATATCACAGTCGGTCCCACAGCATATGCGGGACCGATTTTTTTACGATCTGTCCGATAAACGATCAATATTGACAAAATCGCCTCGGCGGTGGTATAATATAATTCAAAAGGAAGTGAACACAATGCCCAGGAATCACAATAAAATAATCCTTGATCTGGAATTTAATCCGATACGTGACCCCGAACTGCGCAATACCGCACGTCAGGAGATAATCGAGATAGGCGCAGTGATGCTCAACGACAGCCTTGAACGTGTAAAGACCTTTCAGCAGTATATCAAGCCGCAGCACAACGCTGTTGAGCCGAAAATATCTTCGCTTACGGGAATAAGCAACGAACAGCTGGAAAACGAACCGAACTTTTCCGATGCAATGTACCGTTTCATGGACTGGATCGGTCCCGAGCCGCACAGCTTTTATTCATGGAGCAACTCCGACCGTTCTGTAATGCTCAACGAGATCGACCTGAAATGCTATGATGATGAAAACTTTGATATGTTTTTCGTCCACTGGATAGATCTCCAGGAGATATATCAGCGGAAAATGGGCTTCACAAAGTCAATGGGACTCGCAAACGCTCTGGGAACGCTGAAAATATACTTCAAGGGCACGGAACACGGCGCTCTCGCCGATGCGATAAACACCGCAGAGGTAATGCGTGTTATCAGCGACAACGAAAGAATGAATTCCATACGCCATTCAGCCGTTACATTCAACGGAAGTTCTTCGGGCGGCGGTTTCTCAATGGGAAACATCGCTATCCGCAGGAGATGAATCATGCCAAAAAACCGCAGAAAATTCTGCGGCTTTTTTTATACGTGCAATTATCTGCACAGCTCGGCATTCACCTTTTCCCAGTCGATAAGCCTGAACCACGCATTGATATAATCCTTTCGGCAGCTCTGCCTGTCGAGATAATAAGCGTGCTCCCATACATCACAGCACAGCAGCGGCCGCAGATTATCAATATCGGGCGTGTTCTGATTAACGGTAGTACCTATCCTTAGGTTATGCTGTCTGTCCATGCAGAGCCAGACATAGCCCGAGCCTTTCAGCCCCTCGGCGGTATTTCCGAACCGTCTGAAAAACTCATCACAGCTGCCGAAGCACCTGCTCAGCGCACGTTCCGTCTCCTCGGGCATTTTGCTGCCGCAGGGGGTCATTCCCGAAAAATACAGCATATGATTATACACACCGCCTGCATTGAAGCGGATATCCTCCACCATGCTGCCCAGCAGCTTTTCCAGCGGCATTGTCCGCAGTCTCGGATTATCCTTCACCAGCTCATTGAGCCGTTCCGTGTACTTCTTATAATGACCGTTATAGTGAAAGCACAGCGTATATTCGCTTATCTCGGGCGCAAGGGAATTATATTCAAGCTCTATCGGCTCAAAGGGATACATATACATAGCGTTTCTCCTTATTTTTTTGTATATGTATATGCATCTGCACATCAAAAAAGACGCCGTATCATAAGATACGGCGTCTGAAAATTCAACTTTTGCAGAAAAATCAGTTGATAACTGTCTTTTCTGTTTCCTTGTCGAAGATGTGGATCTTGTTAGGATCGATAGCAACCTTAATAGTATCCTGGGGACGAGCTGTGGAGCGGGGATCTACACGAGCTGTAAGGGAAATACCCTCGCAGTTGAGGTAGAGGTATGTCTCAGCACCCATCATTTCAGTGATCTCAACGTCACACTCGATGATACCTGTCTTAGCAGCGGAGAGGAACATTTCCTCATCGTGAATGTTCTCGGGACGGATACCCATGATGATCTCCTTGTCAACGAGCTCGGAGAGAGCAACATCGTCAACCTTGGACTCGGGAACTTCAACATAATACTTCTTGCCGCGGGATGTCTTAGTATCCTCGGAACCGAACTCAACTGTATACTTGCCGTCCTCTGTCTTTCTGAGAACTGCATCTATGAAGTTCATCTGAGGAGAACCCATGAATCCTGCAACGAAGAGGTTTACAGGGCTGGAGTAAAGGTTCTGAGGAGAATCTACCTGCTGAACAAAACCGTCCTTCATAACTACGATACGGTCACCCATTGTCATAGCCTCTGTCTGGTCATGTGTTACGTAGATAAATGTTGTACCCAGCTTCTGGTGGAGCTTGGAGATCTCTGTTCTCATCTGAGCACGGAGCTTTGCATCGAGGTTGGAAAGAGGCTCGTCAAGTAAGAATACCTGAGGCTCACGAACGATAGCACGACCCAAAGCAACACGCTGTCTCTGACCACCTGACAGAGCCTTAGGCTTTCTGTCGAGCAGGTGAGAGATGTCGAGGATTCTTGCAGCTTCCTCAACCTTACGGCTGATCTCGTCCTTAGGAACCTTACGGAGCTTAAGACCGAAAGCCATGTTCTCGAATACTGTCATATGAGGATACAGAGCATAGTTCTGGAAAACCATTGCGATATCTCTGTCCTTAGGAGCAACGTCGTTTACAAGACGGTCTCCGATGTAAAGCTCGCCCTCGGAAATTTCCTCAAGGCCTGCGATCATACGAAGAGTTGTGGACTTTCCGCAGCCTGAAGGACCTACAAGGATAATAAATTCCTTATCCTTGATTTCGAGATTAACGTCCGATACGGCTACAACGCCTCCGGGGTATTTCTTATAAATTGATCTAAGCGACAAACTTGCCATGTAGGTGAACCTCCCTAAAAATCTAAAAATGCTGCCGAGGCTTAGTTTTATAAGGAATCGTTGATTAAACCGGCATTTCCAATACCGCAGCCGGTAAGCTTACGCATTAATCTTTGTTTCCGTACATAAATCATAAATCATTCGGCTCTATTAATATAATAGCAGATTACCCCCGTTAAAACAAGTCACTTATTACCCAAACTTTAAAAAAATTATTTATTAAGTTTGACGAAAAAATCCCAAACCGCTAAAAAGTGTTGAAAACCTGCAATTATTTTGTATAAAGATTCAGTATTTCTTTGTGCAATATTTCACGGCACTGCCCCAAAGGCAGCTCGGGGTCCAGCTCAATGCCGCCTATTTTAACCCTTTTTAAGTAAACTACTTTATTTCCCGCACGTTCGGCCATGCGCTTTACCTGATGATATTTTCCCTCGCAGAGAGTGATATAGACCCAGCGTCTGTCCTCGCAGATACTCAGCTTTGCGGGGAGACATTTCTCGCCGCCGTCTATCTCCATGCCGCTTTCAAACAGCGGGATATAGGAATCCTCCGCCTCATGCTCCAGCTGCGCCAGATAAAGCTTTTCCACATGGCTCTTCGGCGACAGCATCTTGTGGGCAAGAGCGCCGTCATCGGTGATGAACACAAAGCCCTCGGTGTCCTTGTCCAGCCTGCCCGCAGGGAAAAGTCCCTTTCGGCGAAGCACGGGAGGGATAAGCTCCAGCACAGTTTCGGAGAGTGCGTCCTTGACTGCGCACACAACTCCCGCAGGCTTATTCAGCATTATATAAATAAATTCACGGTACACCACAGGCTTCCCCTGCGACATCACCTTATCCTCATTGGGGTCTATCTTCATATCAAACAGCTTTGCAGTCTCACCGTTCACAGTCACTGTTCGCTTTTTGATAAGCTCCTTTGCGTCGGTGCGTGAGATATTGAGCTGCTCCGCAAGAAATCTGTCCAGTCTTGTTCCGCTTCTTCTGCCCTCCACATTCACATCTCCTTACATACTTATAATAGTTTCATTATAACATATCTTTATAATAAGTGCAACCGTCAGAAAGCTGTTGTCGTCAATCAGCTTATGCACTATTTGAATCACATATTGACAAATTACCATTTTATATGATATACTGTTGCCGAGAAACAGCGTATTTGTTTCATATTTATAATGAAAAAAGGACGGGGTAATAATGAAAAAAGCAGTTTCCTTTATCCTTGCGGCTTCCATGGCTCTCAGCTCTGCCGCTTTGGTAACAAGCGCCGAGACCGCAGAGGTCACAGTTTCCTGCGCTTCCGCAAAAGCCGAAAGCGGCTGGGTCACAAAAAGCGGCAAGAAATACTATTATGAATCGGGCAAGCCCGTAACTGGAGTAAAAACCATTGACGGAAAGACTTACTGGTTCAGCAAAAAGGGCGTCATGAAAACAGGCTGGCGCACGCTTTCCTCGGGAAAGAAAATGTTTTTCCGCAGCAATGGCGAAATGGCAACGGGCTGGCAGACTATCGGCAAGGACAAATATTATTTCAGCAAGAAGGGCATTATGCAGACAGGCTGTATAATTATCGAAAAGTCCGTATACCGCTTCAATGATGACGGAACCTACGAAACAATGCCCAGAAACGAAGTCATTGTTATAAACGGCAAGACCTACGGCACGGATTCATCGGGCAAGCTTGCAAGCGGCTTCACCTGCATTGACGACGATTATTATTACTTCGGCAAGCAGGGATATGCAGTTTCAAAGGAAGTCGAAAAGGACGGCTACATCTATATTGTAGATGAAAACGGTCTTGTTTCCATTGAGAAAAAGGCTGTTGACTATTCAAAGGTGAATGTCAAAGTTCCTTCATTTGTAAACAGCAAGATCAACGTATATGATCTGAAGCTGAAAAATGACAAGGACGGCGGAAGAGTTACTATTACCGGCTGGATAAAGCCCCTTACAAATGCAAACTATTACGCTACCATAAAGATCGAGCTTTACGATCAGAACAACTCATACATCAAGTCCGTATACATTGCAAACCGCAGCAAAATTGTATTCGGAGATCCTTATAAGATAGATCTTGAAGAATTTGTTACCGATGCCGTTTATTCTATTAAGTTTGCATCAGTAGACGTTTACTGATATATCCGACAGCCGATATACATTAAGGCATATTCCCTTTTATAGTGGAATATGCCTCTTTTTTTGTTTAAACACACATATTATTTTTTCTTTTTAACTTTTTTTCAATAGCATTTCACTCAGTTTACACACAAGGGCTTTATCATATAAACTGTAAACAAAAGGACAGCATGACGGAATAAATAAAGAACATAATAAAATACAGAAATATCATACAGATAGAAAGGAAATGATTTGTATGTATGAAAACAATTATAACTATGTAGATGTATCCGAAAAGCCCGAAAAGAAAAAGTCAAGCGCAAAGAAAACAGCCGCCCTTATCCTTGCGGTAGTTATCGCAGGCGGTGCTTCAGGCTTCGGCGGTGCATATCTTCAGAATAAAATGAATACGGAAAGCTCGGCAGTTGCCGCTTCCTCCTCCGAGACGGAATCAAAGCCTGCCGAAACGACCGCTCCCGTTCAGAACAACACGATCTCCACAACAGCTTCCGATGCTTCCGCAACGGTAAGCTCACTGCTGGGCAGTTCCACCAACGGTCAGAGCCTCAGCACACAGGATATCGTTACAAAGGTTTCCCCCTCCGTTGTATGTGTTCATTCAACATTCTCCGACGGTTCCTCCACAGGTACGGGAATAATCCTCAGCAGTGACGGCTACATCATCACAAACGCACACGTTGTTCAGACCGATGTTCAGGAATACGTTCAGGGCGACGGCAGCAACGATTACAACAATTATTACAACAACCCGTTCAGCTTCTTCGGAAACGGCGGCGGCTTCTTCGGAAACAGCGGCTCCTATCAGACCGTTACAAAGCAGGCTGACGAGGTAACCGTTATCCTCTCCGACGACGAGACCGAATACAAGGCACAGATCATCGGCACAGACACCGATTCCGACCTTGCAGTCCTCAAGATCGAAGCAGACGGACTTTCCGCAGCCGAATTCGGCAACTCCGATGACCTTACAATGGGCAGCAGAGCAGTTGCTATCGGCTATCCTATGGGACTTGGACTTTCCGTTTCGGAGGGCATCATCTCGGGTCTTAACCGTGAGCTTTCCGTTGAGCTTACCTCGGGCGGCAGCGCATCAATGACTCTTATCCAGACAGATGCGGCTATCAACCCGGGCAACTCGGGCGGTCCCCTTATCAACGAATACGGTCAGGTAGTGGGCATCACATCTTCAAAGCTTGCAACAACGACCGTTGAGGGTCTTGGCTTCGCAATTCCTATAACAGACGCAATGCCTCTTATCAACGACCTTATGAATCAGGGCTATGTCACCAACCGCACACCCCAGATCGGCATTACAGGCACAAACATCACAGCAGCCGTTATGCGTTACTACGGACTTCCCGTTGACAGCGGCGTTATGGTAGTATCCGTTTCCGAAGGCTCGGGTGCAGAAGCTGCGGGCATCTCCGAGGGCGATGTTATCGTTGCGGCAGACGGTGAAAAGGTAGAGAGCATGGACGATCTTACAGCCGCTAAGGACAAAAAGGAGATCGGCGATACGATCACTCTTACTCTCGCAAGAAGCACAGGCAACGAGGACGTTGTTGTAACACTCACACAGTCCGATGACAGCAATAAGGCTTCCGACAGCAACAGCAGCGACAATAACTGATAAGAAAATTCATCTTCATATAACCCTTTCATATTTCATTTTCCCCCGTTTTAGTTCTCCGATAAATATGTCGGAGAACAGAAAATAATCAGAGCCGATATGCACAGTGCATATCGGCTCTGATTACGTATGGTTATCGAATTGATCGGACGTATCATAAATAAAAACAATGGCTCTTATTTAGTGTAGATTTATTATATCATAGTATAAAATATATTGACAATATGTGAAATGTATAGTGATTGTTTACTTTGTTCATTTTCTGTACAAAAATATCAAAACGTCATAAAAATATCCGACCCGTATCCGTAACAAAGCGGACACAGATCGGATATTTTTATTTTTATACCTATTAATATGGAACAACTTCAACGTTTCCGTCATTTCCCGTGCGGAATCTTACACGGTGATACTCGTTCGTAACCTGATACACGCTTTCGCCGATGACCACCTTTACTCCCGGATATACAGTTCCCCTGCACCCGAAAGAAAGATACTGCTTGACGGCAAGGCTCTCGTCGATCTCTTTCAGGCGCTTTTCAATGCGCTTTATCTCCATTTGAAGATTGATCTTCGTCTTGACGGTCTGACCCAACAGCTGTTCCTTGTCCTCGGGGAGCCTGAACAGCTGCTTTTTCTTTTCGTTGAGAAAATCTATTATCTGAGTGCAGCGGCCTATGCTTGCGGCATTTTCCGCCGATTTTTTGGTAAGCTCCGCCTTTTCGGAATTAAGCACCGCATTGTCTCCGATAAGTATTTCCGTAGGCGAATAGTTTGGAGTTCCTGCCGAGACAGCAAAAACATCGTTTATGCAGGTATATTTTCCGCCGCTGAGTGTTTTCGACGAAGTGAGCTTTCCGCCGCAGTAGACATTGCACACAACGAAATTCTTAGCTTCGACATCCCCGTCGGAGGTGATGTCGGAATACTCGCAGAACTGCGCATTCACCTTTCCGTGACACACAACATGGGAATTGATTATGCCGCCCTTGACGGTGATATCCCCTCCCGCCTCAAGAGATGCGCCGTTGACATTTCCGTAAACGGTGATGCTTTTTGCGGAGGATATCTTAAAATTCTCGCAGACCTCGCCCTTGACGGAAACATCTCCGATAAAATCAATATTTCCGATAGACGAATCAATATCGCTGTTGATAGTGATAGCGGTTGAAACGGAAAATCCGCCCTGCGCCGTATAGCTGAGATGACCGTCCTCGGTGGCAACTATCTGCAAGCCGTCCTCGGTTAGCGCAGTATTTGATCCAACAACATATTTCGGTTCACGTCCGGGTATCTGCTTCAACTCAACGCCGCGGATATCCATGCCCGGCTCACCCACGGTAGGGGGAGTTATCTCGGCAATGACCGTTCCCTTGGTGATATTGCGGATATATCCCAGATCCTTATAATCGGCAACGTCCCTTTCGTCGGTCTTGGGGCGGAGCTTTAATTCGGTGTCGAAGAAATATTTTATGCTGCCGTCAACACCGTCAACGGGAGCTTTCCATACAGCGGCACGGACCTGACGGTCAAAAATCTCTTCCTCAAATATCTTATGGAGCCTGTCTGTATCTATATTATACCTTACGCCCTTTTCGTTGAGTGCGGAAATAACATCGTCATATGTAACATTTCTTCCGTTTCCCGAGGCAGAATATATGCTGACAAACGCATTTCTGAAATCGGGGCTGACTGTAACTATAACCTCTCCGTCCTTATGTATTTCAGCCATATTGCAGACCTCCTTATCATTTTGTTGACACACAGTATTTGTATCATTAATTATAACATACTTTTCCCGATTATGCAATAAAACATTGCGATAAAAAAGCGAATTTTCGGGCAATATGCACTCACAATTATTAATTTTTTGTAAACATCGTGAAATCATGAAAAATTTCCCCTTTAACATTTGTTTTATAAGTGAAAACATAAAACAAAAGCTTCGGCGAAAGAGAGGAATTTACAATGAATACAATAAAGAGAATAACAGCGGTCCTTGCGGCGGCAACAGCATTATCATCATCGGCACTTTCGGCAGCGGCGCTCGACGAAGAAATGTTCGTGCAGAGCGAAGCGGCATTAAACATATCTTCAAACTATACGGGACTTGTGAATACCGATTCGGGACTCAGATATTACCGCGGCGGCGAGGAAGTATACGGCTGGAGCAAGATAAACGGCAGCTGGTATCATTTCGGAAGCAACGCCCTTGCGGCGACGGGAAAGACGAAAATAGGCAGCGGAAACTATTACTTCACAAAAAGCGGAAAGTGGAGAGGCAGATACAGCAAAAAGGCAAAGCGCCCCGATGACTTCAACATAACCCTTACGGTAACAAACACAAGCTTCGGCAGCGGCTGGACAAAGACAATATTCAGCACCGATTCCGATTCATTATGCGTAAGCGGAGGCGACTGCGAACAGCTGGAATACACCGAGCTGGGAGTAAGCGGACGTGATATGCAGGCAATGTATTCCATGCTGGACGAATACAAGGTTTTCGACATGGACGAAGCAATTGATTACGACAGCACATATTACACTCTCCTGCTTGACAAATACAAGCGCACCGACAAATCCTATTCTCCCGAAGAGGACGATTCGGTGGAAAACTACACCATAAATATCACCTGCGGCGGAAAGAACTATACATTCAATGCAACGGAAAATCTTAAATATGCGCAGAAATATCCCGAAAGCGACGGCGCACATCTTTACAGCATTATTCAGTCGATAAAGGAATATTCGGATAATTTCATTTATGATAATTATGCATTCTAATTATGCATTCTTGGACTGATAAAATAAATAAAAACAACAAAGGGGAAAAACATCATGAAAGTATCAATGAAAACAGCAGCACTGGTCATGGCGGCGGTAATATCAGCCTCGGCAATGCCGATAAACACGGGGATCACCGCATATGCGGCGGTATCGGCAGCATCATCGGCGGAAACAGAGGGTCTTAAAGCGGCAATATCGGACGTCAAAAAGCTTATAGAGATCCCCTCCGCACTGAAAGAGTTCGATTACGAAACAAAGACCTCCTACGGAATGACATTCTACAAGCTGAAATGGTACCGTGAAAAGACAGTCCAGCGTGACAACGGAACAACATACAAGACCGTCCCCGAAAGCATCACCGTTGAATATCACGGCGGTATGCTCACCGACTACTATTATTACAATGAAAAAGATTCGGGATACACCACCCCCTCCTTTGCAAAGCTCAGCTCCGATGAACAGCAGCAGTATGCTGAAAAATATCTGAAGCAGCTTGTCCCAAATCTTAAAGGAAATGCGGTTATCGAACGAAGCACCTCAAACTATTCGCTTACCTACAAAAACGTAACATACAATATAAACCGAATCGAAAACGGCATATCCGTAAAGCGCAATCACGGTCAGATCACAATAGACCGTGACACGGGAAAGCTTATCAGCTTCAAGCTGAACTGGTGGAACGATGCACAGCTCCCCGACTCATCAAAGAAGCTTTCCGTCAGCGAGGTTTCGGAAATATTCAAACAGCGCAAGGGACTTAAAGCCTATTACAGTATGTTCAGCAAGAGAAACTATGACTCCAAAACAGGAACATACACCAACGAAAAATTCATTCTCCCCGTATATGCTCCGAAAAACGACGGCGAAAATGAGATAGACGCACTCACAGGCGAATACACCTCTATTTACAATGACATGAAGAAATACTCCTACACCGACGCCTACACATGGGACACAGGCGACGGCGGCGAATATATGGAAGAAGTCACAGAGACAGAGGACGTTTGTGACGAGGATTTCTCCGAAGCCGAGCTTTCCGCTATCGACAAGGAAAGCAGCTACATCTCCGCAAAAAAGGCGCTTGAAATAATCAAATCGGACGGCATAATCAAGTTCAATGACGGTCTTATCCAGAAAAGCCGCAGTCTTACACAATATGAAAACACCAAGGGCGAAACAAAGGCAGCTCTTCTGTTCAGCTACACCTACACCACCTCGGACAAAACAAAGGACTCGGTATATCTCAATGTTTTAATGGACGCAGAAACAGGCGAGATAATCCAGTTCAGCAAAACATACGCCTACGGCAAGGAGAGTCCCACCAAAAACACAACGACTGTAAAGCACGCCGATGCCGTAAAAAAAGCCGATGCTGCCGCAAAGCACTTCCTCGGTGACAAAGCGTCTGAATACAAGCTCACCGAATGCTCAACTATCTACAAGGACAGCACCTCACAGATCCTTACCTACACAAGATACGTAAACGGTCTGCCCACCGATTTTGACCACATTAACATAACCGTTGACTCACTGGGCGAGGTACTGAATTTCGACTACACTTACCACGACATGAAATTCCCCGAAGCAAAGCTTGTATCGGAGGACACAGCCTACGAAAAGCTTTTTGCCCACATGAAGCCCGATCTTTACTACACAGGCTTCCTTGATCTGAAATTCAAGTCCCACACCTATCTGACATATGAATTTGACGACAATTACATCATCAACGCACTCACAGGCGAGAGGATAAATTACAGCGGCGACCCATACTACACCGACGAAAAGCAGGAAGAAGCCGTTGAGATAAAATACACGGACATATCGGGCTACAAATACGAAAAGGAAATAAACACTCTGCTGGACTACGGCATATACATCACAAAGGACAGCGTTCTTGCCCCCGATGAGGACATCACCATAGGGCAGTTTATTGATCTTTGCGAAGACGCCTACGACATATACCTCAGCAGGCTTTACCCCTCAACCTCAAAATGGGACGTCGAAAAGGGTGTATATGTAACCGTCCCGAACCCCAAGCTGAACGAGAAGCTGACACGGGAAGAGCTTGCGAAGATATACGTTGAATTTTACACCAACTCTTCCGATGCGGCGAAGATAAAAGGAATATACAAGCAGCCATACAGTGACGTATCGGAAAGCAGCACCTACTGCGGCTACATTGCGATAGCCAAAGGCATGGGATTCATTTCACAGACAGCGGACAAATACCACCCCACCGAGGGGATCTCAAAGGGTGAGTGTCTGAAAACCGCCTACGATTTCCTCTGCGGCAGCAGCAAGGAGAAGAAGCTTTACAATATTATTGGGTGACTTAGAACCTGTCTTCACAAGAACTGTGTGCGGATTTTCGAGCATAATTTTGTCTAAGACAAGGCAAAAATCCGCAGGCGGGCTTGCCGCCCGGCAAGGATTTTTAACGCAGTCTTAGGCAAAATTTGCCGAAAAGACGTGCGCATACGCTTGTGAAGACAGGTTCTTATTTATATGATAAAAAAACCACCTGTACACAGAGCTTTAAAAGATCTGCGTACAGGTGATTTTTATTTCTTTATTTCCTGCCTTTTTTAACTATCTTCCTGTAATTTGCCTCAATAATCTTGTCGGATATCTTGCAGGCTTCTCTGTCATAGATATGTCCCGGAGTACTCCACAAAACAGGACACATTCCCATACTGTAAGCCTCCTCACACACCTTTGACAGATATTTTCTGACAGAATTTATGTCCTTGTTTTCCATAGGACAGCCATATTCTCCAATTATTACGGGGATACCGTTATCAAGAAAGCGCTTTTTCAACATATCCATGCTCTTTTTCAGCTCATTTATATCGGAATCCGTACCCCATGTTCTTTGATTTTTTCCCCAACTTGCATCGTCGGTAAGTATCGCAAATGTAGCGGGAGAATAATAATGTACAGAGATGATAACGTGCTTTTCCTTATCCTTCGGCACCTTATAAAGCTTATCGACTGTTGTTTCAATACCTGTATTATATCCCGGAATAAGGAGATATCTTGCCTTATTCTTTCCGCCCGAGGCACGTACAACATCGACAAAAGTCTGGTTTATCTCATTCACCAAAGCATATGATTTGGCTTTGCCTTTAGTTCCGCCCCACTGATTCCAAACGCTGCTCCAACCAAGCTCCTCGTTCTGACCCTCAAAAACAAGCCGCTCATCATAGTCCTTAAATACATCGCTCACTTGCTGCCAGATGCGCTTATATCGGTACATACACTCTTCCTTTTGTGTAGGAAAATTTTCAAGCCAGCCATTATCATAATGAAGATTTACTATAACATACATATCCTGAGCCATAGCCCAGTCAACTACCTGCTTTACGGCATTTGCATATTCGCTGCTTATAGTATAGTCATCACCCATCATATTTGACCATGACACAGGCACTCTGAGAGTGTTAAAACCCGAGTCTTTATAGCCTTTTATTATTTTCTCTGTTATAATGGGGCTTCCCCATGCAGTCTCATATGAATGAACCGTGCCGTCTCCCCACTGAGCTATCCAATCTCCACAGGCTTCAAAGGTATTTCCGAGATTTATACCGATACCCATATCTTCCACGAACTGCATAGCTTCCGTCTTTTGGGGTGTTGTCTGAGTCGATGTGTCCGCTGTTTTTGCCGATACATTTATACTGATACCGGCAAATGCCATAAGTGCGGCCATCAGTGCCGCCGTAATACGTGAAAACATAATTTTTTCCCCTTAATAAATAATATTATATTAAAACGCTCTTCGCTTTAATCATCTGTCACTTAAAGTGTCTTGTTTAAGAATAACATAATCAAAAGTATTTGTCAATATCAAATTATGCATTTTTCATATCTAAATAAAACTTTTCAAATCATTGACAAATCATGAAAAATGCGTCATAATAAAAGGGGTGCGCTTTTAAAAGAATAGTATAATCGCCCCGAAAGGAATGGTCGTATAAATGATAAAAATGAATGATCCCAATATCAGCTATATGGGAAGAATAGATTTCTCCGATGCGGAGGCTCCCGCTTTCTATTTTGCCGGCTCTCAGGTCAGATTTAAATTTACGGGAACTGCCGTTACCGTAAGAATAAATAATAAAAATGTCTGGGGAAATGTCTCCCTCGGATATGTTGTTGACGGCAGACTCGGCTGCGTTCCTATGGATTATAATAATAACGGCAAGGACGTTGACCTTAAAATAGCAGGCGCTCTTGAGGAAAATACGGAACATACTATTATTATATATAAACGCTATGCCGCAAATCAGATGTTCTCGTTAAAGGGTATCGAGATCGAGAACGGAGAACTTGTCCCCGATGATGTTAAGTATGACCTTAAAATGGAGGTCTACGGTGACAGCGTGTGCGCAGGTGAGGTCAGTGAGGCAGTGGATTTTGTCGGAAGATGCGATCCGGAAAATCATGGCTCGATATATGATAATTCGTGGCATAGCTTCGTGATGCAGACTTCAAGAAAGCTGAATGCACAGATACATAATATCGCTCAGGGCGGTATCGCTGTATTTAATGATACGGGATATTTCCATTGGCCTAAGATGATCGGTATGGAATCCGTCTATGATAAGCTCTGCTATTTCCCCGAGGGCGGCGAACTTACACAGTGGGATTTTTCAAAATATGTACCCGATGTGGTGGTTTTCGCTTTGGGTCAGAACGATAAGCATAACGGTATTACCGATAAGGACGATCTTGATATCACAGATCCCGAATATCACGAAAAATGGAAGAACGGCTATAAGAAAATTATCCGCGCACTTTCCGAAAATTACGGCAGCAAGACAAAATTCGTGCTTACAACAACTCTGCTGAACCATGATAAAACTTGGGACGATGCTATCGAGGAAATAAAAAATGAGCTGAACGCCGAGGGCATAAAGGCATATCATAATGTCTTTAAGCGCAACGGCTGTGCAACTCACGGTCACCCCCGTATCCCCGAGCATAACGAAATGGCGGAGGAGCTTACCTCTTTCATTAAAAGCTCTGTTCTGTAACGGGAGCTGTGCCTATCCTGCTGCGGACGGCTTCGCATATCATAACGGCAGGAACGCTTATCAGGAACCATGCCGCACTGAATGAGGGACATATCTGCCCCATGAAATTCAGATACATATTGGAATAATCCCATACGTTCCAGCCAAGTATCATATTGAATATAACGCCGAAAACAAACTCCACGGAGGTTATGGTTATCATTCCGAAAAGGCAGTGGGAAAGAATGCCGTCATCGGGGTGCGTCAGAAAATGATGATATATTATCATCAGGCATATTCCGCCTGCAATTGTCATTGACCAGTGTGTGAATCCCCTTGTGACGACCTCCACTGCGGAATATATAACTCCGCCCAGCAGAAATATCACAGCATATTCTTTTGTTTTTGACATGGCTTGTCAGTCCTTTCGGTTGTTTTATTGATTTATTAGTATTATTAACGCATATCTGCGGATAATTACAGCCAATTTATGAAAATATATTCTTCGGAGGAAAACTAAAATGAACATTGATTTTTCAAAGCTTAATCTCGGTATCGACGGCGACAGCATCACGGCAGGCGAACAGTGGTCTTATCATGTATATAAGCTGCTGGGCTTTGCTTCTCACCACAATGCTGCTGTCGGCAGCTCTGTATGGTATAAGAGAAAATTCACTAAAAACGGCGTGACCGTTGAAACTCAGGATTACGACGCTCCCGACTTTGCGGGCATAAGCGACGGCTGGGAAGATACGGACGATATGAACGAGATGCAGAAGAGAATGAACAACTGCGCAGTAGTTCATGTTCAGAAATTCATCTCGGAGGTAAAGAGCGGCAAGTTCCCCAAGCCCGATGTTTTCATGTTTGCAATGGGCACAAATGACGACGCTCAGTTTATCGGAAATGCCGAATTTGCACTTATGGGAAAATCCGCAGATATTAACAATACATACACCGAAGCGGGAGCAATGCGCTGGTGCATTCAGAGAATAATCGAGGAATATCCCGATGTAAGAGTGTTCGTCTGCACGCCTATCCAGACAGGCAAGCCCGATCACAACAAAAAGATCGAATATCAGATCGAAAACATGAAGAAAATATGCAGAGGAATGTCCGTTCAGCTTATCGACTGTTACAGCGGCAGCGGCATCTGCGAAAAGTTTGAGAATACCGACAGCAAGGGCAAGTATCTCCGAGACGGTCTGCACCCCGATGTTGAGGGTCAGACTCTTGAGGGAAGATTTATTGCCAAGGAAGTAAGGAACAATATGTTCTGATAAGCCGTGACAGGCTGATATTTTACGGAAAGCGGTGAGATGAATGCAAAACAGCTCGGGAATTGATATGTCCGAATTCGAGAAAAGATCATGGCGGTTCTCGATATTGATATTTATACTTCTGGCGGTGTTTACCGCTCTGCTTATTCTGATCGGATATAAGACCGACATCATGTTCCGCACGGATATTTACGGTCTGAAAGCGGACAGCCATTATACCGATGCGGCTTTCGACGGGATATATTCCTCCGATTTTACCGATCTTTATATCAAGAATTTCAGCATTGAGGGCGAAATGATACGTGTGGATATAGGAATCGTCAACAACGGCGGAAGCACATTCAGCCTCGCCGCCAAGGATATCTCGCTGGTGAAGTACGTTGACAACAAGCGTGATCTTGACATGATATATTATCCCGACAATTATGACGCTTCGACAGCGGTGAATCCCGGCGAAACAGGCAGCCTGCACCTTGAATTTGATGTGATAAGGCTGGAGGACAAAAGCAGCAGACTTACATACTGCATCGACATAAATTCCGCAGAAAAGGAAAAAGATGTTGTTTTTGTATGTTATGATAGCTATATAAATTCAAGAAGATATTGATTTGTTTGTGCAATGTGACAAAATAAGATTTTTTTGCAAAAAACTATTGACTTATGCCGCAATATGTAGTATACTGATTAAGTCGCAAGGGAACAGCGACGAACACAAAAGTAAACGACATAACAAAATGCCATGCATATGGCGGCGTAGCTCAGCTGGCTAGAGCAACCGGTTCATACCCGGTAGGTCGTAAGTTCAAGTCTCACCGCCGCTACCAAATGAGGGCTGCTGAAATATCGGCAGCTTATCAAGGCCCGTTGGTCAAGAGGTTAAGACGACGCCCTTTCACGGCGTAATCATGGGTTCAATTCCCGTACGGGTCACCAAGCAAAACACGCAAACAGTTGTTTGCGTGTTTTTTATTTGTTTAGTATATATTTTAATCTATTCCGAGGTCCCCATGTCCAAAACAAAAAAATCTCCCCTCCCCCTGCGTATACTGCTGATAACCCTGTCGGTCATGGCAGCCGCTGCGGCGGCATTTTTCATATACGCCGCCGATCATTACAGTGCGGACAGCACGGCACAGGCGATGCTTCTGTCCGATGAAAATGTCACCGTGAAAGACACGGACGGTTCGCTGATATTTCTTCCCGCAGACGAGCCTGCCGCAGGCTTCATATTCTATCAGGGCGCAAAGGTAGAGCCTGCCGCCTATGCTCCGCTGATGCACAGCCTTGCCGAAAAGGGTGTGCTGTGCGCAGCTGTGAAAATGCCCTTTAATTTTGCCTTTTTTGACATAAACGCCGCCGACGCCGTGATAGAAAAATATCCTCACATAAAAAGCTGGTACATAGGCGGTCATTCCCTCGGCGGAAGCATGGCTGCCGAATATGTCTCCCACAGGGACGGCATTGAGGGACTCGTCCTGCTGGCGTCATTTTCCACTGCGGACATATCCGAAAGCGGCACAAAGGTGCTGTCCGTATACGGCACGGAGGACGGCGTTCTTGACCTTGATTCATACAGAAAATACTATAAAAACCTGCCGCCCGACACCCGTGAGATCATCATAGACGGCGGAAACCACGCAGGCTTCGGAAGCTACGGCGCACAGAAAGGCGACGGAACAGCCTCCGTATCATCATCGGAGCAGACCAAGCTCACCGCCGAAGCAATAGCCGAATTTATATCCGAATAAGCAAAAGCACGCAGACTCCGATATCAAGCTGCGTGCTTTTTTCAGTCTTTAAGCTGCGGATAAGGCACTACTGCCGCAGGCTTGTCCGTATGCTCCCCCAGCATTTTCTCCATCCACACCATATCATACCACCTGCCGAACTTATATCCGCAATCAATGAACCGTCCTATCATGCGGTAGCCCATGTGTGCATGAAATTCCGTGCTGTTGTTGTCCAGATGCTCATCGGGACGCTCCGTATATGCGATGCAGGCATACAGATTCAGTATATTCTGACGCTTCAGAGCCGCTTCAAGAGCTTCATAGAGGGCACGTCCCGCTCCCGAATGCTTCTTTGTCACATCAACATAGATAGATGTCTCTGCCGAATGCTCATAGGCTATTCTGGGGTGAAATGCCCCTGCATAGGCGTAGCCTATTATCTCCCCGTCCCTGACCGCCGCAAAATAAGGATATTTTTCAAGGGTATGGATTATCCTGCCGCGGAACTCTTCAAGTGAGGGAACGTCATATTCAAAGGTTATCGCCGTGTTTTCAACATAGGGAGCATATATCTCCAGCAGCCTTTCGGCATCGTCCGCCGTGACATTTCTTATAATGATATCGTCCATAACAAACCCCCGTTAATGCAAAAGGCAGACATCGGCTGCTGCCGATATCCGCCTTTGGATATATGTGATATATAATTACTGCTTTACAAAATGGATAACCGTGGAAGCAAAATCTCCGTGTACATCAACATTGATGCCTGCATTCATCAGCACATTTCCGCTGTGTACCTCGCCTGTTGCACTGCTGAGATACTTAGCGTCGGGGTCAAGACCCTTGAGCTTGATGCGTCTGCTGCGGTAGTTGGGTCTGCCAAGTACCTGAACGAATGTGAACACTGCCTCGGACTTGTCCTTTGCCACAAACATCCATGCGTCCCACATATTGTCCTCGAAAACATTGCCTATTCTGTACTGGTCGCCTGTTCTTACAAGAGGATTATACTTCTTGAATTCCTCTACCTGAGAGGGGATCATGTTCCTGTCAGCCTCGGGAATGCGTGTAACGTCCAGCTCATAGCCGAAGGTACCAACCATTGCAACATTTCCTCTTGTGGAGAAGGGTGTTGTTCTGCCGACTGTATGATTGGGGCAGTCGGAAACGTGAGCGCCCATTGCGGAAGCAGGATAGCAGATAGATGTTCCGTGCTGAATTTTAAGTCTCTCGATAGCGTCCGTATCATCGGAAGTCCAGATCTGGGGAGAATAATAAAGCATACCTGCATCAAAGCGTGCGCCGCCGCCCGAGCAGTTCTCCAGCAGCAGATGAGGATAATCTGTGGTAAGGCGGTTCATAACATCGTAAACGCCAAGCACATATCTGTGCCAAAGCTCACGCTGACGCTCTGCGGGAAGTGTTGTGGAGCCGACCTCTGTAAGCTGACGGTTCATATCCCACTTGATATACTCGATATTTGCGCTGTCAAGTATCTTCTTCATCTGACCGTAGATGCAGTCGCGGACTTCCTTGTTGGAATAGTCAAGAACATACTGCTGACGGCTCTGGGTCATATATCTTCCCTTGACCTGGATAGCCCAGTCGGGGTGCTGCTTGTAAAGCTCACTGTCGGGCGAGATCATTTCAGGCTCGAACCAGATGCCGAACTTCATTCCAAGCTTGTTTACCTCGTCAACAAGGTGCTTCAGACCGCCGTTGATCTTCTTTTCATATACGAACCAGTCGCCCAGTGAGCTGTTGTCGCTGTCACGGTGACCGAACCAGCCGTCGTCCATTACCAGCATTTCAATGCCCAGCTCGGAAGCCTGCTTTGCAATGCTGATGAGCTTGTCTGTATCGAAGTTGAAGTATGTAGCTTCCCAGTTGTTGATAAGTATCGGACGGCGCTTATCCTTATATTCGCCTCTGATAAGGTGCTGACGGTAAAGATCGTGATATGTGCGGCTCATTCTGCCGATACCCTCGGGAGAATATACCATTACGCACTCGGGAGCAGCAAATTCCTCGCCGGGTTCAAGGAGCCAGTTGAAGTCGAAGTGATTGATACCCATTATCGTGCGTGTTTTCTTGTGCTGTGTTACTTCAGCCTGTGCGAAGAAGTTTCCGCTGTAAACCAGATTGAAGCCGTAAGCCTCGCCGCTGTCCTCGTCTGCATTGTGGGAAACAAGCGCTATGAAAGGATTGTTCTGATGCGATGATTCGCCCTTGACGGAATCAACGCCCTGCTTGCCGTGGTGAAGAGGAGAACGCTCCATAACACGCTCTCTTGCCCATGAGCCGTTGAGTGTGATAAAATCATACTGATCGGAGTCAAAATCAACGCAGGCAGACATTACTCTGCGGATATTTACCTTCTTGTCGCCTGTGTTTTTAAGGCGGACGCTTCTTGTGATAACGTCAAGGTCATTGAATGCTGTGTAGATAAGCACTGCTTCAAGTCCTGTGGGCTTGTCGATGCAGGTGATCTCCAGTGTTTCAGCTTCATTTTCGTCTGCAAATGTAGCAGGCAGCTGAACGATATCGGGCTGAACAATTGCAGGCTTGCCCTTATAGATCTTATGCGAAACATATCTCAGGTCGCAGGAGGACATACCGTTTTCGTCCATTATCATAAGGCAAGGCTCGCGGTAGTCGCCTATTCCGTGGCAGGGATATTCAAAAGGAGTTGTATCCATGAATGTTCCAAGATCACGCTCGTTTACCTTGGGAGTATAGGGATTCTCGCCCAGACGGAGCAGATACGAGATATCATCGTCCTCGATATGCTTTCCGTAATAAACGTGTGCGATATGACCGCTTTCAAGTGCAGCCAGTGCATAGGTGGTGTCCTTTGCATTGAGAGTGAACAGCTTCATCTCCTCGGTGAAAGGCTCGTTTGAATTTGTCTGCCATGCATAGCGGCTGTATTCTTTTTTTATGGTTTGTTCCTTAATGCTCATTGGCAATTCTCCTTATTTTTTATTTATCAGAGGGATTTTCCTCGATATAATGCTCCCTTACCGCTCCGAATATCCTTTCGGTAAGCCTAAGCAGACCATATACCGCAATCCCCCAAAGATTCGTAAGTATGAATTCAGGCACAAATATCTCCCTGAATATTGCATGGGAGGGATCATAGCCCCAGAGAAGATAGAAAAACAGATAATGCAGCAGTCCCTGAACAACAGCCGCCGCAAGATCAAGCAGTATGAAATTTATCAGCTGTCTGCGGAAATAAAACAGAAATATCAGCGATGTCATCATAGCGGCTGCGCCAACGATTATCCCGTTGAAGCTCACCAGCGTGCCTGTTGCCGAATCCAGCAGCAGACCGCATACTATTCCGAAAAGCGCCGCATAAAACGGCGATGAATTTTCAAATGCAGCAACTCCCACCGCCAGCGGTATCAGCAGCAGCGGCATCGGCAGCGCAGTTCTCACCGTTGATATCACCACATAGAATATCACCGCCAGCAGATAATATATCACCCAGCGGATAACGGCATTCCGTTTTTCCCGCTGTATCTTTCGGTCAATATTCATCTTCATGGCTCTGTCATTTCCTCCGAAGCCGAAGTTTCGGTGCTGTCGGTATTATCGGGAGATATCTTCTCTTCGGGGATATCCTCCGCATTTTCGTCATTTTCCGACTTTTCCGTTTCGGGATTATCCCCTGTCATATCATTTTCCGATACCGACGTTTCGGCAGCTGCGGGAACTGTGTCCTCCTCGGGAACATCATACAGCTCCGCCTCAAAGCCCGTGATAACGAAAACGTCCGAAACAGTGGCAGGATCAACGGCAGGACGGACCAGCGCATACATGGATAATCCGCTGTCCTCCATTCCGACCTCTTCGACCGTGCCAACAAGCTGGGACGAGGGATAATTTGCGCTTCCCGAGGTGACGATTATGTCCCCCACTTCGATATCAGAGGTCTTGTCGATATAATTCATTCGGCAAAGCCCCGTTTTCGCCAGCTCATATTCGCCCTCGATTATTCCCGAAGCACGGGTGCGGAGAGAATATACTCCGATAGCTGTCTTGGGTGAATAAAGCGTCCTGACCTTGCAGGTGGATTCAGCCACATCATAGCATACGCCCACGATGCCCTCCGATGTGATAACGGGGTCCTGGGGCTTTATGCCGTCGGAGCTGCCCTTGTCAACGGTAAAGGAAGCAAAGGGATCGTTGGTAGTTCTTGCAATAACGGTGCAGGGCGGAGAAAACGTAAAGCTTTCATATTCCTCGCTAAGCTCCAGCATTGCCCGAAGATCCTCATTTTCCTTTTTCACCTTGTCATAATCAATGATCTCGTTGTATATCTCATTCAGCTGACTTTTCAGCTGTATATTTTCATTATAATATTTTTCCGCATTCACAAGCATATCCAGCGAGGAGCTTACCTTATCGGAAATACTTGTTGAAAGCCGCCGAAACGGCTCGAATATAGTCTCCCAGAACGAAGTGCTGCCGCCGGCATAGCCTCCCGTGGTGACGGAATATATCATTATGCCCAGAAGCACCGCCGCAAGAGCCGCAAGTATCTTAAATCTTGCGCTTTTGAAAAAATCTTTTATAACATCACCCCGTAGATCGACCGATAACAGATAACAGTTAATAGTTAATAGTTAATAATTAATAGTTAACAGTTAAAAATCATCAATTTTGATTATCGATCAATAATATTTGGTGTCGTCGGTAAGCACATCACGGAGCTTATCGTTTTCTTCAAGAACACGTCCCGTTCCGTCGGCAACGCAGTCCAGCGGATTTTCCGCAATGAACACGGGCATTCCCGTTTCCCTGTTGATAAGCTTATCCAGACCTTTGATAAGCGCACCGCCGCCTGCAAGGGTGATGCCCTGATCTATGATATCCGCCGCAAGCTCGGGTGGTGTTTTCTCCAGAGTGGTCTTGATAGCCTCAACGACATGGGAAAGCGGCTCAGCAAGAGCCTCTCTCACCTCATCGGAGGTAACAGCGATATTCTCGGGAAGACCGTTCAGCAGGTTTCTTCCCTTGATATCCATAGCTTCTTTTTGTTCGGTATTGAAAGCGGAGCCTATTCCGATCTTGATATTTTCGGCTGTACGCTCGCCTATCAGCAGATTATATTTTTTCTTGATATAGCTGATTATCGCCTGATCGAAAGCATCTCCCGCAACTCTTACAGAGCGTGAAGTAACGATCCCTCCCAGTGAAATAACAGCCACCTCAGAGGTTCCGCCGCCGATATCGACTATCATAGAGCCTGTCGGCTCGGAAACGGGCAGTCCCGCACCGATAGCCGCCGCCATAGGCTCCTCGATTATATGGACCTTCTTTGCATTGGCATTTTCGGCAGCCTCACGGACAGCCCTGCGTTCAACCGCCGTAACTCCCGAGGGAACGCAGATGATAACATTTGCCTTTGTGAAAAAAGCGCCTTTCAGTGCCTTATGGATAAATTCCTGAAGCATAACGGTAGTAAGGTCAAAATCCGCAATAACGCCGTCTTTAAGGGGGCGCACTGCGACGATAGAGCCGGGAGTTCTTCCGATAACGTCCTTAGCCTCCTGACCAACATATTTAGGTGTTTCCGTTCTTGTATCAACGGCAACAACGGAAGGTTCACGGATAATTATACCCTTTCCCCGCATATACACGAGGGTATTGGCCGTACCCAGATCTATGCCGATATCCTTGGTAAACATAAAAAATTGCTCCTTTTCCGATATTCTTTTGTTCGTTTTTCTTTTTATTTTTGTACTGCTCCGCACTTCGGCAAAGCAGAAATACGCAATTATATTTTTATTATACCACGGATTTTTTTTTACTACAACACCTTTTTAGAAAATATTTTTTTATTTTTCAAATTCTTTTTTATGTGCAAGAGTATGGGGGTTGGGGGAAGCTGCTTTTATGCATATCGACGTGACGTTGTGGCGTATAGATGTTTTTTGTTCATTTTCATCTCTTTAATGATTTTTTGCACCTGTTTTGTGCTTGCTGGTTTTTACTGAAAAGCTTACTTTTACTTTTAGAAATGTGTATCATAAGAGCTTCAAGTTTTGCAAAGGGAACACCAAAGGGCAAAGGAGAGGGGGCTAAAAAGAAAACGTGAGCAAAAATCGGTGCGCCCCCTCTCCTTACCCTTAGGTTTTCCCTCTGCACTCTCTTTCCTTACCCATCCTCACCCCGCACCGATTTTTGCAAATCCGCATCGTAAATTCTCTTTAGATTTTGTATTGCCGACGGTACATAAAACGCTTATAATATTCTCTTTCATTCGTGGCGCTCAACCGTCGGCTATTTGGTGTAGGAATAACACCAATTTAATTATTATAGTAGCAACTTTTCATCTTAACGTTTTCCGACGGGTCGCTTAGCGGCAGATAGCAACAGTTACTTGCAACCTATAAGAACCAAGCGACCCGACGCATAAATTGAAGTAAAAAAAAGAAAAGCCGACAATTTCAACATTAAAGGTTGAAACTATCAGCTTTTACGTCGGTTGAGCGCACCATGAAAAATAGTGAATTATAAGCGTTGCACGAACCGTTATCATAATAAATCTAAAGATTGAGCAATGACTGGTCTTGCAAAAATCGAGGCGGAGGTGAGGATGGGTAAGGAAAGAGAGTGCAGAGGGAAAACCTAAGGGTAAGGAGAGGAGGGCGCCTCGATTTTTGCTCTCGTTTTCTTTTTAGCCCTCCTCTCCTTCGCCCTTTGGTGTTCCCTTTGCAAATCTTGAAGTTGATTTGATACACATTTCAACAAAATAAAAGTAAGCTTTTAACGAGCCTAAAATCTTGAAGGTAGTTAAAACAGCCTATATTAAAATAAAAATAAGCTTTTAAGTAACAAAAAAATTGAAGGTAAAAAGTAACAACTACATAGTAACTAAAATAACGGTATCGCTAAATAAATAACCGCCAAAGGCGGAACCTACTTCTGATGCTTGCTGAGCTTTCGGCGCTCGGAGGCTATGCCTATGAGTATCATCATGGCTTTCTGGCGGTTCTGCTCTTTAAGCTTCTCGGCGGCGGCAAGATCTTCGGGTCCGTTGATCTTGTATGTAAGCTTCGGCAGACGCTCAAATGCCGTGACCGACGCTTCCGCCATGCATCTTCCGCATCGGCAGCAGCCGAATCTCTCCAATACGGGCGAAAGCAGCGTTGATACAAGCTCGGACGTGATGTTCATTTCCGTGCTGTCTCTCGGCTTCTCACGCTGCTCTTTCGGCATCGCCGATTCAATGGCGGCTTTCGTGCGCTGCTCCTCGATCGGACGAATAACTTCGTCCTTGAAAGAGGAATCTATTATCGGGTTCGCAGCAGGCGAACCGTTTATCAGCTTCATGACGGAAGCAGTCTTGTTTGATTTTTTTGACATAAATGGCATGGTAAAAAACAAACTCCTTTCCGTTCATTGGATCCTGACGTTATAGCCCCTCGGTAAGCTCGGGATAAAGAAACTTCGCAAGCCGCAGATATTCCTTTGCAGCCTTGCTTCTGGGAGCGTATTCGTCAATTGTCATCTGATGTGCGGGAGCCTCCGCAGCGGATATGCAGGAGGGTATCTTTATGCCCAGCACTTCCGTTTGCAGCTGCCTTGCAACTATCTCAACCATTTCCTCAACTTCCGTTGTAAGCAGGAACTTGGGGTTGTATTTTGTCAGCAGTATGCCTCGCAGATTCAGATTTTTGTTGTAGTATTTCTTTACGGCAAGTATCGTCTCACGAAGCTGGGTTATCCCTTGGAGCGAGAGTATCTCGGGGGTCATGGGGATTATCAGATCGTCCGAAGCCGTGTATGCGTTTATTGTAAGTATCGAAAGCGCAGGGGGCGTGTCGATGATTATTGCATCGTAGATGTTTTTCAGCGGCGCCAGCAGACGTTTCAGTATAAATTCACGCTCTCTGCCCGTAAGCTCCAGCTCGCTGCCCGAAAGCAGTATGTTTGAGGATATAACATCGCATATGCGGGTGTGCTTTACCGCAGCGGTTATGCCGCATTTTCCCGTGATAACGTCATGTATCGTCCTGCCCTCGTCCTCCGCTCCCAGCGAAAAAGAAAGATTTCCCTGAGGGTCAAGGTCAATGGCAAGCACACGCTTTCCGTTTTTTCTGAATATACCCGATAAAGCGGCACAGGTAGTTGTTTTACCCACGCCGCCTTTCTGATTTGTTACAGCAATGATCTTGCAGCCGTCCATAACAAATATCCTTTCGCCGAAACAATTATTCGGGAATTTTACATTCCCATTTTTGCTCTTCTGCGTTCACGCTCGGCTATCTGACAGTCGAGAATATATTTTGCGATAGTTTCTTCCTGGCTCTGAGATGTGTTCAGAAAACGGCAGCCGTAGCCCACAAGCTCCTTGTCCGCATTGTACTGCGCACGGAGTATCTCGCCGATAAGGTCAAGATCGCCGTTCATGAAATACAGGTTCACATGATCGCCGGTTTTAAAATCGAAGTCTGCGCTGAAAAGCACTCCGCCCAGATTGATATTGAGAAAATGAAGCGGCAGCGGCTCATCAAAGAAAACGGGAGTTTCCGATTCGTCGGGACGTTCATAAAAGCGGCACACGCCGTCAAATTCCACATTCAGCTTGAAGCTGTTTCTGCGTTCCTCAAGCAGCTCTCCCTCACCCACATGGAAATTCAGCTGCATATCCGTGCTTATGTCCACCGTTGTTTCAAAACGGTAGCGGTTTCCGTTTATGTATTCAAAAACAGCAACGATAGGTTCTTTTTTGTTAAGCTCGGGAAGATCCTTTGTCTTGATAACGACAAGCTCCTGACCCCTTATCTTAAAGAAGTCCTTGGGAAAAAATATAGACTTTGTGGAGATGAGTCTTTTCCCGTCCTTATCGTATATATCGACCTTCATCACTTTTTCTTTATTTATCAATACGATACCCCCCGAATCAATGCAGATATATTTTTATTATACTAAATTCCGCTCGATTTTGCAACAGTTTTTAAAAATTTGTATAATATAATATTTTTGTCTTATCCTTTTTGGGCAAAGGTCATAAATCAGCTGAATTATGCTGTACTTTTTGAACGAACCGTGGTATAATTATTATGAAACATTCTGTCTGCGGACGTGTCTGCGGACATGTCTGCGGACGGAACTGCTATTATTTTGAAAGGGAGATCGCTTTGCACAAGCTGTTCAGAGCAAACGAAAAAAAGCTGGCGCACAGATACAACAAACGTCTGCTTTTCCTGAATATACCGTCTCTTGCGGCTGCGGCGGCTCTGCTGGTGATAGTTAATGTTGTGATGCGCCTGCTCCCGTCGCCTATGGAGCTTTACAGAGCGGTGTTCTATTCGGTGAACATATTTATTGCATACAGCTTCGGGGTGTGTCTTGCAGGCTCTGTTATTTCCGACATAAGGCTGAAAGGACACCGAAAGCATACATATATAGAAATATCCGACAGCTCCATAGTTTTTTCCCAGTACGAAAAGACCGTTTCCGAAGGCGGCGGAAAATTCAGCGAATATATAAAAATGTGGGTAATGGACCTTGCCGATGTGGAGGACGTTTATTCCGACAGGGACGATCTTTTTATAAAAGGCAGGGCGAGATATTTCTGTCTGCCTGCGGATATGCTGGACTATTCCGTCAATGACGGCAAAGTGGAATTTGCCCATTGGTGGAATGACAGCTTTGGCGGACATGATGTACATACAGTAAAAATACATGATAATTATACTCTTGGTGAACGCATACTGAAACGAATACTTATCTGCTCCGAAAAATACCGCACCAATGAGCAGAAGCGCAAAGAATATCACGACAGAATGCTGGCGATCGCAAAAAGCATCGACCGCAAAAAGGGGCTTCAGCCGCGGTATAAGGAGCCTAAGCGGCATCTTCCCAGAGAGGGCATAAAGGAAAGAAAATGGTACTGATAAAATTGGGGGATATATGAAGGATTTTTATGATACAGTGATAATCGGAGGCGGACCCGCAGGCTCCACCTTTGCAAGAATAGCCGCCGAAAGCGGCATAAGTATGCTGCTGATCGACGGCGGCTGCGAAAACGGCAAGCCCTGCGGAGGTCTGCTTGCCCCCGACGCACAAAAGGTACTTGCAGGCTTTGATCTGACGCTGCCCCGTGATGTACTGGCGGATCCCCAGATATTCGCCGTCAAGACCATTGATATCCCCACAAAGAAGATACGCTATTATTCCCGAATGTATCTCAACATGGACAGGGCAAAATTCGACCGCTGGCTTTTGTCGCTTATCCCCGATTCCGTGGACAGGATAAACGGCAGATGCAGGCATATCGAAAAAAGCGGCGGAGAATTTACGGTGACATTCCGCAGCGAAGCTTCGGTGCATACCGTCAGATGCAGGCGGATAGTGGGTGCGGACGGAGCAAATTCCATTGTCCGCAGAACGTTTTTCCCATGTGATATAATGCATTACGTCGCTATCCAGCAGTGGTTCGATTCGGACAAGATAAAGCGTTCGTCCCACAACGAAAAGGCTCTTATAAATGTATTCAATCCATTCTATTCCTGCATATTCGATCCCGAGACTTCGGAAAGCTGTTCGTGGTCGATAAACAAGGACAACTATTTTATATACGGCGGAAGCTTTGCCCCCGAGAAATGCAGGGCGATGTTTGAAAGTCAGAAGCAGCGCTTTGAAAAGCTCATGGGCGTTCAGCTGGGAAAGCCGCTGCGCACCGAGGCGTGCAAGGTGCTGCGCCCCAGAAAGCTCACCGATTTTCAGACGGGCGGAGAGGATATTTTCCTCATCGGAGAAGCGGCAGGCTTTATCAGCCCCAGCTCCTTTGAGGGCATAAGCAGTGCCATGAAAAGCGGCAGGCTGCTTGCGGCAGCTTTCAGGAGCGGTTCGCCCCAGCAGACCTACCGCCGATCGGTAAGAGGAATAAAGCTGCGGCTTTATCTCAAATGCTTCAAAAGATATTTTATGTACACTCCGTTCCTGCGCAGGCTTGTAATGGACAGCGGAGCAACATCAATAAAGGTCGAAGAAAGGAATAATCCCTATGGAAAGGCATGACACTTCGGGAGAGAGATTCATAAACAGAAAGCACATGAAAACCAAGCTGGAGACTGCTCTTGAGCTTGATATGAGCCGCTCCGACATAGCCGCAGAGGTGATATACACCCCTGCATTCAGCATGAACGGACGTGAGCTTTACATACAACTGCGCAGGAGCGGCGACGAGGTTTTCATCATATACGGAGCACAGCGCTTAGGCACGGACGATCTCACCTGCGGCATAAAAACCGTTGACAATGCTTTCAGGCACAATATAAATCTGCTGCTGCTGACAGCCTCCGAGCTGGAAAACTATGAGGACGAAAGCGATGATACCGCAGGCTATTACCACGAAATATACATCGGCGGCGAGAAATATTTCTTCTGGAAAAAGGAAAACCTTCCCGAGGGATATGAGATACTTGGGGAGATAGCCCACGAGCTGATAAGCCTGCTCCCTGCCGAATATCACAGCGTCTGAATTTGTCTTTCTTTGATTCCTTTTCGGAAACATTTGCCATAATTTGATTACAGTTGACGTGTTATTATTGACGTTTATTTTTCCCGATGATATAATGTTTACAAATAAGACACATACTTTCCCCGACAGGGAAATAACTTACAGAGATCGGAGAACATAATATGAAAAAGTCAATTATAAGATGCGTTTCTGCGGCGGCTTCCGCAGTTATGCTTATGTCGGCGCTTTCCGCCGATTGCTTAGCAGCCGAAAACAGCGCCGTTTTCGATAAAACGGACTACTGCTCAATTACCGCAAAGTATACAAAGAACAAAGGCACGGTCATAAGCTGGAATAAATTTGACGGTGCGAAAAAATACATGATCTACCGCAGCACCAACGGCGGTGACTTCAAGCTGCTGGCTTCCACAGACAAGCTTTCATACACCGACAAAAAGTGCAAAAGCGGAAACACCTACCGCTATAAAGTATATGCTTCCGACGGCAGCACCAAGAGCGCCGTTTCCGATTATTTCTATCTTGACATCGGCGACGACGGCTCTTCCGAATCATACTATTACGATATGCCCAAGGACTACGGCTCGCCGTCCCAGTACACCCCCGATGACCCCGTATTATATGTGGGTCATGCCGCCGGTGATGAATATGAATATGAAGCCGCAGGCATGGAGGATATCACTGTAACAATGCCCGATTCTTTGGCGGAAATTGATTCCGCATTCGGATATGACGGCGGCAGCGACAGCGAGGAAAACCGATATTCATACTACTCTCAGGAGGATATCTCCGCAGGAACTCTTACGGCAGGCCGCTGGAATGACAACAAGAGCTATGTTGACTTTATACGCACACTGAACGGCAATGAATGGACCTCCCTTGTAAGCAAGTGGAACATCGCTCCCACGGGAAGATACACCGTCAATGTCACCGACGGAACATCTCCCGTTGAAAATGCAAAGGCAGAGGTGCTGGACAGCAGCGGAAATGTTATCATGACAGCCGTTACCGACAACAAGGGCACAGCCTATGTTTTCCCTGCCATAACGGGAAAGAAAGCTTCAAAGCTGAGAGTTACCTCCGCAGACGGTCAGACCGTCACGGAAAGCTTTAAGAACATAAAGAACAGCACCTTTAACGTAAGCTTCGAGCCTGCGGCAAAAGCCGAAAAGCAGCTTGACCTTATGTTCCTCGTTGATACGACAGGCTCAATGGGCGACGAGCTTGAATATCTGAAAAAAGAGACAGAGGACGTTATTGACAGAGTTTCCGAGGCGAACAACGGTCTTGGAATAAGAGTGAGCGTTAATTTTTACCGTGATGAGGGCGATGAATATACTGTCCGTTCATATATGTTCCGTGACAGGATATCCACCGTTCAGCACAGCCTTTACGAGCAGTATGCAGACGGCGGCGGAGATTATCCCGAAGCCGTTCATAAGGCGCTTGATGTTGCGGTAAATGAGCACAGCTGGAATACCGACAGCACAAAGGTAATGTTCTGGCTGCTGGACGCACCTCCTCACGATGATGAGGAGATCATGGCTGCATACAAGAGCCGCATTCTTGACGCTGCCGCAAAGGGAATAAGGATAGTTCCCGTTATATCCAGCGGTTCCGACACCGAAACGGAATATCTTACAAGATGCGCAGCCGTGCTTACGGGCGGAACGTTCCTTTTCCTCACAGATGACAGCGGCGTGGGATATGCCCACCACGAACCCGAGGTGGGTCAGCACGAGGTAAAGAAGCTGAATGATCTTATGGTCGGGATTATAAACGAATATCTTGAATAAATCAGAGCAGGAGAAACGGAGACTTCGTTTCTCCTGCTTTTGCCGCAAAAGGGAGAATTTATGAAAATTACAGTTACAGCAAGAAATTTTTCGGCAGGAGATAATGCCGCAGTAAAATTTCTTATTTCCAAGGGCTATGAGATAAACGATCTCAGCGCGGAAAGCTTCGGCACAGGCACTCCAGAAGAGGTCATAGCCGATGCCGTTGACAATGCGGACGCAGTTATTGCGGGGCTTGAGCCTATCGGCGAAAAGGTGTTTTCAAAGAATCCGAACCTGAAGATCGTATCAAAGCGTTCTATCGGATATGATACCCTTGACCTTGAAGCCTGCCGCAGACACGGCATCACCGCCGCCAGAGCCGCAGGCACTGTTGAGGGTGCGGTGGCGGAGCACGTTATGGCTTTTATACTGTATTTTGCACGGAATATACATACCCAGAATGCTTCCATGCACAGAGGAGAATGGGTGCGGACCATGAGCTATGGCGCAAAGAGCCGCACACTCGGACTTGTGGGCTTCGGCGGTATCGGAAAGGAGATAGCCGCAAGGGCTGTTCCTTTCGGAATGAATGTGATATACAGCTGCCGTCACCCAAAAGAGGAATGGGAGCATGAATACGGCGTGCATTACCGCAGCATGGACGGGCTGCTTTCCGAAAGCGACTTTATCTCCGTGAACGTGCCTCTTACCGATGAAACAAGGGGAATGTTCGGCGAAAAGGAATTTTCCGCAATGAAAAAGGAGTGCGTTTTCATCAACATCGCCCGTTCGCAGGTTGTTGATGTGAATGCGCTGAAAAATGCACTTGACAGCGGACGGATAAAAGGCGCCTGCATTGATGTTTTCGACAGCGAGCCGTGTACCGATTCGCCGCTGATACACTGCGAAAATGCAATTCTCACGCCACATACTGCGCCGTTCACCGAGGAGAATTTCATCGGAATGAATATGCGTGCGGCAATGAATACAGACGATTTTTTCAACGGAATATTGGTCGAAAAGTACAGACTGATATAATAAAAGAGTAGAAAGGAACGGCTGATTATGCAGTATACACCTCTCGGATGCATATTGTTGAGCGTGTAAGCGAGCCGGCGGAAAAGCACGGCTGCACAATGGCGCAGATATCAATTGCATGGCTGTGGGCAAAGGGAGTATCCTCGCCGATAATCGGCTCTACAAAGCCCGAATATTTCGACACTGCCGCCGCAGCGGAAAATGTCACGCTCACGGCAGAGGAGAGCGCCTATCTTGAAGAACCGTACACTCCCCACCCAATTGTGGGAGCTATCGACAAAAATCCCGGGCAGGGTGTAATGCTGCTGGACGAAAAGAAGTAATCATATAAAAAAATAACGCCTCACCGCAGAAAATTTCCTGCGGTGAGGCGTTTTGCTTATATTTGATATTACTTTTCCTTTGCCTTGGTCTTTGCACGGAGTGCGTTGTCAAGGATTCTCTTTCTGATACGAATGCTCTTGGGAGTGATCTCCAGCATTTCATCATCGGCGATGAATTCAAGGCAGTCCTCCAGAGACATTATTCTGGGAGGAACAAGACGGAGCGCATCATCGGAACCGCTGGCACGTGTGTTTGTCAGGTGCTTCTTCTTGCAGACATTAACTACAAGATCCTCTACCTTGGGAGATGCACCGATAACCATTCCCTCGTAAACGGGAACGCCTGCACCGATAAACAGCGAACCTCTTTCCTGTGCGTTGTACAGACCGTATGTTACAGCCTCGCCAGTCTCAAAGCATACCAGAGAGCCTGTGTTTCTTCTGGGGATCTCGCCCTTGTAAGGCTCATACTTTTCAAGAACGGAGCTCATGATGCCCTCGCCCTTTGTATCTGTGAGGAACTCACTCTTGTAACCGAAAAGTCCTCTTGAGGGGATAAGGAATTCAAGACGCATACGGCTGCCCTGGGGGTGCATTGCAGTCATTTCGCCCTTTCTTGTTCCCATCTTCTCCATTACGGCACCTACGCACTCCTCGGGAACGTCGATAACGAGACGCTCAACAGGCTCGCAGAGCTTGCCGTCGATCTCTTTCATCAGAACCTTCGGTGTGGATACGCCCAGCTCATAGCCCTCACGGCGCATATTCTCGATAAGGATAGAAAGATGCATCTCACCGCGTCCCGCAACACGGAAGCTGTCGGTGTTTTCAGTCTCATTTACACGGAGCGAAACATCACGGAGAGTTTCCTTGAAAAGACGCTCTCTCAGCTGACGTGATGTTACGAACTTGCCCTCACGGCCTGCAAAGGGGCTGTCGTTTACGGAGAATGTCATCTCAACGGTAGGCTCGGAGATCTTCACGAAAGGCAGAGGCTCATAATTGTCGGCTGCACATACGGTATCGCCGATAGTGATGTTCTCGATACCTGAAAGCCATACGATATCGCCCACCTTGGCTTCCTCAACGGGAGTCTTTGCAAGACCCTCGATCTGATAAATTGTAACGATCTTGCTGTTGTAGGGCTTCTTGGACTCGTGATAATCGCCTACGATAACGGGCTGATTTACTTTCAGCACACCTCTCTCGATGCGGCCGATACCTGTTCTGCCCACATACTCATTATAGTCAATGGAAGAAATGAGCATCTGGAGAGGACCCTCTGCATCGCCCTCGGGAGCAGGGATATAATTAAGAATAGTATCGAAAAGGGGCTTTAAGTCTGTTCCTGCTTCATACTGGCTGAGAGAAGCTGTGCCTGCACGGCCGGAGCAGAAAAGAATGGGGCTTTCAAGCTGTTCTTCGCTTGCGTCAAGGTCGAGGAGAAGCTCAAGGACCTCGTCGCCGATCTCGTCAAGACGGGCATCGGGGCGGTCGATCTTGTTTACAACAATAATGATCTTGTGACCCAGCTCAAGAGCCTTCTGGAGAACGAAGCGTGTCTGAGGCATACAGCCCTCGGCAGCGTCAACCAGCAGGAGAACGCCGTCAACCATTTTCAGTACACGCTCGACCTCGCCGCCGAAATCGGCGTGGCCCGGAGTGTCGATAATGTTTATCTTTACGCCGTCATATACAACGGAAGTATTCTTTGCAAGGATAGTGATACCTCGCTCACGCTCGATATCGTTGGAGTCCATTACGCGGTCCTCAACTTCCTGATTCTCACGGAATGCGCCGCCCTGTTTGAGCATTTCATCAACAAGTGTGGTTTTGCCGTGGTCAACGTGGGCAATGATTGCTATGTTTCTCAGATCATTTCTTACCATAGCGGTAACTTCCTTTCTCTTTCACATATATAAAGTATAACGGTTATATTAATAATAATCGACAGAAAGTCCGCCGTTTATTATATTTGCACTGTAATTTTTAACATTGAAAAACTATTATGTCTAACTGTGCCAAATAAATCTATGCATAAAAAAACCTTGCAAGCTGACTTGCAAGGTTTTTGGTGGAGGAGGATGGATTCGGACCATCGAAGCTGAAAAGCAACAGATTTACAGTCTGCCCCCTTTGGCCACTCGGGAACTCCTCCGCAGAGTGCTTATGTTCGTGATAACACGACATAGGCTATATCAAAATTGCTGTAAAGCAATTTTTGGAGCTGGTGGACGGACTCGAACCCCCGACCTGCTGATTACAAATCAGCTGCTCTACCAACTGAGCTACACCAGCTTGAATAACAAGCTTTAAATTAATGTGATTTAATGGAGCTGGTGGACGGACTCGAACCCCCGACCTGCTGATTACAAATCAGCTGCTCTACCAACTGAGCTACACCAGCGGGACTTTTCGTTCAGCTTACCGCCTCAACCGACTTATTTATCATATCACATTTATTTTTGTTTGTCAAGCACTTTTTTGAATTTTACATTTTGTTCATTTTTATCTGAACTTGTCGAAATTCACAAGTGTTTGTCAAGCGACTTTAATATCATATCACGTTTCTTTTAATTTGTCAAGCTCCTTTTTAAATGTTTACATTTTATTCACATTCATCAGCTTGCAAAGGAGAAAAGTGAAATGGTCGGGGCGACAGGACTTGAACCTGCGGCATCTTGGTCCCAAACCAAGCACTCTACCAAACTGAGTTACGCCCCGATTCGGTATCGTTTGTTTCCCTCAACGTGACAGCTTAATCATTATATACCCTGCATACGGATTTGTCAAGGGTTTTCCGGCAAAAAATTTATATTTATTTATTTTCAACACACATCGGCGGAATATTCTGTTGAATCCACAGCTGTTTTTACAAACAAATCCATAAAATTTCAGCCGCACGGTCAACAATACATAAAATTTCCGTTGAGTATCCGTTGAGATTGATTGTTTATAATACACAAACGGAAGCTATAAAAAGGCGGTACAGATATCGTAAACAGAAAACCATCGGTCATTTTTCTGGGTTTTATCAATATAATCTTGCAAATAACGCAGAATAATGTTATACTGTTATAAATGAAATTTAACGGGATTTATCGGCTGAAAACGCCGTTTTCGGGGTTTCGGACGAAAGGAGAATATATTTGCGTATAAAATTTCTCAGCAAAATGGTAAATGATGAACTTAATATGCTTTTCCTCCCGTCTGTCATCACCGATCTTGTTATTTTTCTGGCATCGCTGCCTTTATACGGCTTCGGCTGCGAGGTCCCGCTGGGACTGCTTCTTGGAACATTCTCAATGCTCCTGAACATAACCCTGCTGGGATATGCTTCCGAGCGCACGGTGGAACGTCCGCTGAAACAGGCAAAGCGCTATATGTTCTCGTTCTATCTTCTGAGAATGGCGCTTATGGGTGCGGCAATCGTCGCAGGCTTCAAATGCTCATTCCTGAGCGCTCCTGCGGTATGCGTGCCTCTGTTTTATCCGAGAGTGATACACACCGTCCGTGCCGTCATTTCTGCAAAGAAAGGAGGATAATGCAATATGGAAATAGATGTTGTGGGCCCGAGAAAAATAATATCCTTTATGATAGGCAACACGGAGATCGCAATTTCCGAGACACTTGTTACGGGCTGGATAGTAATTATCGGGCTTACAATAGCGATCCTGATCCTTACCCATAACATGAAGGTCGTTCCCGAAACAAGGCGGCAGGCGCTTGCCGAGTGGATCGTGAACTTCTTTGAGAATACCGTAAAGGAAATGATGGGCGAAAAGCTTATCGGCTTCGCACCCTATGTTGCGGCGCTTTTCTGCTTTGCACTTTTCGGCGCACTGCTCAGTCTCTTCGGACTCCGAAGCATGACAGTCGATATCAACTGCACAGGCACATGGGCGCTGATAACCTTTGCTCTCATCACCTACTGGAAGATAAGACAGAACGGCTTCGGCGGCTATCTGAAAAGCTATACCGAGCCTGTCTGGATCATCACACCTATCAATATTCTCAGTGAATTTGCAACTCCGCTTTCCATGGCGCTCCGTATGTTCGGCAACATGGCGGGAGGCATGATAATCACAACCCTTATCTATGCCGCACTTACTCTTGCCAGCAACGCAGTCTACGGACTTGTTGGAATATCCCTTGAGCACTTCAAGATATTCCAGATAGGTATCCCTGCGGTCATGTCGATCTATTTCGACCTGTTCTCGGGCGTGATCCAGTCCTACGTTTTCATTATGCTCACAATGGCATATGTAGGCGATGCGGCAGGTCTGAAGGAAGAATGATCCCCCTATGAAATCAACGGAATGCCCTGCGTTCCGAAAGAAAGGAAAATTTATTATGGAAAACCAGTCTATTGAACAGACAACTCTCATTGCCCGTGCGATAGTTCTTGCGGGACAGGCCATCGGTGCAGGCCTTGCTCTTATCGCAGGTATCGGCCCCGGTATCGGTGAAGGCTACGCCGTAGGCAAGGCGATCGAAACTATCGGCAGACAGCCCGAAGCAAAGAGCGCAGCAACATCTACAATGTTTATCGGCTGTGCCGTTGCCGAGTCAACAGGTATCTACGGTCTGCTTATCGGCCTTATCCTTATCTTCGTTAATCCCTTCATCAAGCATCTTACCGACTGATCCTCCCGTTTATTTTACTGTAATAATGGGAATCGGAGGTTAGAGGCTGTATGGAAAACGCACACGTTTATTTTGATTTTTTGAGCATTGACCCGGTTACGATAATCGGCGTTCTGTGCAACACCCTGATCCTGTTCCTTATCTTCAAGAAGCTGCTTTTCGGAAGAGTTAAAGCAATACTCGACCAGCGCAAGGAGGAGATCTCCAAGACCTATAAGGACGCTGACGCAGCTTTGCAGAGTGCAAAGGACAAAGAGGACGAATACAGCCGCAGACTTCTTTCCGCAAGAGAGGAATCTGCCGAGATCGTCAGATCCGCCACCGAAAGAGCTTCAAAAAGCTCCGACGATATTATCCGCAGTGCAAAGGAAGAAGCGGCGAACATCACCGCAAGAGCCAATGCGGATATCGAGACCGAAAAGAAAAAGGCTGTCAACCAGATCAAGGACGAGATCTCCGGACTTGCCGTTTCTATCGCGGAATCTGTTGTTAACAGACAGATAGACAACGATGAAGATCAGGACAGACTTATCGACGAATTTATTTCCGGGTTCGGTGATGTGAAATGACAGGAAATATTGAAAAGGTTTATTCGGAAGCACTCTTTGAGCTTGCCGTTGAAAACGGCACTGCCGAGGACGTGAACAGGGAGCTTGCCGCTGTATCGGAGATATTTTCCGCAAACGGCGAGCTTTATGAGATACTTTCCGCTCCCACCGTCACCGACGATGAGAAAACAGAAATGCTCACAAGCATTTTCGGCGGAAGGATATCCGATCTCACTCTTGATTTTCTCTGCCTTACGGCTCAGAAAGGACGTATCAGGAATTTACAGGGCATCGCGGACGCATTCCGTGAGCTGCTGTATAACAAGGACGGTATCGTTGAGGTAACGGTAACTACCGTCAAGCCGCTGAAAAGCTCCCAGCGTGACGCTCTTAAAGCAAAGCTGGAGCAGAAATACGGCAAAAAGGTCATTATGGCCGAGCTTACCGACCCCGCTGTTATGGGCGGCGTCGTGATACAGTGCGGCGATACCCTGCTTGACGGCTCTGTCCGTACAAAGCTGGACAATATGCGCAGACAGCTTGAAAATGTTATCGCATAATGCATGACCTATAAAATATTTAAACAGGAAAGCCGGTGTTAAAATGGATCTGCGACCGGATGAAATTACCGGAATAATCAAAGACCAGATCAAAAACTTCCGCAGCCGCATCGAACTCACCGACGTGGGAACAGTTATTACTGTCGGAGACGGTATCGCCCGTATCCACGGACTTGATAACTGTATGTCAGGCGAGCTGCTGGAATTTGACGGCGGAGTATATGCCATGGCGCTGAACCTTGAAAGAGAATCCGTCGGAGCGGTAATGCTCGGCTCCGAGGCGAACATCAAGGAAGGCGACACCGTTAAGCGCACAGGAAGCGTTGTTTCCGTTCCCGTAGGCGAAGCTCTTATGGGACGTGTCGTAAACGCACTGGGTCAGCCTATCGACGGCAAGGGCGCTATCCTTACCGAGGAAAGAATGCCTATCGAAAAGATAGCTCCCGGCATCATCACAAGAAAATCCGTAAGCCGTCCTCTCCAGACAGGCATCAAGGCTATCGACTCCATGATACCTATCGGAAAGGGTCAGCGTGAGCTGATTATCGGCGACCGTCAGACAGGTAAGACTGCCATTGCTCTCGATACTATCATCAATCAGAAGGGCAAGGACGTTATCTGTATCTATGTTGCTATCGGTCAGAAGCGTTCCACAGTTGCAAATGTTGTTGAAACTCTGGAGCAGAACGGCGCTATGCCGTATACGATAGTTGTTTCCGCTACCGCATCGGAGCTTGCTCCCTTGCAGTATATCGCACCCTATTCGGGCGTTACAATGGCGGAATATTTCCTTGCACAGGGAAAGGACGTGCTCTGCGTTTACGACGATCTGTCAAAGCACGCTGTCGCTTACCGTGCACTTTCTCTGCTGCTTAAAAGACCGCCGGGACGTGAGGCATATCCCGGAGATGTATTCTATCTTCACTCCCGTCTGCTGGAGCGTGCCTGCTGCCTGAACGAAAATTACGGCGGCGGCTCAATTACTGCACTGCCTATCATCGAAACACAGGCAGGAGACGTTTCGGCATATATCCCCACAAACGTTATTTCTATCACGGACGGTCAGATCTTCCTTGAGACAGACCTCTTCAACAGCGGCGTTCGTCCTGCCGTAAACCCCGGTATCTCCGTATCGAGAGTCGGCGGTGCGGCTCAGATCAAGGCGATGAAGAAGGTTTCCGGCTCACTGAAGCTGACATATTCACAGTACCGTGAGTTACAGGCGTTCTCACAGTTCGGCTCCGATCTGGATAAGGATACAAAGGAGCGTCTTGCACTGGGCGAAAGAGTTGTTGAAGTCCTGAAGCAGGGAAGAAACAGCCCTCTGTCCGTAGAGGATCAGGTCATCATCATTTACGCCGTAACAAAGAACTATCTCCACGATGTTCCCGTAGACAGGATCTCCGAATTTGAAAGCGAACTTTTTGATTTCATGGCGTCAACACACCCCGAGGTGCCTTCGGCGATCGTGACAACAGGTCAGCTCTCGGAGGAGACCGAGACCGCACTCAGAGCTGCGCTTGACGAATATCTGGCAAAATTCAAGTCGGAAAACGGCATTGAATAAACCGTAACGCAGAAAACGCAGACCGAAAGGAAATCTGATTATGGCATCGGGAAATATGAAGGATATAAAGCGGCGCATCAAGAGCGTTGAATCCACCATGCAGATAACCAAGGCTATGGAGCTGGTCGCTTCGTCAAAGCTCAGAAAGGCAAAGGAAAGAGCGGACAATGCCCGTCCTTTCTTCAATGCGCTTTATGAGACTATGTGCGAAATAAGAGCGGAAAACGAAAACTTCTTTTCCCCCTTCACACGAAAGGGAAAGGGAGACAAGGTTCTGCTTGTTGTTATCGCAGGTGACCGAGGTCTTGCGGGAGGATTCAACTCCAATGTGCTGAAGCTTGCCCAGTCTCGCATCGACGAGCTGAAAAACAGCGGCAGGCAGGTAGAGATAATGGCTATCGGCAAAAAATCGGCAGAATATTTCGAGAAGCGAGGCTTTGATATGCTGGCTTCCTATATAAATATCGCCGAGGGCATCAGGATAAACACCGCTGCCGCCATTGCCGATGAGATCGTATATCCGTACCTAAACGGTGAATATAACAGTGTGGAGATGTTCTACACCGATTATGTTTCGCCTATCTCACAGCTTGCGGCTTCGAGAAAGATTCTCCCCGTTGAGCTGAAAAAGGAGCTGTCGGCTTCAAAGGCTCTGCCTGTTTATGAGCCGTCGGCTTATGACGTTTTCAACAGTATAGTTCCAAAGTATATCACAGGAATAATTTTCGGCGCAGTTGTTGACAGCTTTGCTTCCGAGCAGGCGTGCCGCCGCAGCGCAATGGAAAATGCCTCCGACAACGCAGAAGAAATGATAAGCGATCTTTCGCTGAAATACAACCGCGCACGTCAGGCGTCCATTACTCAGGAGCTTACCGAGATCGTCAGCGGTGCTTCCGCACAGGAATAGCACCCCTCAAAATTGAAATACGAGGTGAAATACAGAATGTCGCAGAACAATATCGGAAAAGTAGTCCAGATCATCGGTGCCGTTGTTGATATCCGCTTTGAAAAGGACTGCCTTCCGAAGCTGCTTAATGCTATCGAGATACAGCTGAACGGTCAGAAGCTGGTGTGCGAGGTCGCTCAGCACATAGGCGATGATGTTGTGCGCTGCATCGCCATGTCCTCAACAGACGGTCTGGTAAGAGGCGCTGACGCTGTTGATACGGGCAGCCCTATCACAGTTCCCGTCGGAAGAGGAACACTGGGCAGAATTTTCAATATGCTGGGCGAGCCTGTTGACAACAAGCCCGAGCCTGAATATGAGGAAAGATGGGCTATCCACCGTGAAGCTCCCTCCTATGAAGAGCAGACGGCATCTAATGAGGTGCTTGAAACAGGCATCAAGGTAATCGACCTTATCTGCCCCTATCTTAAAGGCGGAAAGATCGGTCTTTTCGGAGGCGCAGGCGTCGGAAAGACTGTCCTTATCCAGGAGCTTATCAACAACGTTGCCAACCAGCACGGCGGTATCTCCGTATTTACGGGCGTTGGCGAGCGTACCCGTGAGGGCAATGACCTTTACAACGAAATGACCGAATCGGGAGTTATCGACAAGACCGTTCTTGTTTACGGTCAGATGAACGAGCCTCCCGGAGCAAGAATGAGAGTAGGTCTTTCGGGACTTACAATGGCGGAATATTTCCGTGACGTTGAGGGACAGGACGTGCTTCTGTTCATCGACAACATCTTCCGTTTCACACAGGCAGGCTCCGAGGTATCGGCTCTGCTTGGACGTATGCCCTCCGCCGTTGGCTATCAGCCTACGCTGGCTACGGAAATGGGCGCTCTTCAGGAGCGTATCACATCGACTCACAAGGGATCTATCACATCGGTACAGGCGGTATACGTTCCTGCCGATGACCTGACAGACCCTGCTCCCGCAACAACATTCGCACATCTGGACGCAACCACGGTTCTTTCCAGATCTATTTCATCGCTGGGTATCTTCCCTGCCGTGGATCCTCTTGATTCCACATCAAGAATACTCAGCCCCGACGTTGTCGGTCAGGAGCATTACGAGACTGCAAGAGCCGTACAGAACATTCTCCAGAGATACACCGAGCTTCAGGATATCATCGCTATCATGGGCATGGACGAGCTTTCCGACGAGGACAAGCTCACCGTAAGCCGTGCAAGAAAGATCCAGCGTTTCCTTTCCCAGCCGTTCCACGTTGCGGAGCAGTTCACGGGCATGAAGGGCAAGTATGTTCCCCTGAAGGAAACGATCAGAGGCTTCAAGGAGATCATTGCGGGAATGCACGACGATCTTCCCGAGTCCGCCTTCCTCTTTGTCGGAACTATCGACGAAGCAGTTGAAAAGGCGAAGAATTCTTCCGCTGATTGATGTCACTGCGGAGAAAGGAATGATAATTTTTTATGGCGGCTTTGTTCACACTTAAAATTATCACCCCCGAAAAAATATTTTTTGAAGGGGAAACCTCGCAGGTAATCGTCCGCACCTCGGAAGGTGACATCGGCATACTTGCGAACCACATCAGTCTTGTTGCAGACCTGCCCTCGGGACCTGTAAAGATCAAGCAGGAGAACGGTGACTGGCACACTGCGGCTGTTTCCACGGGACTTATCAAGGTCGGCGGAAACAAGGTCAGCATATTTGCAAATGCCGTCGAATGGGCGGAGGACATTGATATCGACTGGGCGAAGCGCTCCGAAGAGGAAGCTCGTCAGCGTTTAAAGGAAGCACAGCAGAGCAAGCGTGAGATGGATTACGCAGAATTGAAGCTCAAGCGTGCGCTGAACCGAATCAGTGTTCACGACAAATACGGCAGCACAAGATAAAATATGGGTTTTGAACCCCTCCGTGTTATGGCTTTTACGGCTTATCACGGAGGGGTTATTTTTTCACTGCGGTTTGGATTTTTGCGCTTCCATACAAAACATACATAAAAACAGCATAAAAAGCAGTTGAAAAATAATATTAAAGAAAGCAAACCAGACCCAAAAGTCATTTGACAGCATTTATTGAGTAAAACTAAAAATATCTCCCCCTCCCCTTCGACGAATTTTTTCCGCCCGTCGGGTATATATTTATAAAGCCGATGTTTCAGCGGCAAATAAATTGTGAAAGAGAGCGGACGGTATGAATTATCTTTTTATGAAAAAAACTGCGGGACTTTTTCTGGCACTTCTCATGACCAACGGCACGGCTTTTTCGGTGAGAGCCGCAGAGGCACTCCCCCTGCCCGATATCAACACATCGTTCAAGACCTATATGGATTACCGTGCTATCACCGACAGGTCCTCCGCCCAGTATGAGCTCCAGCAGGAAGCCTATACCGACAGCGACGGCATACGCCGTGTGGGCGATGATGTATGTATCGCCGTCGGCTCGGCATATGCGGACAATATCGGAGACAGGCTGGAGATAACTCTTGAAAGCGGCAGCACCTTTACCGCCGTCGTGGGAGATTTCAAAGCGGACCGCGACACCGACTCAATGCATATGTATTATCCCGTCTGCGAGGGCATGGGCGATGTGACAGAATTTATTGCCGATACCTCAAAGCTGGACAGGCAGGTGCGTGTTTCGGGCAGCATCGGCTCTATCGAAAAATACAGCGGCTGTATATCCTCGATCGTTCCCATAGAATAACAAATCAGCAAAATACGGTCAAATTTTTATCCTATAAAAAAATTATACTTTTTTAACTTTTCCTATTGACATTTGCCGAAAGATGTGTTATTATATAAACACATCAAGATGATAACAATTATCATTAAGGAGATAATAATATTAATAAAACATGGAGGATAAAAATTATGACTAAGTGGATTTGTTCAGTATGCGGATACGTTTATGAGGGCGAGCAGGCTCCCGAGAAATGTCCCCAGTGCAAGGCTCCCGCTTCAAAGTTTACAAAGGCTGAGGCTTCATCTGTTTCATGGGCTTGCGAGCACGCAGTAGGTATCGCAAAGAGCGTTGACAATCAGGAGATCATCGACGGTCTGAGAGAGAATTTCAACGGCGAATGTTCCGAGGTCGGAATGTATCTTGCAATGTCAAGAGTTGCCGACAGAGAGGGCTATCCCGAAGTTGCCGAGGCTTACAAGAGAATCGCTTTCGAGGAAGCAGAGCACGCAGCAAAGTTTGCCGAGATGCTCGGTGAGGTCGTTACAGACTCCACAAAGAAGAATCTTGAGATGCGTGTAATGGCTGAGGGCGGTGCCTGCGAGGGCAAGCTCAAGCTTGCAAAGCTTGCAAAGGCTCTCGATCTGGACGCTATCCATGACACAGTTCATGAAATGGCAAAGGACGAAGCTCGCCACGGTGCGGCTTTCAACGGTCTGCTTAACAGATATTTCAATAAGTAATTTTTAAGGTACTTACACATAAAAAGCTCTGTAATGCGCAATGCATACAGAGCTTTTTGTTATATATGAAGCTTTCTCACAGCCCCAGATCCGCATAATCCTCGGGCAAAAATCTGTGATATATGATATGCACACCCTCGTCGCAGAAGCAGTAATAATATCTGTCGGGATAGGGCTGCTCAAAGTAGATCAGCGTTTCAAACTCGCCGTTTTCAATGCTTTCAATGTGTATCTTGTCGGAACGGCTCCTGAAAAGCTTTATGATATCCTCCATTGTGCCGTGACTGCCAACGATATCCACAAGCTCATGTATAAAATCATTGCTGTCCGTATTTTCATGCACATATGCCGCACCCTCGGCAGGAATATAGAAGCAGAAACGCTCTCCGCTGACTGAAACCTCCACAGCTCCAAGCTTTTCGGACGAAAATCCGCCGAGAATCTTCATCATTTCATCGGCGTCTGCGTCCGTTTTGAAAAAGTGATTCAGCGAACTGAGCGGATAATACAGCCTGATAGGATTATTGTCAAAACCCACCTTTGCCTGCGATTCTTTCAGCAGGTCGATTATATTGTTTTCAAGCACATCATAATTCATATGCATTCTCTTCCTTTCATAAAAACATAATGTATACCTTTAAAGTATATTTTTAAAGCTTTAAAAATGCAGGGAAAATACCCTGCATCTTCAATTTACGATCAGTATTTGCTGTATTCTTCCTCGCAGCTTCTCATTGCAAGGATCGTCCTTTCGATAAGCTCGTCCAGAGTCCAGCCAAGCATTTCCGCTCCGCGCTCAATGACCTCACGGGAACAGCCTGCCGCAAAATTTGCGTTCTTGTATTTTTTCTTCACCGACTTTACTTCCATGTCGGCAACGCTCTTCGACGGACGCATCAAAGCAACCGCTCCGATAAGTCCTGTCAGCTCGTCAACGGCATACAGTACATTTTCCATTTCATGCTCGGGAGCAATATCGACCGTCAGCTTGTAGCCGTGACTTGCCGTTGCATGGATTATCCGCTCGTCGATTCCACGCTCATGCATTATTTCCTGCTCCTTGATGCAGTGCTGCTCGGGGAACTGCTCAAAATCCAGATCGTGAAGCAGACCGACTATTCCCCAGAATTCCTTTTCATCGCCATAGCCAAGCTCCTCGGCGAAATATTTCATAACGCCCTCCACCGTTACGGCATGACGGAGATGAAACGGCTCCTTGTTATATTCATTAAGCAGCTGCCATGCTTCTTCTCTTGAAAATCCGGCCATAATAACACTTCCTTTATTTATTTTTAAAGCCCGTGATATCCTTGATTATCTCTCCTGCAATGATAAGTCCCGCAGTTGACGGAACAAACGCATTGGAGCCGGGAATATCCCTGCGCTGAGTGCATTTTCTCGTTGTGCCGGGAGGACAGATACAGTGCTGTCTGCACGATATAGCCATATCCTCAACGGGCGGAATTGCCTTTTCCTTGGAATAAACCACTTTAAGCCCATCAACATTGCGCTTTCTCAGCTCGTATCTTATAACTCTCGCCAGCGGACATACCGACGTATCATAAATATCCGCCACCTCCAGCATATCGGGGTTCACCTTGTTTCCCGCACCCATGGAGCTGATTATCGGCGTGCCGCATTTTTTCGCATTCATGATAAGCTCGATCTTGCCCGTAACGGTATCAATTGCATCAACAACGTAATCGTACTGTGTAAAATCGAACTGATCCGATGTATCAGGCATATAAAACGTCTTATAGGTAGTCACCTTGCATTCGGGATTAATGTCCTTTATTCTCGCCTCGGCAACGTCCACCTTGTATTTTCCGACTGTGGAACGGAGCGCAAATATCTGTCTGTTCAGATTTGTAAGGCATACCTTGTCATCGTCCACAAGGTCAATAGCACCTATTCCGCTGCGCACCAGCGCCTCAACTGTATATCCGCCCACGCCGCCTATTCCGAAAACAATTACTCTTGAAGCCGCAAGCTTTTCCATTGCTTCCGCTCCGAAGGTCAGCTGTGTTCTTGAAAACTGATTAAGCATTTCATCGTTCCTTTCGCTCAATTATAAAAAACATTATATCATATTTATATGATAATGTCTATATCTTTTGTAGATATTTTTATTAAGGAAAATTTCAGCACAAAAAAGATGCAGTCCTGCCCGAAAGCAGAACTGCATCATGACAAACTTATTTAACAAGAATTTCCTCGGCCTGCTTGACCTGCTCTTCTGTGGGAACAGGAACGCCCTCAAGGGGATAAGGAATTTTAAGGTTCTGCCATTTGAACAGACCCAATGTGTGATACGGAAGAATCTCAACACGCTCAACGCCGTTGAGGCTGTCGATAAACTCACGCATTTTCTTCAGATCATCGGGATCGTCCGTAACTCCCGGAACAAGAACGTGTCTGATCCACATTTTCTTGCCGTGATCGGAGAGCCATTTTGCCAGAGCAATAATATTCTTATTTGTATATCCCGTAAGGCGGCGGTGAGCTTCCTCGGAGAAATCTTTAAGATCAAGCATAACAAGATCGGTGTTATCCATAAGCTTTTCAAAGCTGCTCATGAACTCTGCGTCTTCCTCGTTAAAAGGCTGACCCGATGTATCAAGGCAGGTATTTACACCCTTATGTTTTGCAAGGCTGAAAAGCTCGGCAACAAAGCCTGCCTGAAGCAAAGGCTCGCCGCCGCTGACGGTTATTCCGCCGTCTGCCTTCCAGTAGTTCTTATAACGGTAGGCACGCTCAAAAAGCTTGGCTGCCTCCCAGTCTTCTCCTTCGGTCATGCTCCAGGTCTCGGGATTGTGACAAAACTTGCAGCGCATTTTGCAGCCCTGAAGAAATATCACAAACCTTACGCCCGGTCCGTCAACCAGTCCGAATGTTTCAAGAGAATGAACCCGTCCTGTCATCAGCAATTACATAGATGTGTGGCAAGTACGAGAAATAACGTCCATCTGCTGCTCCTTAGTAAGGTCGATGAACTTAACAGCGTAGCCCGATACACGGATTGTGAAGTTTGCATACTCTTCCTTCTCGGGGTGCTCCATAGCGTCGATGAGCTTTTCCTTGCCGAATACGTTAACGTTGAGGTGGTGTGCACCCTGATCGAAGTAACCGTCAAGAACGTTGACCAGATTATTAACTCTTTCGTCTGCGGAGTGACCGAGAGCGTCGGGGTTGATAGTCTGAGTATTGGAAATACCGTCAAGAGCCCATGTATAGGGAAGCTTTGCAACGGAGTTAAGAGATGCGAGGAGACCGCTCTTCTCTGCGCCGTATGCAGGGTTAGCACCGGGAGACAGAGGCTCGCCTGCCTTTCTTCCGTCAGGAAGAGCACCTGTTGCCTTGCCGTATACAACGTTGGATGTAATTGTGAGGATAGATGTTGTAGCCTCGGAGTTGCGGTATGTGTGACGCTTCTTGATCATCTTGAGGAATGTATCGAGGAGCCATACTGCGATCTCGTCTGCACGGTCGTCATCGTTGCCGTATCTGGGGAAGTCGCCGTCGATCTTATAATCAACTGCTACGCCGTGCTCATCACGGATAACGCTTACCTTTGCATACTTGATAGCGCTGAGGGAGTCAACAACGTGAGAGAAGCCTGCAATACCTGTTGCAAATGTTCTTCTTACGTCTGTATCGATGAGAGCCATCTCAGCTGCCTCATAGTAATACTTATCGTGCATATACTGAATGAGGTTCAGTGTATTTACATAAAGACCTGCGAGCCAATCCATCATTGTCTCATACTTAGCAACTACTGTATCATAGTCGAGAACATCGTCTGTGATAGGAGCGTAAGCGGGACCAACCTGGAGGTGCTTGCCGTACTTAGCGTCGATCTTCTCGTCAACGCCGCCGTTTATAGCATAAAGGAGGCACTTAGCGAGGTTAGCTCTTGCGCCGAAGAACTGCATTTCCTTACCTGTCTGTGTAGCGGATACGCAGCAGCAGATAGAGTAGTCATCGCCCCATACAGGCTTCATTACATCGTCGTTCTCGTACTGAACGGAGCTTGTTGTAATGGAGATGTGGGAAGCGTACTTCTTGAAGTTCTCGGGGAGAGCGGAGGAATAAAGAACTGTGAGGTTAGGCTCGGGGGAAGGACCCATGTTCTCGAGTGTGTGGAGGAAACGGTAGTCGTTCTTTGTTACCATGGAACGTCCGTCTACGCCGATACCGCCGACTTCCAGTGTTGCCCAAACGGGGTCGCCGGAGAACAGCTGGTTGTAGGAAGGAATACGAGCGAACTTAACCATACGGAACTTCATGACAATGTGGTCAACCAGCTCCTGAGCCTCAGCCTCTGTGAGTGTGCCGTTTGCGAGGTCACGCTCAACATAGATGTCGAGGAATGTGGAGATACGGCCAACGCTCATTGCAGCGCCGTTCTGTGTCTTGATAGCAGCCAGATAGCCGAAGTACAGCCACTGGAAAGCTTCCTTAGCGTTCTTTGCAGGCTCGGAAATATCGAAACCGTACTTAGCAGCCATAGCCTTCATTTCCTTGAGAGCCTTGATCTGCATAGCGATCTCTTCACGGCTTCTGATAACGTCATCAGTCATTGTGCCGTCGCCGCAGTTAGCGAAGTCGTCCTGCTTGTCCTTGATGAGGTAGTCGATACCGTAAAGTGCAACACGGCGGTAGTCGCCTACGATTCTTCCGCGGCCGTATGTGTCGGGAAGACCTGTGATGATGTGGCTGTGACGAGCCATCTTCATCTCGGGAGTATATGCGCTGAAAACAGCGTCGGAGTGTGTGCGGCTGTATTCAGTGAAGATCTTGTGGAGCTCGGGATCGGGAGTATAGCCGTTTGTCTCACAAGCCTGCTCAGCCATCTTGATGCCGCCGAAAGGCATGAAAGCTCTCTTCAGGGGCTTGTCTGTCTGAAGACCTACAACCTTCTCAAGATCCTTAGTAGCCTCGTCGATATAACCGGGGTTATGAGCTGTAAGAGATGTAACGATCTTTGTATCCATATCGAGAACGCCGCCCTTAGCACGCTCTTCCTTCTGGAGTGCCTGAAGCTTGCCCCAAAGTGTGTTAGTAGCGTCTGTGGGACCTGCGAGGAATGACTCGTCGCCGTCATAAGGCTTGTAGTTTCTCTGAATGAAGTCTCTTACGTTAACTTCTTCCTTCCAGAGGCGGCCTTCAAATCCATTCCACTGTTCATAATTTACCATGGTTTTTCCTCCTGTATCGTAAATGATATGTGAGCCGTCAGAGATCAAGAGATCCAAGAGCGGCTTTCCAACACTAATGATAACTTTCCCTGAATCCGCAGAAGCATATCTGCATTCTCCCCTGTTTTATGCAAAGCCTTTTACATAAAACACGCCGCTCTGAGATATGGCACGAGCGGCTTTCGGAAACACACAGCGATAAGCTGATTTAATATATTAACATACATAAAAATCAAGCACGGCAGATATTTTTCCGAATGCTTATTAAGAAATATTATCAATTATTTAGGTCTACATATATAATAACACTACCGCCGAAAAATTGCAATAGGCTAATGTAAATATTTTGTTACATAATTAAGTATTATATTTTAACTTCAAACATTATGCAGGAACATACATATGGAATGATAAATATGGAATGTATTTTTTATACAAAAAACACATATTTTTTGCCTGCACTTTACATAATGACATATGCCGTCTGCTCATGTTTACAAACCGCATTATATATGGTATAATGTTTTCATGCAAAATTATGATCGGAGGTCAATCATGAATATACTCATTAAAAATACCGCTGCGCTTCTTCCCGACGGCGACAGGCTGAAAGTGGATTTTGCCGATATTTACATCAAAGGCGATACAATTGAAGCCGTGAACGAGATACCCGAAAGCTTCACTGCCGACAAGGTGATCGACGGCAGCCGTTTTCTCACCATACCCGGACTTATCAACTGTCACAGCCACGCTTATATGTCGGTTTTCCGCAATCTTGCGGACGATCTTTCCTTTGAGGAATGGCTTTTCGGCAGCATCTCCCCCCGTGAGGACAAGCTCACCGACGAGGACGCATATTGGGGCTCGATGCTCACCTGTGCGGAGATGATAAAAACAGGAACCACCTGCTACATGGATATGCATATGTTCCGAAACATGAGCGCCCGTGCAGCCGACAGAACAGGTATGCGTGTAGTTCTCACAAGAGGACTTGTAGGCTCGGACAGAAACGACGAGGGCGGAATACGCCGCATTAACGACACGCTTGAAGAACTGAAGCAGTGGAAGAACAACAGCCGCATGAGTTTCATGCTTGCTCCCCACGCTATCTACACCTGCGGAGACGATTATCTCCGTTTCTGCATTGAAAAAGCGAAAGAATACGATCTGCCGTTCCACACACATCTTTCAGAAACTGTGAACGAAGTGGAAAACTGCAAAAAGGCGCACAACGGCATGACACCCGTAGAATATCTGAACGACATGGGATTTTTCGACATAAAGACCTGTGCCGCCCACTGCGTCCACGTAACGGAAAACGACATGAAAATATTCAAGAGCAAGGGAGTAAACGTCATTCACAATCCCAAGAGCAATTTAAAGCTGGGCAACGGCATTGCACCTGTTTATGAAATGGACAAAATGGGCATAAACGTCTGCATGGGAACAGACAGTCAGGCATCGAACAACAGCAACAATCTTTTCTCGGACATCAACTTTGCAGCGCTTCTCCAGAAAACGGGCAATGCCACGGCGGTAGGTGCGCAGGAGGTAATGAAGTTTGCCACCGTGAACGGAGCGAAAGCCCTCGGTCTGAACACGGGAGTTATCGAGAGCGGAAGAAAAGCGGATCTTGCACTTCTTGATCTTGACAGACCCGAATTTTATCCCAGAAACAATCTGCTTTCTGCGCTGGCATACTCTGCAAACGGCACGGAAACGGACACTGTAATAATTGACGGTCAGATAGTTCTTGAGCACGGAAAGCTCACTCTCGCCGACGAAGAAGAGATCTACGCCAAAGCCCAGGAAGTAATGGACAGGCTCAGATAAGCGGCATTATCGTATGCCGCTCGGCTTCTCTTTTTTGGGTTACTGAAAAGCTTACTTTTTTATTTGATAGTTGTTTTTGTCTACCTTTAAAACTTTGTTGTTCATTAAAAGCTTACTTTTATTTTTAGAAATGTGTATCATATGAGCTTCAAGTTTTGCAAAGGGAACACCAAAGGGCGAAGGAGAGGAGGGCGTGGCGCAGTACCTGCGCCTAAGAAAACGTGAGCAAAAATCGAGGCACTCTCCGCAGGAGAGTATCTCCCTTCTCCTTACCCTTAGGTTTTCCCTCTGCACTCTCTTTCCTTACCCATCCTCACCTCCGCCTCGATTTTTGCAAGACCAGTTATTAATTATTCTTTAGATTTATTATAGTAACGGTTCGTGCAACGCTTATAATTCGCTTTGTTTTATGGTGCGCTCAACCGACGTAAAAGCTGATAGTTTCAACCTTTAATATTGAAACTATCAGCTTTTCTTTTTATCACTTCATTTTACACGTCGGGTCGCTTAGTATCAAAAAAGGTACAGCTACCTGCAACCTATAAGCACTAAGCGACCCGTCGGAAAACTTGAGGATTGAAAATTACAACTATAATGAATGACTTGACATTATTCCCTACACCAAATAGCCGACGGTTGAGCGCCACGAATGAAAGAGAAAATAATAAGCGTTTTATGAACCGTCGGCAATACTAAATCTAAGAATTATTTTGATATGGATTTTCAAAAATCGGGGCAGGGTTTAAGGAAAGAGTGTGCAGAGGGAGAACCTCAAAGGGGGCGCCCCGATTTTTGCTTTTGCTTTTTTGTTTAGCCCCCTTTGTGGTTCATCCCTTTGCCCGCCGGAGGCGGAACCTCCGCTTTCTCTATGGTTGCAAACCATACTACAAAACTTTATAAACTAACAACAACACACAACAGGTAAAGAACAAACCAGATAAAAAAACATCTAAGAAACAAAAAGAGCCGCAGACTGCTAAAAACAAAACAATAGCCTGCGGCTACATTCATCAATCATTATTGCGATTGTCTGTCGCATATATCATACACGCAAAACCTGCAATGAGTGTGAAGAGTATCGCTCTGCCGATATTATATCATTCTGTAAGCAAAAAGTAAAGGGACAGAATGTCCTCCGTCCCTCTCGAAAATATTTTTTACTTTTTGGCAGAACGCTTTTTCAGCTTTATTTCGGGAACCGCAAGATTCTCGAAAATCATCTCGCCGCCGTTTTCAGGCTCAATGTCCTCGTCGTCATAACTGCCGTTAGGATCAACATGGACCTCGGGAACTGCAAGATTTTCTGAGTGATATTCCAGCTTGTGCGCTTTTTCTTCCTTTTTTCTGCCGATAAGCTTCTTGATAAACATATTTCTCCCACCCATAATTATCAGTTTATAATATTTATAAAGAATGTAATAACAAGACTGTTTATAAAGTCGGCAAACATACTGCCGATTATCGGAACGAGCAGATACGCTTTTACTGACGGTGCGTATTTCTCCGTTATCGCCTGCATATTCGCCATTGCATTGGGCGTTGCTCCCATTCCGAAGCCGCATACACCTGCGGATAATACCGCTGCGTCATAGTCACGTCCCATAACGTTGAATACAACAAAATATGAAAATAATGCCATGATTATTACCTGCGCCAGAAGCAGCACCACCAGCGGCAGTGCCAGCTCCGCAAGCTGCCATAATTTCAGCGTTATCATCGCAATGCCCAGGAAAAGCGATAAGCATATTCCGCCGATGTCGTTTATCTCGCCCATGTGGATATGGAGCTTTCCCGTAAATTCATCTATGTTGCGCATGAATGCGGCTACTATCATTGAGCCGATGTATACGGGAAATGTCATTCCAGTAAGCGAAAGCAGCCACGAAACTATCGTTCCGATGCCCATTGCAACCGCTATCTGATATGCCGCAGGAGCGTACATACTTACCGAACGGTGATGCTTCTGCTCTTCCTCCTCCAGCATGGAAACGTCCTCGGACTCAACGCCTTTCATAAGATCATGCTTGATGATAAGCCTGCGTGCAACTGGTCCGCCCATGAGCGAACCGATTATAAGCCCGAATGTGGCAGCCGCCGTGCAGAACGTTGTGGCTCCCTCAATGCCGAAATCCTCCAGAACAGGTCCGAATGCACCCGATGTTCCGTGTCCGCCAACCATGGGTATAGAGCCTGTACACATTCCGATGAGAGGGCTTATGTCCAGCACCTTTGAAAGTCCCACCGCCGCAAGATTCTGCGTGACGATAAGCGCACAAAGACAGAACAGAAATACAATAAGGCTCACTCCGCCTGCTTTCAGCACCTTGACATTCGCCTGAAAGCCAACCGATGTGAAGAACATTACCATGCATACATTTTTCAGAGTTTCGTCAAAGCTGAATTCAACGATCCCGAAAACATACAGCAGGCATGATACGACCGCAAAAATTATTCCTCCCACAACAGGAGCGGGAATACAAAACGTTTCCAGAAACTTTATTTTCTTTTTCAGGAAGCCGCCCAGATACAATACTCCCACCGCTGCCGCAAGGGTCTGATACATATCAACATTAAGTGTGTGCAACTCTAATCCCCCTTAATTATCCTGTGCGCCGAAAACAAAAGATGCGCTTTCGGCGGCAGGATCGGTATTGACGGAAATACCTATGCTCTGATAATATTCCGCCGCACCCTCATGAAAGCTGCACGGAATATCCGTCACCGCAAACTGCGGATCAGGCTCCGAAACCGTCACCGAATATTTTATTTTATCGCTGTTTTCAAAAATCGCAGCGGTAAGCTCACGTATATCCTCACGGCTTGCGGAAGCATCTGCGGCAAGCACCGCCTTAACTCCCACGGTAACCAAATCCTCATTCTGACCGCGGTAAGTTCCCGCAGGAACTGTCACCTGTGAATAGCCCTTATAAAGGCTTGTCATATATTTTATTGCCGTACTGTCGGGAGCAACAAAGCGCACGTCGGTACTTTCGGCAAGCTCCGAAACAACAGCCGCAGGCGCACCGACGATAAGGAAGAAAGCATCAATATCGCCCTTTTCAAGTGCAGCCGCCGACTCGGCATAGGACATATAAACCGTTTCCGTATCGGAAATATCAACGCCTGCCGAACGGAAAAGATACTCGGCATTTTTCGCAACGCCCGAACCTTCCTCACCGACTGACATTTTCTTGCCTTTAAGGTCGGCAAGTTCATAAATATCGGAATCACTGCGGACGACAAGCTGAAAAGCCTCACTGTAAAGACCCGCAACGGCTCTCACGTCGGAGACAGGCTCACCCGAAAAATCGCCCGTACCGTTAACAGCCTCGGAGAGCACATCGCTCTGAACTATTGCCACATCAACGAAGCCCTCATTAAGAAGTCTCATATTTGCCTGAGAGCCTGCGGTACGTTTAACGTCCAGCACATCGCCTGCATACTCACGGAGAACATTTCCGTAATTATAATAATGGCCGCCGACATTTCCCGTCCCCATTCTAAGGGTATCACTATTTCCGCAGGAGCAAAGAGATGCCGACAGGAGAATTATTGCGGCTATCCGCAGAATATTTTTTATCTTCAATTCAATACCGCCTTTCGGTACATTTTTTTATGTTTTTTGTCGCAACAAATACTTATGAGAATTAAAAGTTTATTTTTTAAGGGTGTTGTTATTCTCTACCTTATTTTACTTTGATGTTATTGAAAAACTTACTTCTATTTTAATAAAAGTTGTTTTTTCTACCTTCAAGATTTTCGGTTAGTTAAAAGCTTACTTATATTTTATAGAAATGTGTATCAAATCAACTTCAAGTTTTGCAAAGGGAACACCAAAGGGCGAAGGAGAGGAGGGCGTGGCGCAGTACCTGCGCCTAAAGAAAACGTGAGCAAAAATCGGTGCACTCTCCGCAGGAGAGTATCTCCCTTCTCCTTACCCTTAGGTTTTCCCTCTGCACTCTCTTTCCTTACCCATCCTCACCCCGCACCGATTTTTGCACGTCCGCATCGTAAATCCTCTTTAAAGTTATTTATGGAGACAGTTCATGCAACGCTTATAATTTACTATGTTTTATGGTGCGCTCAACCGACGAAAAAGTTGTTATTCTCAACCTTGAATGTTGAAATTATCAGCTTTTCTTTTTTCACTTCAATTTACACGTCGGGTCGCTTAGTGACAGATAGGAACAGCTACTTACAGCCTGCAAGAAGTAAGCGACCCGTCGGAAAACTTGAAGATTGAGAATAAAGGCAATTATCAGTGAAAATGAAGTTATTCTCTACACCATATAGCCGACGGTTGAGCGCAACGACTGAAAGAGGAAATTGAAAGCGTTTTACGAACCATCGGCAATACTAAATCTAAGAATTGTTTTTATATTGATATGCAAAAATCGAGCAGGGGTAAGGAAAGAGAGTGCAGAGGGAGAACCTCAGGGGGCGGCTCGATTTTTGCTCACGTTTTCTTTTTAGCCCCCTGTGGTTCATCCCTTTGCCCGCCGGAGGCGGAACCTCCGAGAAAGAAACAGTTGAAAACCATACTACAAAACTTAATAAACTAACAGCAAACACAATAAGCAAAGAAAGAATCCGATGCAAATACACAAAGAAATAAAGCCGAACATCAAATAATCCAATAAATTCGTTATACGAATCTATTTTATCACATAATAAAAACAATATATTAAATATTTTGTCAAGGTGATGTAAATTAATATCTTGCCGTGACAAAATTTCCGAATATGCTATTGCCGAACAAATTATTGTATGCTATAATAAAAGTATACTTCGCTTATGAAAGGAAATACTATACGTCTATGGAAAATATAAAGGAAGTTATCCTGCTTAAAGAGGGCGAGATCGCCCTTAAAGGTCTGAACCGCCGTACTTTCGAGGAGGCGTTCATTAAAAATCTCCGTCATCGCCTTAAACCGCTGGGAAAATTCGATTACCGCAGCTCCCAGTCTATGATATATATTGAGCCTATGGAGGACGGTATCGACCTCGATGAGGCTTTCTCCCGTGCTTCAAAGGTTTTCGGCGCAAATGCAATATGCCGTGCCCTTATCACCGATAAGGAGGATTTCGATAAGCTCTGCGCAGACGCTATCGAATACTGCCGCCCCGAACTGGAGCTTGCACGTACTTTTAAGGTCGAGGCTAAACGCTCCGATAAGCACTATCCCATGAAGTCCCCCGAGATATGCCGTGAACTCGGCGGCAGGATAATGGACGCAATAGACGGTCTTTCCGTTGATGTTCATAATCCGCAGGTCACAGTAAATATCGAGATACGTGACCATAACGCATACGTTCATACAGGCAATAAGCCTGCCGCAGGCGGTATCCCCGTGGGTACTTCGGGCAGAGCAATGCTTATGCTTTCGGGCGGTATCGACAGCCCCGTTGCAGGCTATATGATGGCAAAGCGCGGAGTGAAAATATCCGCTATCCACTATGTTTCTCCCCCCTATACCTCCGAAAGAGCTCGCCTTAAGGTTGAGCGTCTCTGCGAGAAGCTCACGCCTTGGTGCGGCGATATTGATTTCTACTGCGTGCCGTTCACGAAAATTCAGGAAGCTATCCGTGACAACTGCCCCGAGGAGCTTTTCACAATAATCATGCGCCGTCTTATGATCGAGATCGCACAGCGCATAGCCGAGGAAAAGGGACTTCAGGCAATGATAACGGGCGAAAGCGTCGGACAGGTCGCTTCCCAGACAATGGGCGCTATATGCTGCACCGATGCAGTATGCCGTATGCCGATGTTCCGCCCCGTAATAGGCATGGACAAGAGCGAGATAACAATAATCGCACGCAAAATAGACACCTTTGACATCTCCATAGAGCCATACGAGGACTGCTGCACGGTATTCACACCCAAGCACCCCAAAACAAAGCCCATTCCCGCAGAAGTCGCAGCCGCACAGGAAGCCTTTGACTTCGAGCCGCTGATAGCCGAAGCCGTTGCAAACACAGAACTCAAGCAGATGAAAATAGACGTCTGAACCGAAAGGAATAATAAATATGATACGCACAGCAAAAGTTTCCGCACCTGCAAAGCTCAATCTTTATCTTGACGTACTGAAAAAGCGTGCCGACGGATATCACAGCATTGAGACTGTAATGCAGGCAATAGACCTTTACGACTACATCACAGTAACGATCGACACCGACGACAAGTCCGACGGCATCGAGATAACCTGCACGAACCCCGATGTTCCCACAGGCGACGACAACATCTGTGCAAAAGCGGTAAAGGAATTCTACAAATACTACGGCGACCAAGTTTACGCCGTGAAGATACACATTGAGAAAAACATTCCCATGGGTGCAGGCATGGCAGGCGGAAGTGCCGATGCGGCAGGAGTTATCGTTGCAATGAACCGCATACTTGACACATATCTTGACTCCGAGGAGCTTTGCAACATCGGAGCGAACGTCGGTGCGGACGTTCCGTTCTGCATAGTCGGCAGAACGCAGTACGCCACCGACCGAGGCGATATGCTGCGACAGCTTTCAACTTTCCCCTCCTGTCATTTTGCAATAGGAAAAGGCGAAGCTGTTATATCCACAGCGGAAGCATACAGCAGAATAGACGATGTTGAAAATTTCGAGGCAGAGGACATAGCCGCCGCATTCTGTTCGGACGACATTGAAGAGATCGCCGCAAACTGCCGCAATCTTTTTGAAGCCGTGACCGATCTTGAAGAGATAGCGGACATCAAGCGCATCATCACGGAATCGGGAGCGCTCTGCGCCTGCATGACAGGCAGCGGTTCCGCCTGCTTCGGTATTTTCCGCGACGGAAGTGCTGCGGAAGCCTGTGCCGCAAGCTTACGCGGAGACGGCTACTACGGAGTTTCCGCCCGTCCTGCCGAAAGCGGCGTCATGGTGATCTCCTGCGAATAACATTCGCTTTATGCGCCCACACAGCAAGTTTTTCTTACTTGCTGTGTGGGCTGTTTTTTTATTATTGCTTAGGGTTGGTTTGCAGCTGTTTTGTGCTTTGATTATTAGTGAGCTTGTGTTAGTTTATTAAGTTTTATAGTATGGTTTGCAACCATAGAGAAAGCGGAGGTTCCGCCTCCGGCGGGCAAAGGGATGAACCAAAAGGGGCGGTAAAAATAAATCGACACAAAAATCGGGCGCCGCCCCTTTAGGTTCTCCCTCTGCACACTCTTTCCTTATCCCCCGCCCGATTTTTGAAAATCCATATCAAAATAATTCCTTGGATTTACTTATGCCGACGGCTCATAAAACGCTTATAATTTACTCTTGTTTTATGGTACGCTCAACCGTCGGCTATTTGGTGTAGGAATCACTTCAAGTCATTAATTATAGTTGATATTCTCAATCTTAAATTTCTCCGACGGGTCGCTTAGTGCTTGATTGGGTTGTTCCCGATTCTGCTTTTTTTGCTTTTTATGCTTTTATGATTAATTGATAATTCTGAACGCCGATAAAAAAATGAAAAGCTCCTACCTTTTGGGTAAGAGCTTTTATTTATCCTGTAAATGGATTATATATCTGACCGCTTCATACGGGTCTGCGAATTTATTCGGCATTTTTTTATATTCGCCGTTTTTCTCTCTGTAAAGAACAATCTTTTCGGCTTCGGGAGCAAATCTGAATCTCTCTCCCTTATGCTCTATGAAAACCTCCGTGCCCTTTTTCTCGTATCCAACGCTATACATTCCGCACATATGCGCCAGCGATTTATAGACATTCATCGGCTTTTTTCTTTTCTTCTTTACGGGAACAAATCCCTCTGTATGATTTGCAACGGCTTCGCTTCGTCTGAGCTTATTGAGTGCCTGCATCTCCGCAGCCGTTTCCGCATCATTATCAACGGGCTTACAGCGTGAACACGGAGTAAAGCCTGCGTCCGTGACCTTTGCGTAATAGGTATATGAACGGAGCGACGACACCGCTGCGTCCTTTACGATACGGCATTCCTTTGTATGGAAGCACTTTCCGTTTTTGAAAACGAAATATTTATTTGAAGGCTGATCTATAAAATCTATCGCAGGCTTTTTTTCCATAACGGAAAAATCAAGATAGCTGAATATTCCGCACATCCAGCGGACTTCCTGCTCCGCCGCATTCTTTTTCCCCGAATAAAAAGGCTTTCTTTCAAGTCCTGCCGCCATACTGCGCTTACGGCGCACATCGCTGCATTTTTCCATAGAAAGCTCAAACACCCTTACCAGATGATACAAATGAATATAAGGGTGACGATACCCCGCAGCCGCCAGCGCTTTTTTTATGCGTCCTGCGGAAAATCCGTCCCACAGGCACAGCATATAATCGCTGCCGCACCACTCGGCAAAAGCCTTTACCGTTCCGCCGTTTTCACTGCATTCGTCGGCAAGAAAGCTTTTGCTTTCAATAATATTTCCGCCGCAGTCCAGCCGTGAAGCGGCTATTCGGGCTGCCGTGTATCCGTCGGGAGGTTCCTCCGCCCAGATAACGGAACAAAAAATATAATCCATAATAATCCGAATCTCCTGTTGAGAAAGCACTGTAATTTTTTCCGCCCCGTCATCATGTTAAAAACGTATGTCTGCACAGCGCTCGCTTTTCTTATTATACACCATAATGTATATTCAAGGCAAGCGTTTTCCCAAAAATTTTATATATATTCATATTTTGGCATAATTTACGGTGCAAAATCGTCATATTATACAAATTCGGGAAATGAAGTTTTACACACGCATTTTTGTCCCATGATACCGTTTCACACACCATATATTCTGCGCAGATATACGCATTTTATGTCTTTTAGGCACATTTTCGGATTTTCCGTCATTTATTACAAAAAAATCAGCTTGCATTTTTTATATATATTTTACAAAAACCCCTTGACAAGTAACCGTTTTCAATGTAAAATGTAGTTATAAAATCCGATCAGATGCCGAAAACCTTTTCGGCGGATAATACAAAAATTATTTTGGAGGTCCTTTACAATGGGCGAATATTTCAAGAATATCGGCAAGATCCCTTACGAGGGCAAGGAGAGCAAGAACGCTCTCGCATTCAAGTATTACAATCCCGATGAGATCATCGACGGCAAGCCTATGAGAGAGCACCTGAAGTTCGCTCTTTCCTGGTGGCACACAATGGGCGGCGACGGAACAGATATGTTCGGCTGCGGCACAACTGACAAGACATGGGGCGAGTCCGATCCCGCTGCAAGAGCAAAGGCTAAGGTTGACGCTGCTTTTGAGATCATGGACAAGCTTTCCGTTGATTATTTCTGCTGGCACGACCGTGACCTCTCTCCCGAGTACGGCTCTCTCGCAGAGACAAACGCAAAGTTCGACGAGATCGTTGACTATGTTGCTGAAATGATGAAGCTGAACCCGAGCAAGAAGCTCCTCTGGGGCACAGCAAAGTGCTTCGATCACCCCCGTTATATGCACGGCGCAGGCACAGCTCCCTCCGCTGATGTTTTCGCATTTGCAGCTGCACAGATCAAGAAGGCTATCGACGCAACAGTTAAGCTGGGCGGCAACGGCTACGTTTTCTGGGGCGGCCGTGAGGGCTACGAGACTCTCCTGAACACAAACATGGGTCTTGAGCAGGACAACATGGCACGTCTTATGAAGATGGCTGTTGAGTATGCACGTTCCATCGGCTACAAGGGCGACTTCTACATCGAGCCCAAGCCCAAGGAGCCTACAAAGCACCAGTATGATTTCGATACAGCAACTGTTCTCGGCTTTCTCCGCAAGTACGGTCTTGACAAGGATTTCAAGATGAACATTGAGGCTAACCACGCTACACTTGCTCAGCACACATTCCAGCATGAGCTTCGTGTTGCAAGAGACAACGGCGTATTCGGTTCTATCGACGCTAACCAGGGCGATCCTCTGCTCGGCTGGGATACAGACCAGTTCCCCACAAACATCTACGATGCTACATACTGCATGTATGAAGTTATCAAGGCAGGCGGCTTCACAAACGGCGGTCTTAACTTCGATGCAAAGGCTCGCAGAGGCTCCTTCACACCCGAGGACATCTTCCTCAGCTACATCGCAGGTATGGATACATTCGCTCTCGGCTTCAAGGCTGCACGTGCTCTTATCGCAGACGGCAGACTTGACAAGTTCGTTGATGACCGCTATGCTTCTTGGACAAAGGGCATCGGCAAGGAGATCATCGACGGCAAGGCTGACTTCAAGTCCCTCGAAAAGTATGCACTTGAAAAGGGCGAGGTTACAGATTCCCTTACAAGCGGCAGACAGGAAGAGCTTGAGTCTATCGTAAACAACGTTCTCTTCTCTCTGTAATTTTTAATTCAAACAGCTGAAATTTTGCTGCACGGGCAGGCTGAAAGTGCCTGTCCGTGCAGTTTTTCTGTATAATATACTATTCTATAAAGTAAAAGGAGCCTGATAAAATGGCATACGTTATCGGTGTTGACCTCGGCACAAGCGGCACAAAAACCGTGCTTTTCGATGAAAAAGGAACAGTTATCGCTTCGGCAACAGTTGAATATCCTCTCTATCAGCCCAAAAACGGCTATGCGGAGCAGGAGCCTACAGATTGGTACAATGCTGCCGTTTCCACAATAAAGACAGTTCTGGCAAAAAGCGGCGTAAATGCGGCTGATATCGCAGGACTTGGCATAAGCGGTCAGATGCACGGTCTGGTAATGCTGGACGAAAACAATGAAGTTATCCGCCGTTCGATCATCTGGTGCGACCAGAGAACCGAAAAAGAAGTGGAGGAAATGAACGAGAAGCTGGGCAGGGAAAAGCTCATTGAGATCACTGCAAATCCTGCTCTCACAGGCTGGACGGCAGCAAAGATCCTCTGGGTAAGAAACAACGAACCCGAGAACTACGCAAAGTGCCGCCACATTCTTCTCCCCAAGGATTATGTCCGCTTCATGCTCACAGGCGATTATGCAACGGAGGTTTCCGATGCATCGGGAATGCAGTTGCTTGATGTTCCCCACCGCTGCTGGAGCAAGGAAGTATGCGATGCTCTCGACATCGACATGGCTATGCTCCCCAAGGTGTATGAGTCCTGCGAAGTTACGGGAACAATATCAAAGGCTGCCGCAGAGCTGACAGGTCTTAAAGAAGGCACTATCGTTGTGGGCGGCGCAGGCGACAATGCGGCTGCCGCAGTAGGCACAGGCGTTGTTACCGACGGCAAGGCGTTCACAACTATCGGCACAAGCGGCGTTGTTTTTGCCCACACATCAAACATTTCGATCGACCCCAAGGGCAGAGTACATACCTGCTGTGCAGCAGTTCCGGGTGCATGGCACATCATGGGCGTTACACAGGCTGCGGGACTTTCGCTCCGCTGGTTCAGAGATAATTTCTGCGGCGACGAGATCTCCACAGCAAAGCTCATGGACGTTGATACATACGAGATCATGACAGCCGAGGCGCAGACAGTACCCATAGGCTCCGAAAGACTTCTCTATCTCCCCTACCTCATGGGCGAGAGAACACCTCATCTTGATCCCAACGCAAGAGGAATGTTCTTCGGACTTTCCGCTATCCACACAAAGAAGCACCTGCTCCGTGCGGTAATGGAGGGTGTTTCCTACTCGCTGCGTGACTGCGTTGAGATATGCCGTGAAATGGGCATAAATGTTTCCGACATGATGGCTTGCGGCGGCGGCGGAACATCTCCCCTCTGGCGTCAGATGCTTGCCGATCTCTACGGCTGCCCCGTAAAGACTGCTGCTTCCAAGGAAGGCCCCGCACTGGGCGTTGCTATCCTTGCAATGGTAGGCGCCGGTATCTACAAGTCCGTTCCCGAGGCTTGCGCGGCTATCGTCAAGGTAGACAAGACACAGCAGCCTATTGCGGAGAATATCCCCGAATACGAAAAGTTCTACAAGCTTTATACAAAGATATATCCCTCCGTAAAGGAAAAATGCGCAGAGCTTGCGGCACTCTGATAATTGACCTGAAATACAAAAGCTTCGCCGAGATGATATTTTTCGGCGAAGTTTTTATTATACGATAAAATGCTCACTGTTCATGGCATGACCCGATGAACAGTGAGCATTTTTCATTTATACACAAAAAATCGGTCGGGAGAAATATCTCCCGACCGATCAATAAACTATTATGACCGATTATTCGGCTGTCAGAAATTACTTCTGGTCAGCAATTGCAGCCTGAGCAGCAGCAAGACGAGCGATCGGAACACGGAAAGGTGAGCAGGATACATAATCCAGACCGATCTCGTGGCAGAACATAACAGATGTAGGATCACCGCCGTGCTCACCGCAGATACCGCAGTGGAGGTTGGGGTTAACGGGCTTGCCGAGGTCGATGGACATCTTCATGAGCTTGCCAACGCCTACCTGGTCGAGCTTTGCAAAAGGATCGTTCTCGTAGATCTTAGCATCGTAGTAAGCTCCGAGGAACTTGCCTGCATCGTCTCTGGAGAAGCCGAATGTCATCTGTGTAAGGTCGTTTGTACCGAAGCAGAAGAAGTCAGCTTCCTTAGCGATCTCGTCAGCTGTAAGAGCTGCACGGGGGATCTCGATCATTGTACCAACGCTGTACTTGAGGTCGCTGCCTGCATCAGCAATGATCTTGTCAGCAACTTCAACAACGATCTTCTTAACGAACTTGAACTCCTTGACCTCGCCAACGAGGGGGATCATGATCTCAGGAGCAACGTCCCAATCGGGGTGCTTCTTCTTAACGTTGATAGCAGCCTTGATAACAGCGCTTGTCTGCATCTTAGCGATCTCGGGATATGTTACTGTAAGACGGCAGCCACGGTGACCCATCATGGGGTTGAACTCGTGGAGACCTGCGATGATGTTCTTGATAGCCTCAACGGACTTGCCCTGAGCCTTAGCAAGAGCCTCGATATCAGCCTCATCAGTAGGAACGAATTCGTGGAGAGGAGGATCGAGGAATCTGATTGTTACAGGTGAGCCCTCAAGTGCTTCGTAGAGAGCCTCGAAGTCGCCCTGCTGCATAGGTTCGATCTTAGCAAGAGCTGCTTCTCTCTCTTCAACTGTATCGGAGCAGATCATCTCTCTGAATGCAGCGATTCTCTCGGGATCGAAGAACATATGCTCTGTACGGCAGAGACCGATACCCTCGGCACCGAGCTCCTTAGCCTTCTTAGCATCTGTAGGTGTATCAGCGTTTGTTCTTACCTTGAGCTTTCTGTACTTGTCAGCCCAAGCCATAACTCTGCCGAACTCGCCTGCGATCGTAGCGTCAACAGTGGGAATGATCTCACCGTAGATGTTGCCTGTTGTACCGTCGATGGAGATGTAGTCGCCCTCGTGGAATACCTTGCCTGCGAGCTCGAACTTCTTGTTCTCTTCATCCATCTTGATATCGCCGCAGCCGGATACACAGCAAGTACCCATACCACGAGCAACAACGGCAGCGTGAGATGTCATACCGCCGCGAACTGTAAGGATACCCTGAGCAGCCTTCATACCTGTGATATCCTCGGGAGATGTTTCGAGACGAACGAGAACTACCTTTTCGCCTCTTGCGTTCCAAGCTTCAGCATCGTCAGCTGTGAATACAACCTTACCGCAAGCAGCTCCGGGAGAAGCACCGAGGCCCTTTCCGAGAGGAGTTGCAGCCTTGAGAGCCTTAGCGTCGAACTGGGGGTGAAGCAGTGTATCGAGGTTTCTGGGGTCGATCATTGCAACTGCTTCCTGCTCTGTCTTGTGGCCTTCGTCAACGAGGTCGCAAGCGATCTTGAGGGCAGCCTGAGCTGTTCTCTTACCGTTACGGCACTGGAGCATATAGAGCTTCTTGTTCTCTACTGTGAACTCCATGTCCTGCATATCGTGGTAGTGGTTTTCGAGTGTCTCGCAAACCTTGATGAAGTCTGCATAAGCCTCGGGGAACTCCTGCTCCATCTGAGCGATAGGCATAGGAGTACGAACGCCTGCAACAACGTCCTCGCCCTGTGCGTTGATAAGGAACTCACCCATGAGCTTCTTCTCGCCTGTTGCGGGATCTCTTGTGAAGGCAACGCCTGTACCGGACTCATTGTTGAGGTTACCGAATACCATGGGCATTACGTTAACTGCAGTACCCCAGGAATAAGGGATATCGTTGTCGCGGCGGTATACGTTTGCACGGGGGTTGTCCCAAGAACGGAATACAGCCTCGATAGCGAGCTTGAGCTGCTCAACAGGATCGGAGGGGAAGTCTGTGCCGAGCTGGTTCTTGTACTCTGCCTTGAACTGCTCTGCAAGTGTCTTAAGGTCAGCAGCTGTGAGCTCTACATCGTAATGTACGCCCTTTTCTTCCTTCATCTTGTCGATGAGCTGCTCGAAGTACTTCTTGCCGACTTCCATAACAACGTCGGAGAACATCTGGATAAATCTTCTGTAAGAGTCGTAAACGAATCTCTCAAAAGCGGGATCGGAGTTGCCTGCGATCATAGCAGCAACAACTTCATCGTTAAGACCGAGGTTGAGGATCGTGTCCATCATACCGGGCATGGAAGCTCTTGCGCCGGAACGAACGGAAACGAGGAGAGGATTCTTGAGATCGCCGAACTTCTTGCCGTTGATCTCTTCCATCTTCTTAACGCCTTCCATAGCCTGAGCCATGATCTCGTCGTTGATCTTTCTGCCGTCCTCATAATACTGAGTACAAGCCTCTGTTGTAATTGTAAAGCCCTGAGGAACAGGAAGACCGATGCTTGTCATCTCAGCAAGGTTTGCACCCTTACCGCCGAGGAGATTACGCATTGTCATGTCGCCTTCGCTGAACATATAGACCCATTTCTTTGCCATTGGATAATTACCTCCGTTAATTTGATTTTTCCTCACGCAACAGCAATGCCGATCATAAACGATAAAATCACAGCATCATTATTCGTGACTATAATTATATTATAGCAGAAAACTTTCATCATTTCTACTGTTCATATACAGAAAATTATATCACCTATATTTGTGGAATTTGACTAAATTGTACATCTTTTTGTTATTGTAATAAAATTCGCTTGAAATAGCTTTATAAATATGAGATAATATATTTGTATATTTTTGAACGCAGTATTTATCATATGTATAATACTCTCTATATATACTTAAAGTAAATTAGTGTGCAAAATTTTATACATTCAGTAGACAATTAATGATATTATACACGATGCAGACAAAAAACGGAGCCTAAACTCTATGAAAACGAAAAAAGAGCCTTTAAACTTAAAGTATGATAACAACGATCTATACAATGAGGAATATTTTAAGAGCCACACCTCGGGGCTGGAGGATAAATTTTTCATAGCCGCAGGGGCGGAGAAAAATCTTCCCCGCTGGAAAAGGCTTGATAAGAAAAAGCACGCTTTCAACTTCGATTATGAAGCTTTTATAAAGGGTCCGAATGCGTATTTCCGCAGGGGAATGAATACTGTCGGGAACATCTCCATGCTGCTGCATATCATTGTGTTTCTGATATTTTCGTTCAGGTTTGCGGCTCTTGATTTCGGCACCGATGCAGTCAGGGAATATCTTGCGGCGGAAAAGCCGCCCTATTCATATTCCGAAGCCGCCGACAGAGAATATCAGTATCTGTCGCCCTACATGGAATATCTGGGGATAATATATCGGTACGAAAACGAGGGCTTAGAGCTTACTCCCGAGCTTCAGGAAATATACGATGAGTACAACGAAAAAATAAACAGCGACGAATACAAAACTCTCTGCGGGGACGCAGATCGGGCGCTGGAATATGAAGCTCTGCAAAACAATGCGGAAATGAGCGTAAAGCCCGTTTTCAGGATATCCGCAGTTATTGAGCTGCTGCGTGCCGTTGTTATTGTCAGAACGGTATTTTCGCTTTTTACCGACAGGATATATCTGCGGAAAACACGGAACCGTATCCTTGAAGCGATAGCCTATTCCGACGGCGACGATTCCCGCGCCGAGAAAAAGCTTGCGGACGCTGATTCACAGCGTGCCGCCCAGAGCAGCTTTTCAACGAAAACCGCCGTTAAGATCGCAGCGCTGATATGCTTTTTCCTGCTTATTGCGGTGATAAAGCTGGCGGTTGAATATAAAATAGTGTTTCCATAAACATTCAGTTATACAAAGGAGATAATATACAATGAGTAAAAATTGTGCTGTAATACTTGCGGGAGGACAGGGAAAGAGAATGAAGTCCGACCTGCCGAAGCCTATGTTTGAAGTGCTGGGCGAGCCTATGCTGGAATGGGTGATAAAGGCGTGCGAAGGCGCTGACATGACCGATCTCTGCGTGGTAAAGGGCTTTAACGGCGATGTTATCGAAAATTATCTTAACGGAAGATACACAACCGTCCTCCAGCCCGAAAGAAAGGGCACAGGCCATGCCGTTATGATGACAAGGGACTGGCTCAAAGAGCGCATCGGCGGAAATGTGCTTATCCTCAACGGAGACGCACCCTTTATTGATTCCGAAACTATCCGTGAGAGCTTTAAGCTGCACGAGAAGAACGGCTCTGCGGTAACTGTAATTACCGCAGAGGTCGATGAGCCTTTCGGCTACGGCCGCATTCTCAGAGGGGAAAACGGCATAACGGGCATCGTTGAGGAAAAGGACGCTTCCGTGGAGCAGAAAAAAATAAAGGAAATAAACTCGGGAGCTTACTGGTTCAACATCGAAAAGCTGCTGTATGCCCTTGATGAGATAAAGCCCTGCAACGCACAGGGAGAATACTATCTTACCGACAGTATTTTCATTCTTATAAGCGCAGGTTTTCGTGCAGATGCATATATTTCTTCAAATCCTGACACAGTTTTAGGTGCAAATGACAGAAAAGGTCTTTTAAGGTTGAATAATGCCGCAAGATTTGCTATAATAAATAAGCTGCTTGATGACGGCGTTGAATTTGTATGCACCGACGGAGTATCCGTCAGCAGAAGCGCTTCGGTCGGCAGAGGAACACGTATCCTCCAGGGTACTATTATCAAAGGAGATACGCAGATCGGCGAAAACTGCGTTATCGGACCCAACTGCATCATCGAAAACTGCAAGATCGGATCGGGAGTCGAACTCAATTCCGTTCAGGCTTATGACAGCGTTGTAAAGGATAACGTCAAGATCGGTCCCTTTGTTCAGCTCAGACCCGGAACGGTCATTGACGAGGGCGTTAAGATCGGCGATTTCGTTGAGATAAAGAATTCCACTATCGGAAAGAATACGGCAGTTGCTCATCTTACATACATCGGTGATTCCGATGTGGGCAGCGGCGTAAACTTCGGCTGCGGAGTAGTTACCGTCAACTATGACGGCGAGAAGAAATTCCGCACAACTATCGGAGACAATGCATTTATCGGCTGCAACACAAATCTGGTTGCTCCCGTCAAGGTGGGAAATGCGGCTTACACAGGCGCAGGAAGCACCATAACAAAGGACGTTCCCGACGGTGCTCTTGCCGTTGAAAGGAACGAAACAAGGGTCATCGGCGGTTTCGGCACAAAGCGTCTGAAAGCCCGTATCGCTAAAAATTCCGAAAAGCTCGGAAAATAAGTTAAGGGAATAACTTCGGTTAATTTTCATAAACTAAAATTTATAAGGAGATCTGAAAAATGAACGTACACGGCAAGGATATTAAAATCTTCTGCGGAAATTCAAACAAGGAAGTAGCTTCCTCAATCGCTGAGGCTCTGGGACTTCCTCTCGGAAAGTCCGAGGTCGTAAGATTTTCCGACGGCGAGATCAGCGTTTCTATCATGGAAAGTGTAAGAGGCTCTGATGTATTTGTTGTTCAGTCAACAAGCACACCCGTCAATGACAATCTCATGGAGCTGCTCATCATGATCGACGCTTTCAAGCGTGCGTCCGCAGGACGTATCACAGCAGTTATCCCCTACATGGGATATGCAAGACAGGACAGAAAGGCAAAGTCAAGAGACCCGATCTCCGCAAAGCTCTGCGCTGACATCATCACAGCAGCAGGCGCTGACCGTGTTCTTACAATGGATCTCCACTGCCCCCAGATCCAGGGCTTCTTCAATATCCCCGTGGATCATCTGCTCGGTGTGCCGATACTTGCTCCTTACTTTATCGAGAAGTTCAAGGACATCAAGGACGAGTGCATGATCGTATCTCCCGACTTAGGCTCCGTTACACGTGCAAGAAACTTCGCTCAAAAGTTCGGCGCTCCCTTTGCTATCGTTGACAAGAGACGTCAGAAGGCTAACGTATGCGAAGTTATGAACATCATCGGCGACGTAAGAGACAAGAAGGTCATCCTCGTTGACGATATGATCGATACAGCAGGTACACTCTGCAATGCCGCAAAGGCTATCATCGAGATCGGCGGCGCAACAGAGGTTTATGCCTGCGCAACACACGGCGTTCTTTCAGGTCCCGCTATCGAGAGGATCCAGAACAGCGTTATCAAGGAGCTGGTTATCCTCGATACTATCGCTCTTCCCGAAGAAAAGAAGATCGACAAGATCAAGGTTCTCCCCGTTGCTCCCGTATTCGCTCAGGCTATCAACAGAATTTATGCCGACGAGCCTATCTCCCCTCTCTTCAACAAGTAATTGATTGAACGGAATATCGAACGGAATATTGTACGACCCTGTGCCGCTTACTGCGGTACGGGGTCATACTGCGTTAAGGAGAAATTTTGTTTTATGAGTATTTTTGACATTTTCGACAAGATAAAATCGGAAAACGGCAGCTCCGCACTTACGGGTCCCGTTGAATATATCATAGTCGGACTGGGAAACCCGGGGCTTCAGTATGAGCATACCCGTCACAATGCAGGCTTTATGACAATGGACGCCCTTGCGGACAAGCAGAGCTTTTCCGTGAAAAAGGTACGCTTCAAGGCACTTACGGGCGAAACTCTGATAGCGGGAAAGCGCTGTCTTGTAATGAAGCCCACGACCTATATGAACAACAGCGGCGAGGCTGTTGTGGAGGCAATGAATTTCTATAAGCTGCCCATAGAAAATGTTATCGTCTGCTACGATGATATCAGCCTTGACCCCGGAAAGCTCCGCATCAGGAGAAAAGGCTCCCACGGCGGACACAACGGCATCAAGTCCATAATCGAGCTGACAGGCTCCGATAATTTCCCGAGAATAAAGCTGGGCGTAGGCAAAAAGCCTGCCAAGGACTATGACCTTGCAAACTGGGTGCTTTCCAACTTTTCTCCCGATGAATGGGAGCAGATGCAGGCGGCTGCAAAGAATGCCTGCGAAGCACTTGAGCTTATGGTCGGCGGAAACACCGACAAGGCTATGAACAAGTTCAATTCATAACATCATTTTATAAAGGTCACATCTAAAAACCAGCGGCTAAAGCCTTAGCACCTCATCTGCTTGCATATTTTCCGTCATCTTGCACATAAATTTCTTGACATACGACAGTATGCCTGCGAAATTTCTATACAATCTGACGAAAAATCTAACTGCGCATCTGAGGCACTATGGTTTTTAGATGCGACCTAAACCGAAAGGAGGTCATCAACATGGATCTTTTCAGACAGGCGGCGGAAAAAATATCCGCATACAGGGACTTGAAGGAAGCTTTGAAAAACGGGCTTACCCCCGTTTCAATGACGGGACTTTCCTCCATTCACAAGGCGCAGTTCATCATGGGGCTGTATGATGAGGAAAACCGCATTCCCGTGCTGGTCATAAGCGAGGACGAAGCCTCCGCAAGACGCTTTGCCGACGATATCAACACTATGTGCGGCAGCGAGGAAGCATTCGTATATCCCGCAAAGGATTTCACCTTCGGGGACGTGGACTCGGTATCGAGGGAATACGAGCATATCCGACTGGGTGTGCTGGCAAGGATAATGAATCACGAGTGCAGATATGTCTGTGCATCGGCGGAAGCGCTGATGCAGTGTACTATCCCTCCCGAAAAGCTGTCGGAAAATACGCAGCTGATCGAACAGGGCGGAACTCTTGATCTTGTAAAGCTTTCCGAAAAGCTTATCGCCGCAGGCTATACACGCTGCGAGACGGTAGAGGGACAGTCCCAGTTTTCCATACGCGGAAGCATTGCCGATATTTTCCCCGTGCAGTCAAAATATCCCGTCCGACTGGAAATGTGGGACGATGAGATAGACAGCATCTCCTACTTCGATCCCGAGACTCAGCGCCGCACGGAGGCTGTGGATATCATGGAGATACCTCCCGCTTCGGAGGTGCTGTTTGAAAGCACCGAAGCATTTATCGAAAAAATAAAAAAGCTTTCCTCTTCGGTAAGGGGAAAGCGCACCGATATCGTCCGTGAAAAGCTTGCCCGTGACATTGAAAAGCTGGAGGGCGGAATGTCTGTGGGCAGCATCGACAAATACATTGCCATTGCCTATAACAGACGCTGCTCACTTTTCGATTATCTTGGCGGAACTGTGGTTTTCAGCGAGTATCACAACTGTCTGGATAAATCCAGAGGCGTTTTCGCACAGTATGCGGAGGATATAAAGATACTTCTCGAAGAGGGCGACCTGTGCCGCGGACTGGACGGCTATATGACCGAATTTCACGAAGCGGCGGCTATCGCCGAAAAGCAGCCCTGCGTTTTCATGGATACATTCCTGCGCAGCAGCGGAGATATCCGCTTTAAGAAGCTCATCTCCGCCGACGCATATCAGTCCGCTCCGTGGGGAGGGGAAATGCGCCAGCTGGACGAGGATCTTAAATCGCTGGTTGACAGAAAATATTCCGTCATCGTTATGGCAGGCTCGGAAAAAACACTGCCTATCATTGCGGAGGATCTCCGTGAATACGGCATAAACTGTTCTATCGCCGACAAGGATTCAAAGCTCACAGACGGTCTTGTTCTGCTTATGACTGGCAGCGTTTCGTCGGGCTATGACTATCCCTCGGAAAGAACGGCGCTTATAACCCAGTCCAAGGCAATGACCGCAAAGCGCAGGCTTGCAAAAAAGAAAAAGGGCGAGGAGATCCGCTCCCTGTCGGATATTTCCGAGGGGGATCCCGTTGTACATGCTCTTTACGGCATCGGCCGCTTTCAGGGCATTACAAAGATCGAAACGGACGGCATAAAAAAGGATTATATCACAATAAAATACGCAGGCACGGACGTGCTGTACGTTCCCGTTACCCAGCTTGACCTTGTATCAAGATACATCGGTCCCCGTGACGATACGGGAATAAAGCTGAACAAGCTTTCCTCAACCGAATGGCAAAAGACCCGTGCAAAGGTCAAGAAAGCCGTTCATGACATGGCGGACGAGCTTACGGCTCTTTATGCAAAGAGAAGCCAGACCCCGGGCCATGCATTCCCCGAGGACGACGATATGCAGGCGGACTTTGAGGGACGTTTCCCCTATACCGAAACGGACGATCAGCTCCGCTGCACCGACGAGATAAAGGCGGACATGACAAAGCCTGTGCCTATGGACAGACTGCTCTGCGGAGATGTTGGCTTCGGAAAAACGGAGGTAGCATTCCGTGCGGCATTCAAATGCATGGAGGAGGGCAAGCAGGTAGCACTGCTTGTTCCAACAACAGTTCTTGCATGGCAGCACTTCCAGTCGGCGCTGAAACGCTTTGAGCATTTTCCTTTCAAGGTGGAGCTGCTGTCACGTTTCCGCACGAAAAAGCAGCAGGAGGCTATTCTAAAAGATCTGGAGCTTGGAAAGATAGATCTTATCATCGGAACGCACCGTCTTGTGCAGAAAGATGTAAAATTCAACGATCTGGGACTTGCCATAATCGACGAGGAACAGCGCTTCGGAGTTGCCCACAAGGAGCGCTTCAAGGAAGCCTTTACGGGCATTGACGTGCTTACCCTTTCCGCAACGCCTATCCCCAGAACACTGAACATGGCAATGAGCGGCATACGTGATATGTCGGTCATTGAAGAGCCGCCCGTTGACAGATATCCCGTTCAGACCTATGTTATCGAGCACAACACGGGTGTTATTCTTCAGGCGATAACAAAGGAGCTGCGCAGAGGCGGTCAGGTGTATTATATCCACAACAGGATAGAGACTATCGAGCAGTGCGCAGGCAAGCTGGGGCTTATGCTGCCCGATGCAAGAATTGCCATTGCCCACGGTCAGATCGGCGAGGATAAGCTTTCGGAAATATGGCGGCAGGTAGTGGATCATGAGGTGGACATACTTGTCTGCACGACGCTTATCGAAACGGGAGTTGATGTTCCGAACGCAAACACGCTTATCATCGAGGACGCCGACAGGCTTGGTCTTTCCCAGCTTTATCAGCTAAGAGGACGTGTGGGACGTTCAAACAGGCGTGCATTTGCATATTTCACATTCCGTCAGGGCAAGGTGCTTACCGAGATCGCCGCAAAGCGTCTTGACGCTATCAGGGAATTTACCCAGTTCGGCAGCGGATTCAGAGTTGCCATGCGTGACCTTGAGATAAGAGGCGCAGGCTCTATCCTTGGCGGACGTCAGCACGGACACATGGAAGCTGTTGGATATGATATGTATTTGCAGCTGCTTTCCGAAGCACTTGCCGAAATGAAAGGCGAGGAGCCGCCCCATACTCCCGAGGAGTGCCTTGTTGACCTCCAGATAGAAGCCCATATCCCCGACAATTACATCACGGGACTTGCAGGCAGACTGGACGCATACCGAAAGATAGCGGCGGTGCGCACTCCCGAGGACAGCATTGATCTTACAGACGAGCTTATCGACCGCTACGGCGATCCTCCAAAGGCGATACAGGGACTTATCACCGTTGCACTTGTGAGAAACATGGCAGGCGAGATAGGCATAACCGAGATATCCCAGCGAAGCGGAGCTATGATATTCACAGTGAAAAACGCAACGCTGGAGCAGATACAGGCGTTGGTTGCGGCGTACAAATCAAGAGTAACGGTCAACGGCTCCGCCGAGAAGCCATATATCTCCGTAAAGATGATAAAGGGCGAAAAGACCGTCGATCTGATGAAAAACGTTGTTGAGATAATGTACAATAACAGAGAAAACAAGGAAGCGCATTAACAATGGCAACAGTAAGAAAACTCACCGAAAAGGACATTCCCGCAGCAGTAAGCATATGGAACAAGGTAGTGGAAGAGGGAAAAGCATTCCCCCAGACCGAATATCTTGACGAAAAAAGCGGAGCCGAATTCTTTGCGCAGCAGACCTACACCGCTGTCGCCGAGCTTGACGGCGAGGTAGTGGGAATGTATATTCTCCACCCGAACAACATCGGCAGATGCGGACACATCTGCAACGCAAGCTATGCCGTAAAATACGGAATGAGAGGAAAGCACATCGGCGAATCCTTGGTAAAGGACTGTCTTGAACAGGCAAAGGCTCACGGCTTCGGGATATTGCAGTTCAATGCCGTAGTCGCAAGCAATGAGCCTGCACTGAAGCTCTACAAAAAGCTGGGCTTTGTTCAGCTTGGAACTATCCCGAAAGGATTTCTCAACAAGGACGGAGTTTACGAGGATATTATCGTTCATTATCACACGCTTTAAGTTTTTCCGAATAACAGCTAAGGAGGTACTGCCATGCCGTTTATCAGTGTAACAACAAATGCCGAAGTCTCTGCGGACAAGGCAAAAATGATATGCTCCGCTCTGGAGCTTGCCGTATCCGCCGTTCCCGAAGAAAAAGGAAAGGCGCTCATGACCGATATCTGCGGCGATAAACCGCTGTATTTCAGAGGCACCGACGAGCCTGCGGCTATGGTAATGGTCAGCCTTGACGGCAGGATCTCCGAGAATGCAATGGGCATTCTTACAGCCAACATCACGGGCATCATGCTTGATGTGCTGGGGATATCCACCGACAGGGTGTATGTCAGCTATACGTCCCCGAAGCATCGGGACTGATCGGCAGCTGCTTTTTTGATCGGTCACAATAAATATTGCCAAAAATGCGCATCGTTTTTCGGTGCGTATTTTTTTGCGAAAACACTTGACATATAAGGTCTATCGTGATAGACTTACAGTAAAGGTCGATATATATAGACCAAAAATGAAAGGCAGTGACGAAAATGAAGCTCAATCAAAGCGAAATGAGTCTTATGGAAATAATCTGGGAAAATGAGCCTGTGCGTTCGGGAGAGCTGGTGAGTGCGGCGGGAGAAAAGCTGGGCTGGAAGAAATCAACGGTATATACCGTGCTGAAGCACCTGACGGAAAAAGGTGCGGCGGCAAACGAAAACGCCGTTGTATCTTCCCTTGCGGCAAAAGAAGCAATACTTGCGGAGCAGTCCGACAGGATAGTTGACGGCAGCTTCGGCGGCTCGCTGCCAATGTTCGTCACGGCTTTCCTCAACAGCAGAAAAATATCGAAAAAAGAAGCGGAGGAGCTGAAAAAGCTCATAGATTCATACACGGAGGAATGATATCATGCTGCTGCGAACGGTACTTAATATGTGCATCACCGCTTCTTACATCTGCATTGCGGTGATAATACTGCGCTTTTTCATGAAAAAACTCCCCGCAAAATATTCCTATATGCTGTGGGCAATACCGCTGATACGGCTGATATGCCCGTTTTCGGTATCGTCGGCGGTAAGTATTTTCAATATAATAAAGCCTGCCTCGGCTTCGGGACACACCATAGATTTTATCGCCCCCGACACGGCATTTTCAGCCTCACCCGTTATCGACACGGGGATACCGACCTCGGCTGCTTATGCCGAAACGATAACATTTCCGCTGCCTGCGCCGCAGGAGGGCAATATGAACTCGGTAAATCCCATACAGATATGGGCAGCCGTATTAACTGTGATATGGGTCATCGGGATAGCCGCGGCGGCGATATACAGCCTGATATGCATTATGCGGCTGAAACGTGTACTGAAAAATTCCCGTCCGCTGAAAGATAATGTGATGCTGTGCGGCGGCATTGAAACGCCTTTTGTTTTCGGGCTTGTCAAGCCGAAGATATACATTCCCGAGGGAACAGCCGAAAGCTCCCTTGAATATATCATCGCCCACGAGAATGTTCATATCCGCCGAAAGGACTATATCATCAAGCCGCTGGCTTTTGCGGTGCTTGCGGTATACTGGTTCAATCCACTTTTCTGGGTGTGCTGCCGTCTTATGGAATCGGATATGGAGCGCTCCTGCGATGAAGCGGCGCTTTCGGGTGCGGATATAAGCACACGGAAAGCATATGCAAATGCTCTGCTGGATATTTCGGTGAAAAAGAACCGACTGCACGGCGCAAGGCTTGTGTCATTCGGCGAGAACAGCGTAAAAACACGCATAAGATCGGTGCTGAAATATAAAAAGCCTGCGGCGGCTGCGGGAATTTTTGCGGGAGCTGCTGCGGTCATTGCGGCTGTATGCCTGCTGACCGACGGAAACGGCAGCCTGAAAATAAAAAATGTCACTTCGGCGGAGATCGTCGAAATCAACACTCTGATACAAACTCCCGCAGGGGGAGACACCTGCACTCCCGTTGACAGCGGACGTTTATCAAGGCTTATCAACGGAATGAAGCTCACCGAGGTAAGCGCAGACCTCTGGCAGATACCCGATAAATATGAGGATCAGAATTATCTGATGCTGGATCTTTGGGGAAAGAACACCGAATATTCGCTCCTGCTGCTGCCGCCGTTTCTTACCGATGATACTGCCGTCGGAATGGAATCGGTGACGGGCAAAAAGGTATATGAAAAGCTTATGGCAGTAAGCGATAACGGCAGCGAAAAATATTATCTGATGTCCGACAGTGATTATGACAGGCTCATGAGCCTGATCGCCGAAAGCATTGATATTTTTCCCGAGGGGGAGTATATATACACGGGTGAATCCGATGCAGGCTGTCCGAAGCTGATCGTGTCCGACACTGCCGACGGCAAAAGGATAGAGCTGTATTATGATGACAAAGCCGTTGCCGATTTTTCCGATGGGGATATTTCGGCTTACGGAATGCGAATGATATACGGCGGAGCCGAAGCGGGAACTGCCTTTGAATACATCGGAAACGGAAATATCCGTGTTTATGACGGTCCCTTGAAGTCACTTTCGCTGAGCGGAACATATGCGCTTGAGAAAAATTTCACGCTCACATTAGCATCGGACAATGAGATCGGCAGCGGCTATGATAAGCTGCTCTGTATCAATGACAGATATGAGCTTCATTCGGACTTATCCGACATATACTTTGTTTTTTCTCCGTCCGAAGCAGGCTATACGGTATGCGGAAACGGTGCTGCGATAACCTTTGAGAATGATTTTTTACGGCTTGAAAACGCACACATATATCTTGCCGATCTTAATTCGGACGAAACTCCCGACATTGCCATGGTAATCACCGATCCCGACAATTCATCTTTCGGCATCAGGCTCATTGACGGCAAAACGCTTGAAGAAATCCTGCCCGATGCATCGGACGATGAAAAGCTTGAACGGCTGGGCAGGGCAGCTGAACTGCCTGAGTTTTTGATGCAGCTTTCGTGATTTAAGGATAACACAAGATAAAAGCTCCCGATTTTAAATCATCGGGAGCTTTGGCTTTTTATAACATCGCATCAAGATCAATCATCGGACAAAACGTCCAGCACATATGGAATATATACCATATCGTCAAATCCGCATCGGCGGTACAGCTTGACCGCACGGGAATTGTCAGGCTCCGTTTCCAGTCTGAATCGGGCATATTTTTTCTGCGAAAGGATGTGCTTTATAAGCTCGCTGCCTATGCCGCAGCCCCTGAACTCGGGCTTTGCGTATATCTCCTCTATCCAACAGACAGGACCGCCGCCCTCCTGTGACCATGTTTCCGCCGTCAGCAGATAACCTGCGGTCTTTCCGTCACGCTCGTTTATATAGCACACGGCATAGGGTGTGCCGCTCATAAGCTGCTCAAAGGTGCGCTCGATATTTTCCCGTGGGATAGGCTTCAGCACGGCGTCCCCCGAGTAAAAATCCATACACATCGAGATATATTCTTCCTTGTCGGACTGTTTCAGTTGTCTTATCATACTTATCCTCCAAAATCAATGCCGATAATCATAATATTATTATAATACATCTCACCCAAAAAAGCAAGCCTGCGGAAAAGCCGCAGTTTTGTGCTGTTTTCACACAATTTTCATCTAAATTTGTATGGAAAATCAGTGACAAAGCTCCCGAAAAATGTTATAATGATAAATAATCGGTAACAATATAAAGACAGTTTACCGTCGGAACATCAGAAAAGTATTTTAGGAGAGTGTTAAACGTTGAAACACAGGCATCTGAAAAGCGCCGTATCATTTATGCTGTGTGCCGCCATATGCTTCGGGGCAATGGACAGGCATCAGGCAGCCGTTCTGGCTGACAGCGTTTCCGAGCTTCAGGCTGAAATGGACGCAAACGAGGCTGCTATAAATGAAAAGCGCGATCAGCTTGAACAGCTGCAGGAACAGTCCGCCTCCGCACAGGATTATCTTAATGCACTGTCGGAAAAAATGGACCTCCAGCAGAATAATATCGACCTTATAAACGAACAGCTGGATCAGCTTGAATCGGACATTTTGCAGCGAACTGCCGACATTGATGCAATGCAGACAGTCATTGATGCAAAAAAGGCGGAGATAGATGTGGACATCGACGCATTCCGTGAGCGTCTCCGTTCGATGTATATGTCGGGTTCGGACAGCATGGCTCAGATACTTACGGGCGCAACTGATTTCTACGATCTGCTTGCACGCTATGAGCTTATCAACCGTGTTGCCGAATATGACGACAACATGATCGACGGACTCAATGAACAGCTGGACGATTACAACGCAAAAAATGCGGAACTGAACGAACAGAAAACCGCTCTTGAAGAGAAAAAATCCGAAGCGGAGGACAAGCGTGACGTTCTCCAGGGCGAAATGAACGCTCTGATAGATGAATACACCGAGTCGCAGACCGTTATGGATCAGCTCATCTCCGACCAGCAGCTTGCACAGAGCGACATCGACTGGCTCAATTCACAGAACGATAAGCTCGGCGACCGTATCGAGGAGATCAAGGAGCAGGAGCGCATCGCAGCAGAACAGGCCCGCAAGGAAGCCGAGGAGCGCCGCCGCAGAGAGGAAGAGGAGCGTCAGCGTCAGGAGGAAGAACGACGCCGTCAGGAAGAAGCAGCGCTTATGTCCGCATCGGAGGACAGCGGTGAGGTTTATTCCTACATAGCGGACGAGCCTGATTACAGCACAGAGGTCTACACAGGCGACCGCAGCGCTATCATCGACTATGCGAAAACATATCTGGGCGTATATTATCAGTGGTGCGGAAATTATCCCGCTGCGGGATATTACGGACTGGATTGCAGCCATTTTACATATCGTGTAATGGAGCATTTCGGGCTGATGGATTCATACATGGATTCACGTTCACAGTGCAGCTACTGCACGCCTATATCGAGAGACGAGCTTCAGCCGGGCGATCTGGTATTCTATCAGAACAGCAGCGGACGTGTGGAACACGTTACTATCTACATAGGCAGCGGACAGATAATCGGCGCACAGGGCGGCGATTCATGGGTAACGAGCCAGTCCTCGGCGGAATCTATCAATGCCAAGGTAAAAATAGTAAGTCTTGACAGCGACCGCCGCTACAAGACCTACGGCAGACTTCCCGGAATGTCCTGATAAGAACATTTTTTCATAAAAAATCAAAGGTGAGAGAAATTGCCGATAGTTTCTCTCACCTTTTTTGTTTTAGGAATGATTTGTAAGCTATCACACCTATAATAAAAAATCGGTTCAATCAGGATTTATCCGAATTGATGTCCAAATCCCTGCCCACATACACCGAAAATTTCGTCATTTTAAACTATTACATAAACCCGATATCCATGCTATACTATAATTAATGGTGTGTGGCATTACTGCGTAAATCCGATCAGTAATGCCGCACACCTTATTTTTTTGCCAAAAAGGAGAGATTTTTCACATGGACGGAACAAAGGACAAAATGCGGACCATGCCCGTAAACAAGCTGATGCTGTCAATGGGCATTCCCATGATACTTTCAATGATGCTTCAGGCGGTATACAACATCGTAGACAGCGCTTTTGTATCAAATATGAAAGTGAACGGCGAAGCCGCACTGAATGCGCTTTCGCTGGCATTCCCATTGCAGGTGCTGCTTATCGCTTTCGGCATCGGCACAGGCGTCGGAGCAAATGCCCTGCTGTCAAAAAGCCTCGGACAGCAGGACAGGGAAAAGGCAGGAATGGCGGCAGGAAACGCACTTTTCGTCACAGCAGTCATTTACATCATCGTGCTGATATTTTCATTCACGGGAGTTGAAGCATACATCGGCTCACAGACGGAAAATCCGCTGATCGCACAAATGGCGTCGGATTATCTGAGGATATGCTGTATGTTCTCATTCGGCTCGCTTTTCTTTGCGATATACGAAAAGGTATTGCAGGCGGCGGGGCATTCGCTCTATTCAACCATTGCGCAGATATCGGGCGCAGTTGTGAATATTATCCTCGACCCCATATTTATCTACGGAATAGGCCCCGTGCCCGAATGCGGCGTAAAGGGTGCGGCATATGCAACGGTGATCGGTCAGATAGTTTCCTTTGTGACGGCGCTGATATTTCATCTTAAAATAAACAAAGCCGTGCCAAACGGCATGAAGTACATCAAGCCGAACCTCGGAATAATCAAGGAAATTTATGCTATCGGACTTCCTGCGGTAATTGCACAGGCGCTGATGTCGGTAATGACCTATGCGCTGAATATAATCCTCGTGAACATCAGCGAAGCCATGGTAACGGCATACGGACTTTTCTATAAGATACAGCAGTTCATACTTTTTGCGGCGTTCGGACTGCGTGACGCTATCACGCCCGTTATTTCATTCAGCCATGGCATGGGCAGCCGCAGCAGGATAAATGACGGAATAAAATACGGTCTGATATACACGGCAGTGATAACTCTCATCGGCACGGTGCTTATTGAAGCGCTTGCGGTTCCGCTTTCGGCGGTGTTCGGACTTTCGGGAGAGACGCAGAGCATCTGTATCGACGCTATGCACATCATTTCGATAAGCTTTGTGTTTGCGGGAATAAACATTGCATTTCAGGGCGTATTTCAGGCGCTGGACAGCGGACTTGAATCGCTGATAGTGTCGGTGTGCAGGCAGTTCATATTTGTAATTCCCGTTGCATGGGGATTTTCAAAGCTTGCGCTTTCCGACAGCTCCCTTTCATGGACGGTATGGACAACATTCATCATAGCCGAGGTGCTGTCCGATATCATATCGGTTGTGCTTTTCAGGAGAACTTACAACAGAAAGGTTGAGGTGCTGGCTGAGGAATGATCGGCAGAAGTTTTCTAATATATCGCATAAAGTCAGGTGCACCATAAACAACAAAAAAGGCTTCCGTATACTTACATTCTTGCAAGCATACGGAAGCCTTTAGTTTCAACGAACTCAATAAATAAAACGAAAAAAAGGCGAATCAA
>CAKSKG010000011.1 GCA_934464775.1 uncultured Oscillospiraceae bacterium
GATCAAGGAAATGTACCTCAAGGCTTACTACGGCGCAGACTACAAGCCTGCTGAATAATTGATATATCAGTACCGATTGATATAAAACTTAAGAGCCGCTCCTTCGGGGGCGGCTTTTTTGATGCCGTATGAGCTGTAACGTTTTTTACATAAAAAAGTCCCTGCAAATCGTGTGACTTGCAGGGACTTTTTCTGTTTATTCAATTATTTATTATCTTCTGAACTGCCGACAGCAGCTTTTCTTTTTTTGACGATCTCGGGAATGTTCGGAATGATAAGTCCGACTATAAGAACGATTATACCGATTATTCCGTCTGCGTTGAATGCAAATCCGCTTGGGAATATCGCAGGCATCGAGCCTAAGATAAGTCCGATTATTGCGCAGTATGTTCCGCAGTGCCATTTGCTGAGCAGGAATGATATCACCTTGCCTGCAACAAGAAGTCCGATAACAGCGCCTATTGCATAGAATATCAGCGTTCCGATATCCAGCGAGCTTACCGATTTTATCGCAAGGTCATATCCGCCCAGAACTTTAAGCACAAGCGCTCCGCTGAGTCCCGGCATTATCATTGCTGCCGCAGAAACGGCTGTCATGAGGATTATTGCTATCGGATGAATGCTGTCCGAGGAATTTGTCGCTCCCGAGGACAGTGCATTGAAAAGTATCATTCCCACAAAAGCTATAAGGAACGGAACAATGTGGATCGGTTTCAGCTTTGCTTCCTTTGTGCATTCACGGAATATTTCGGGCATGGAGCCTAAAATAACTCCGATGAAGAACAACTGTGTGGGGACATTGTGCGTTTCAAAAAGATATGACAGCAGGAATGACGCCGCAAGTATTCCAAGAAGTATTCCTATCACCAGCGCAGATATAAATTTTATATCCTTGAAAAGCTTTTTAAGATTCAGCGTCAGACAGCTTAAAAATCTGTCGTATATTTTCAGGATCACGGCTATCGTTCCGCCGCTTACTCCGGGGATAGCGTTTGCTATGCCGATAGCTGCGCCTTTCAGTATATTTATAATGTATTCCATGATGTTCTCCTGTCTTACAGTTTTTTCTGTTTTCCTGTGATGCTGTCAATGGATATTTTCCATATGGCAGTGCGTTCAAGGCTCCGCTCCAAAGCTTCGGGAAGCTTTTCGATGAGCTGCGGAGTGTACTTGCGTGCTATCAGCTCCAATGCGTGGATCTTTTCGTCCCTGTCGGTCACTTCGGAGGCTCTGCCTCTTATAACTGCGGAATCGAAGCCTGTTGTGAATTTATCCTCAGCGGGGATAACGTTTGCCGCACAGCAGAGGCACACATCGGGAGCTGCCCTTAAACAATCGGTCTTGAAGCCCTCTTTTGCACTGTGGAAGTATATATTTCCGCCGGCCCGAACTATTGAAAGAGGTATGCAGTAGGGCATTCCGTCGGGTGTTATCATTGATAAGACCGCATATGGGCACTGATCTGTGACGTTCAGCGCAAAATCCGAGTCTTTTTCTCTGTCTTTTCTTCTCAATTTTACCGTCCTTTCTCTAAGAGTAATTCTTATACATTGTATATTATACCATTATTTACAGCCTATGACAACAAAATTTGAAAAAAATATATGTAAAAATTACGTAAAACTATTGACAAACAAATACAAGTGTTATATACTGTATATATAACAGTATAACAGTTATATATACAGCGAAAGGAGCTGATAAATTGAAAATACTGCAAAATTCGGGCGAGCCGATATATAAGCAGATCGAACGGCAGTTCAGGGAACAGATAATCAGCGGCAAGATCGCTGCGGGGGAATATCTTCCGTCTATTCGTTCACTGGCGCAGGATCTTAGGATAAGCGTTATAACCACCATGAAGGCTTATGAGGAGCTTGTGAAGGACGGACTTGTAACATCGGTCGCAGGCAAGGGCTATTATGTCAATCCGCAGGACGCCGAAATGCTGAAAGAACAGCAGATGAGGGAGCTGGAAAAAAATCTGCTTGCGGCGGTGCAGTGCGCAAGAAATGCGGGAATCTCGGAAAGTGAACTTGTTGATATCCTGAAAACGCTTCTGGATATGGGAGAAAATATTTGATGAAAGGGTTTTGACTATGAACACAGATCTCAGACTTAACGGAATAACAAAGGAATACAAAAGCTTTAAGCTTGATAATATCACACTGGAGCTGCCAAAGGGAATGTCCACGGCGCTTATCGGAACAAACGGCGCAGGCAAGACCACTCTTCTGGATATAATCGCAGGGATATCACTGAAATACACGGGCACTGCGGAATATTTCGGCGGAAAGACCATATCCGACCCGCAGGTGCGCAGTCTTATCGGTTATACTGCCGCAGGCAATTATTTCAGCCCCGACTGGAAGCAGAAAAATATTGAAAGCGTGCTCGGTGCGGCTTTCGATAATTTTCATACGGACAGATTCCGTGAGTGGCTGGACAGATTCAGTATCGAATTCGGGAAAAAGAAAATATCCGCTCTTTCGGACGGAAATATCATGCGTGTGATGCTTGCGTCGGTGCTGGCGAGAGATACCAAAATGCTGGTACTTGACGAGCCTGCATCTCCTCTTGACCCCGTTATGAGGGACCGTCTCTGCGATATTTTCCGTGAGTATACATCGGACGGAGAAAAAAGCGTGCTTTTCTCCACACACAATATCGCCGATATGGAAAATGTCACGGATTATGCGGTGATAATGGCAGACGGAAAGATAATCGAACAGGGTTATGCGGACGATCTCCGTGAGAAATATATCCTTGTCCACGGCGACGGAAAGGATATGGCAAGATACAAGCCCTACATGGTTGATTGCAGCGGCGGAGCAAACGGCTTTGAGGGAATTGCTCCCGAGGCAAACAGACATCACTTTGAAAACGGCGATGTTATCATCGAATCGCCGCATCTCCAGCAGATATGCGTTGCACTTTTGAAAAATGCGGAAAAGAAGGACTGAATATTATGATAATCATACTTGCGATATGTGCGCTGGCAGGCTTTGTGTCTGCCGTAATATAAGCTTTGCGGACGGTGACGGATATGTTCAGAGATTATAAAATATTTTATCAGAAAAGCATCGGGCTGTTATTGACAGAAACATTGATAAGCATGGCATTTATCTTATTTATTGAAACAGTTCCGCTTCTGGCTAAGGTCTTATCGGGTGACAGCATGGAAAGTATGCTGGCTGACCCCGAGAATTTCAAGCTGGCAAAATTTTTGGTCTGCGTGGGAGCAGTGTCCGTGACGGCAGTGCTGTATATGTATCAGACGACATTAAGTGCGGGACCGTATGGACTCAAGCTTTACAGTACGGTGCCATACGGAGCGGAAAAGCAGGCAAGGGCTATTCTTTGCAGCAACTTCATATATTTTGCGGCGGCGGTCATTTACGGTGCTTTATGCATCATGCCTATGGCTGTGACGGGATTGTTTTACGGTCAGGTCTTCATAAGCGCTGTGTATTCCGTGTCGGCTCTGATGACGGTTGCGGGAATATTCACGTGTATAAAGAATATGATTTATAGCTGCAATATAGATAACACCAAAAGAGCCGTTTACTTTTGCTTTCTGCTGGTGTTGTCCTATGGATTGGCTGTGGCTTCGGTCGTTCCCGTGTTTGTGACGGAATATACGGCAGGAGTCAGCGGCAGTCTGGCTGTTGTTATGACCGCAGCTATGGCAGTATCACAGCTTGGCGGAGGATATATTTCGGGACGGTTTGCCGCAAAGCGCTGGAATATGCACTGAATTCAGGGGGGAAATATTATGAAAAGAAATGTATTTGACGAATTTAAAAGATGTGCGGCGTATCTCAGGGACAGTATGTCCTTGGAATTGAGAGTGGGTCTGACAGTTGTTCTGCTGGGACTTTTGGCGGGGCAGATAGTATTATTTTTGTGTTTTTCGGGAGTTGGGGCATTGTTTTCCTGTATTCTTGGATTGGTTTCTGCCGAGTTTGTAACAACTATCTTGGCGGAGCTTACCAAAAACAAGCTGGCGGCATCATGTGAGATATCACAGAGCCTGCATACGATATTCATGCCGGGAATTATGTCAGCATCGATACTGATAAATTCGGTGTTTGCGTTTGCGGCATCGGGATATGAAAAATACGGATTTCTTATTGCGGTCCTGTTTGCGGTATATTCTGTTGCGGATTCAATAACATGGCTTTTGTATCTGCACAATTCCCGATCGGCTGCGACAGCGGTGCTTGGCGGCGTCATCGGCGGTTCGACCTGTTTTGCCATGGATATTGCGGAAGAGGCTGCTTTTTCGGTTTCCCAAAGCGTGAGCGTGATAATTGCCGCCGCAGCATTGCTCGCCAGTGTTTCGATAATTTTTATCGGCACGGCGGTAATGTATAAGAGAGATTCGATGTCAAGGATATCAATTTATCAACTGGCTGCAAGAGGTCGGAAAGGCAGAAGTGTAATATGAAAAGATGTATGAAATATTTTTTCAGCGCAGTGAAGTTGGATCACTGCATTTGGATATTTATTATGCTGATCGTTCTGTCGGCAGTATGCTCCGTAGTCGGAGCTGTGGTAAAAAGCAGCTATACAACGATGCTGTCGGTAATATGGGTAGTGACGGGCATTGAATCAAACAGTGTGTTTTCTTTAAGAACGAAGCTTATAGCATCAAGTGCAATATCGGAAAAGTATCAGTGCGTTTTTCTGCCGATGATAAATGCTGCGGCAAGAGCGCTTTCACTGGTGATAATAGTTGTGCCTGTTATTGCAGAGCTTTGCCTGGGAGCGGACAGGATATATTATATCGCATATCTTCTTACTGCTGCGGCGATTCTTGCCGCAGAGGGACTTGCGGCAGTTTTATCCGCAGTTTGCGTCAAGGGCATTATGGGACCGCTGCTGTTTATGGAGCTGCCCGTGTTTGTGGGTACGCTGTTTCCTTTGAATGAGCTTGCATTTAATACCGCACCCGATTCGGGAATAAATGCTTTTTTGACCTCCGTGGGAATAGGCGGAGCTGTTGCAATAAATATTGCGGTGATCCTGCTTTTCTGGCTGCTGCATTATATCGTTTCGGTGAACAATTACAGAAATGACAGGATAACAAGAGTTATGGATAAAGCAACATTGATAACACAGTAAAACGAAGCCCGACAGGTCTTACAATGATCTGTCGGGCTTTGCTTATATTATTTTATAAAGCATTGCAGAATGGGAGCGGCTGCGGCAAATCCGAGCGCAGTAAGAAGCTGTTCGGTGCCGAGGGGCGCTGTTGAGAATATGACCTGAAGCGGCGGAAAGTATATCGCCGAGAATATCATCAGCGCCGAAAAAAGCACGGCTCCGATAAGCTTGGGGTTATTGAAATAGGGGACTGTGAAAATATTTTTCTTTTCCGATTTGCACTCGAAAACATGGAGCAGCTGGGACATTACAAGGGTGAGGAGCGCCGCAGTCCGTGCGGTGGTTTCGCCTGCTCCGCCGCTTAAAATAACGGTGAAGCAGCCCAGTGTGCAAAGTCCGATAAGTATTCCCCTGAAAATTATCTTTGTCATAAGTCCGCCAGAGAAAAAGCTTTCGTCGGAACGGCGGGGAGGCTCCTTCATGCAGGCTCTGTCCACAGGCTCAACGCCCAGCGCCACCGCAGGAAGTCCGTCCGTGACAAGATTTACAAGAAGTATCTGCGACGGCAGCAGTATCATCGGCATTCCCATGACGATGCCGAGAAACATTGTAAGCACCTCGCCGATATTGCAGGAAAGCAGATAGCGGACGAATTTACGTATATTCGCATATATTCCGCGTCCCTGCTCCACAGCATTCACAAGGGTTGCAAAATTATCGTCCAGCAGCACCATATCCGCCGCCTGACGTGTGACGTCTGTTCCCGTTATACCCATTGCCACGCCGATATCGGCTTCCTTTACGGCAGGAGCGTCATTCACGCCGTCGCCTGTCATTGTGACGATGTTTCCCTTTCGCTTGAAGCTTCGGACGATACGCAGCTTGTCGGCAGGAGTTACCCTTGCAAATACCGATATGTTCCCGATTCGGCTGTCCAGCTCATCGTCCGACATTGCCGCAAGCTCCGCTCCGTCTATGACTTCATCGCCCATGTGATATATTCCTGCTTCACGGGCGGCGGCGGCAGCGGTGCTTTTGTGGTCGCCCGTTATCATAACGGTACGTATGCGTGCATTGCGGCACAGCCGAACTGCACGGGCAGCCTCGGGACGGGGCGGATCAAGCATTCCGCACAGCCCCAGAAATACCATATCGGAGCTTTCGCTTCCCGAGCCGTTTTTATATGAAAAAGCAAGAACACGGAGTCCCTCCGAGGACATTTTCTCGCATTTTTCAAGTATTTCGTTTTTCGTTTTTCTGTCAAGGCTCACGATATTTCCGTCAATGAGAATTCCGCTGCATTTTTTCAGTATAACATCGCAGGCGCCCTTTGAGTAGATATTGTTTGCTCCAGATGAGCCTTTGCAGAACACCGTCATGGAGCGTGTTTCGCTTTCAAAGGGGATCTCATCTGTTCGTGGATTTGCTCTGCGGACAGCGGCAATATCGCTTCCTGCTTTTGCGGCGGCTATTAGCAGAGCGGCTTCGGTGGGGTCGCCCGAAATCTGCCATTCGGAGCCTTTGAGGGTGTTTCTGTCCCCGAGAATGGGGCGTTTTTCCGAATATATATCCGCATTGCAGCAGAGTATCATATTGTCAAACAGCGTCCGCAGCTCATTATCCGAGCTGCTTTTTTCATGACCATCCGAGTCGGTAACTTTGCCGTCTTTGCGTGTTCCCGTGCCGCTGACCGAATAATCTCTGCCGTTGGCAAATATTTTGGTCACGGTCATTTTATTTTCGGTTATCGTGCCTGTTTTGTCGGTGCATATCACCGATGTGCAGCCGAGTGTTTCCACCGAATGGAGCTTATGCACAAGAGCATTCTGCTTCAGCATTCGGCTCACGGCAAGAGCAAGGGCGATAGTTACCGTTGCGGGAAGTCCCTCGGGGATAGCGGCTATTGCAATGGTGATCCCCGTCATAAGCATATCAAAAACCGGCTCGCCGCGGAGTATGCCTGCGCCTGCGACGATAACGCATACCGCAAGGCATATAATGGCAACTGTCCTTCCAAGCTCACCGAGACGCTTCTGGAGAGGAGTTTCCTCCTGCTCGATATCGGTGAGCATTCCCGCTATCCTGCCGATCTGTGCGTTTTTGCCCGTTGCAATTACTCTTGCCTCGCAGCTGCCCCTTGTTATCACGGTGCCGCTGTATATCACATCGTTTCTGCCGATGCTGTTGTCGCTGTCGGAGATATTTCCCGCTCTTTTTTCGGCAGGGAGTGATTCTCCCGTAAGAATGCTTTCGTCGGCGGAAAGATTTCTTACTTTAAGTATAACTGCGTCGGCAGGCACCTTGTCGCCTGCTTCCGCCATGATTATATCATCTGGGACGAGCACTGCCGAATCGGCGCTTATCATATGACCGTCACGCCATACCTTTGCTGCGGGAGCGGACATATTTTTCAGTGCAAGCAGCGTCTTTTCGGTGCGGTATTCCTGAAAGAAGCCCAGCAGGGCATTTATAGTTACGATAACGATTATCGTCACCGCATCGGTGATCTCGCCAAGCGCAAAGGATATTGCCGTGGCGGCCAGCAGGATAAGCACCATTACATCATGGAACTGTCCCAGAAATATTTTCAGCGGACGTGCTTTTTTCTGCGAGCCGAGGGTGTTCGGGCCGTATCTTGCAAGTCTTTCCGCCGCCTGTGACGAGGAAAGCCCCCAGCTGTTTTCGGATATTTTCTCTTCCGCAAGTTCACGGTCGAGCAAGCTTTTTTCCTGCATATGATATTCCTCCGATTTTTGTTTTTGAGAAATTATATGCAGACAAGTTTTAGCGTATGACGGACATACACAAACAATAAAGCGGTCTGCATGAACTGCAAACCGCTTTATTGCTGTGAAAAAAAGAGAAAAAGTTATGAAACTGCATTATTAAATAAGACACATATCTTCAATGTTTATCATTTATATTTTTTGTATCTTTGATGTTTATATTATACTAAATCATATTTGATTTGTCAATAGTTTTGGGCGAAATATCCTAATTATGAACAAAAATTATTTAATATTAACAAATTATTCGCTGTTTTATTAGGTATGTTGACGTAAAAGAAAACGTTTGAAATTCTGCCGCAAACCGTCGGAAAATACGCTGTAATGGGGCATTGGCGGCTTTTTTCGGGATAATATTTCTCGAAGCGGCTTATTTGTTATGACAACAACTGACAGCATTAATATGGTATTATATGGAAAACAAAAAAGAAAGGACTGATAAATAAATGGGAGTATCCGTGGCAGAGGAAGAGGGACGTGTAACTGCGCATCTCAGCGGCGACATAGATCACCACAATGCGCCCGAAATCCGCACCGAGATAGATAATGCCCTTGAACGCAGCCGCCCCGAGGAGCTTGTGCTGGATTTTGGCGAGGTGTCCTTTATGGACAGCTCTGGGATAGGGCTTGTTATGGGACGGTGCAAGCTGATGAAGGGCATCGGCGGACGGGTGATCGTCAGCAACACCCCTGTTCAGATAAAAAAGGTCATGAAGCTGGCAGGGCTGGATATGCTCACGACTATATGCTGAGAAAGGAGGATAATATCATGACAGTACATAACGAGATAAAGGTGACGTTTCCCGCCAAAAGCTGCAACGAAGCCATGGCGAGGATAACAGCGGCAGCTGCGGCGGCGCAGCTTGACCCGTCGGCGGCGGAGATAATCGACATAAAAACTGCCGTTTCCGAAGCTGTGACCAACTGTATCGTTCACGCTTATAAGGACAGCATCGGAAAGGTGGAGATGCTCTGCCGCATAATCGACGATAATGTGCTTTATATCCGCATAAAGGATCAGGGCTGCGGAATTGCCGATGTGAAAAAGGCAATGGAGCCGCTGTATACAACTGCTCCCGAGGAGGAGCGTGCGGGGCTTGGCTTTGCGGTAATGGAAAGCTTTATGGACAGCGTAAAGGTCACAAGCTCCGTGGGCAGGGGCACTGTTGTCACCATGAAGAAAAAAATAGCCGCGAGGGAACTTTATTCAGCCGCTTCCGCAAGGAATGCCGCAGCGGGGGAAGCTGCCGATGAAGAGCGTCAGTGAGGAAATGCAGCGTGCCGAAAGGGACAGTCTTGCGGAAAATAATCTGGGGCTTGTTCATATGTGCGCAAACCGTTTCCGTGGAAAGGGCATAGATTATGACGATCTCTACGGTGCAGGCTGCGTCGGGCTGGTGAAAGCCTCCAATGCCTTTGACAAGGACAGGGGAGTGCAGTTTTCAACCTATGCGGTGCCAGTGATAATGGGCGAGATAAAGCGGCTCTTCCGTGACGGCGGCACGCTGAAGGTCAGCAGGAGCGTCCGTGAGCTTTCACTGAAGCTTGCACGTGAGCGTGACAGCTTCATACTTCATAACGGACGTGAGCCGCTCATATCCGAGCTTGCGGAGCTTGCGGGAGTTACTCCCGAGGAGGCGGCGGAGGCTGTTAATGTGAGCCGTCCGCTGATATCCCTTACAAGAGGCGGCGAGGACGATGACGAGGGACAGAACGATATAGCCGTTTCGCCGTCTCCCGACGAGGAAATGTCCGACAGGCTTTCGCTGATGCAGGTAATGGACAGCCTTAATGCCGATGACAGGCGGCTGATATATCTGCGCTACTTCAAGGATATGACTCAGGTGAACACCGCAAAGGCGCTGAATATGACCCAGGTGCAGGTGTCCCGCCGTGAAAAAAAGATACTCAACTGGATGAAAGGACAGTTTTACTGACGATGCCGACGTGACGTAAAATTTCTCTTGCACATTGGAAAAAACAGTGGTATAATTATATTGTATTCCGAATCCTATGCAAAGGAGAAATTTAAAATGAATTACAGATTTTCCGATAAGGTATTGAATCTGAAAGCATCGGCTATCAGAGAGATACTAAAATTTACGTCAGACCCCGAGGTCATATCGTTTGCGGCAGGAAATCCCGCACCCGAGGCATTTCCCTCAAAGGAAATATCCGAGATCGCAGCGAATATTTTTGCAGATCAGCCCGTAAATGCGCTCCAGTACAGCGTTACCGAGGGATACGGTCCTCTCCGTGAGGCTCTTAAAGCACGCCTTAAAAAGCAGAACTGCTTTGACCCCGAAAGGGACGAGCTTATCATCACATCGGGCGGACAGCAGGCTTCCGAGCTTTCCTGCAAGGTTTTCCTGAACCCCGGAGACACGCTTATCTGCGAGGCTCCCAGCTTTGTAGGCTGCCTGAATGCATTCAAGTCATATAATTCCAAGCTGGTGGGCATCACTCTTGAGGACGACGGCATGGACCTCAATGCTCTTGAGGACGCACTTAAAGCAGACCCAAATACAAAGCTTATCTATGTTATCTCAAACTTCCAGAACCCCACAGGTCTTTGCACAAGCTATGAAAAGCGCAAGGCTATCTATGAGCTGGCAAAGAAATATGATGTGATGATACTGGAGGATAATCCCTACGGCGATATCCGCTTTGAGGGCGAAAATATCCCCTCGATAAAGACTCTTGACACAGACGGAAGAGTTATCTATGCAGGCAGCTTCTCAAAGACGCTTGCTCCCGGTATGCGTGTAGGCTTTGTCTGCGCACCCAAGGAGGTAATACAGAAGATCGTTGTCTGCAAGCAGGTTTCCGATGTTCACACCAATATCCTTGCCCAGATGATATGCAGCGAGTACATGACAAAATATGACTACGAGGCTCATCTTGAGGATATCAGAAAGATCTATCGCCACAAGTGCGGACTTATGCTGGATAACATAAAGAGCAATTTCTCTTCCTGCATAAAGTACACCAAGCCCCAGGGCGGACTTTTCATATGGTGTACTCTTCCCGACGGCAGCGATATGCAGAGCTTCTGCAAGAAGGCTGTTGCCGAATATAAGGTTGCAGTTGTTCCCGGCACTGCATTCATGATAAGCGAGGAGGACAAGACCTCTTCTTTCAGACTGAATTTCTCCACACCCACAGATGAACAGCTTGTAAAGGGCTGTCATATGCTGGGCGGACTTTCAAAGGAGCTTTTCGGAGAATAATAAAATCAAAGCTTTCAGGGCATACTGTACGATAAAACGGACAGTATGTCCTTTTTTGTGCCGCATAAATTGACTTGCGCAGCTTTATATGCTATAATGTAGAAAAATGAGATAATGAGAAACTGTTCCGTAATTATACAGCGGAACAGGCGAATATAAGGAGCAGATAATATTATGGCAAAGCCAAAGTCGGTATATGTATGCTCAGCCTGCGGCGGAGAAAGCTCAAAATGGAATGGAAGATGTCCGTTCTGCGGCGAATGGAATACAATGGAGGAGCAGGAATATGTTGCTCCCGTAAAGAAATCGGGAGGGCTTTCCGCTGCAAGAAAGGCTGCTCCCGTTTCCGATGAGCATATAATGAAGCTGGGCGATATTGATATAAATGATGATGTGCGCTATTCAACGGGACTGAAAGAGCTTGACCGTGTGCTGGGCGGCGGTCTTGTAAAGGGTTCTATCGTTCTGCTGGGCGGTGAGCCGGGTATCGGAAAATCCACGATACTGCTCCAGATATGCGAATTTATGGGAAAGGACTATACCATATTGTATGTGTCGGGCGAGGAAAGCGTCCGTCAGATAAAAATACGTGCGGAAAGGCTGGGCGTTGACAGTGAAAATCTTTACCTGCTGTCAATGACCGATGCGGAGCGCATATGCGATACGATATCTGCGAAAAAGCCCGATATCGTTATAATAGATTCTATCCAGACCATGATGCTCAACGGCGTAAATTCAAGCGCAGGAAGCATTTCACAGGTCAGGGAATGCACAAATCTTTTTATGCGCACGGCAAAATCCGAGGAGATACCGATATTTATTGTAGGTCATGTGAACAAGGACGGAGCTATTGCAGGTCCCAAGGTAATGGAGCATATCGTTGATGCGGTTCTGTATTTTGAGGGCGAGCGTCATTTAAGCTACCGTATTCTCCGTGCTGTCAAGAACCGTTACGGCTCCACAAACGAGATCGGCGTTTTTGATATGCAGGATAAGGGACTGGTGGAGGTCGAGAATCCGTCGCTCATGCTGCTTTCGGGCAGACCAAAGGGAGTATCGGGCAGCTGCATCGCCTGCGTTATGGAGGGCAGCCGTCCTATCATGACGGATATTCAGGCGCTTGTTACGAAAAGCGGCTATTCTGTCCCGAGGCGCACAGCTACGGGCTATGATTTTTCACGAACTGCGATAATCCTTGCGGTGCTTGAAAAGCGTGCGGGGCTGTTTTACGGAACGCTGGACGTTTACATAAATGTCGTGGGCGGACTTAGGATAGATGATCCTGCCGCAGATCTTGCAGTGGCAATGTCTCTTTACAGCGGACTTATGGATATACCTATCGACGGAAAGCTTGCGGCTTTCGGCGAGATAGGTCTGGGCGGCGAGGTGCGGAACGTCACAAGCATAACCCAGCGTATCCGTGAAGCACAGCATATAGGATTTGAAAAATGCATCGTTCCGAAGCTTTCAATGAGAAATATCGACTCCAAGGATTTTAAGATCGAGATAATCCCCGTAGCGAATATCAGACAGGCTTTTGCGGTGATACAGGGAAAGGATAAGGCATAATGGCAGGCGTATTATACGGTGTGAGTGTGGGTCCGGGCGACCCCGAGCTTATCACATTTAAAGCAGTAAGGCTTATAGAAAAATGCGGCGTGATAGCCGTTCCGAGAACAAAGGGAGAAAATATGCTGGCGCTGTCTATTGCGGAGCAGGCGGCGGATATAACGGGCAGGACGATCGTTCCTCTTGATTTTACCATGTCAAGGGACAAAGATGTGCTAAGAAGATCTCACGAGGATATTGCCCAAAAGCTTATGGGATATCTTGAAAGTGAAGATGTAGCAATGCTTTCACTGGGGGACATTTCCGTATATTCTACATTTTCATATATCGCGGAGATAGTCAGGCAGAACGGATATAGTGCGGAGATATGTCCGGGCGTAACAAGCTTTTGCGCCGCTGCGGCTGCTGCGGGACGTCCTCTTGTTACGGGGAACGATTCACTTACAATACTTCCCGAGAACAATGATGAATTTATGCTGAAAATGGCGCAGAACGGCACAAAAGTAATTATGAAAAGCAGAAAAAGCGCCGAAAAAATAAAGTCGGTGCTTGCCGAAAACGGTCTGACCGACAAGACCTATGCAGTGGAATTATGCGGCATGAAGAATCAGAAAATTTACAGTGATATAAATGAGCTTACCGAGGATTGCAGTTATTTTACAACTATAATAGCAGGTGAATAAATCGGTATATAATGAAAGGAAAAGCAAATGCTTGATCTTTACATTCAGCACGGTGCGCAGAAGCTTCGCTGCGGATATACAACAGGCTCGTGTGCTGCGGGAGCGTCAATGGCAGCTGCGGAGATGCTGCTGGGCGGCGGTGAAGTCAGAAATGTGAATATCATGACCCCGAAAGGGATAGCCCTTGAGCTTGAAATAGAGGAAATATCACGGACTGGGGACAGAGTTTCCTGCGCCGTTAGAAAGGACAGCGGAGATGATCCCGATATCACAAACGGGATACTTGTCTTTTCGACAGTAAGGCTTGCTCCCGAGGGTGTGACAATCTGCGGCGGCAGAGGGATCGGAAAGGTCACAAAGGACGGACTTGACCGGCCAAAAGGTGAGTGGGCAATAAATTCCGTGCCGAGAAAAATGATAAAAAAGGCCGTTGAACAGGCGGCGGAAAAGTATGATTATCACGGCGGTTTTTCGGTGGAGATATCCGTTCCCGACGGTGAGGAGATCGCAAAGAAAACCTATAATCCCCGAATGGGAATAATCGGCGGAATTTCGATAATCGGCACTGGCGGCATAGTTGAGCCTATGAGCAGTGCGGCGCTTATCGACACTATCCGCATGGAGGAAAAAATGCGCCGTGCGGAGGGTTATAAGAATCTTATCGTCACTCCCGGAAACTACGGCGAAAGCTTTCTTGCGGAAAAAATGCCTTATATCGGCGAAAAAAGTGTGAAGTGCAGCAATTTTATCGGCGAGGCGATAGTTGCCGCAATGGAGCAGGGCTTTGAAAGTATGCTTATCGTGGGGCATATCGGCAAGCTTGTGAAGCTGGGTGCAGGGATCATGAACACTCATTCGGCGCAGGCTGACGGACGAATGGAAGTGCTTGTGACCTGCGGACTTATGGCAGGCTGCGATGCGGACACCCTGCGGAAGATACCCTCCTGCATGACCTGCGACGCTGCTCTTGAAATATTGAAAAATGCAGGCTTTATGGAGAAAACCATGCAGCTTGTAACGGAGCGTGCGGACTATTATCTTAAAGCTAAGGTCAAGGGTGAAATAAAGATAGGTGCGGTGATGTTTTCCAACGTTTACGGCATTCTCGGACAGACTGCCGACGCTGCGGAAATATCGCAAATGATAGAAAAGGAGTATGGCAATGGTTGATTTTGTTGGAGCAGGCTGCGGCGCTCCCGACCTTATCACGGTAAGGGGAATGCGGCTGCTTGAAGCTGCCGATGTTATAATTTATGCAGGCTCGCTGGTGAATCCGCAGCTTCTTGACTATGCAAAAGAGGGCTGTGAGATACACAACAGCGCATATATGACGCTGGACGAGGTTATTTCCGTAATGGAAAAGGCGGAGAAAAGCGGACTTCATACAGTCCGTCTGCACACAGGCGACCCATGCCTTTACGGTGCGATAAGAGAGCAGACGGACAGGCTGGACAGCCTTGGGATAAAGTATGACATCTGCCCCGGAGTAAGCTCGTTCTGCGGAGCGGCGGCGGCTCTCAGGGCGGAATATACTCTTCCCGATATATCACAAACGGTTATTATCACACGCATGGCGGGACGTACTCCCGTACCCGAATCGGAGAGCATCGAAAAGCTTGCGGCTCACGGCTCGACCATGGTTATTTTTCTCAGCACTGGTATGCTTTCGGAGCTTTCACAGCGGCTTATAAGCGGAGGATATGACAAGGACACTCCTGCGGCGATAGTTTACAAGGCAAGCTGGGAGGATCAGAAAGTATGCCGCTGTACTGTCGAAAAATTAGCCGAAACTGCCGAGAAAAACGGCATTAAAAAGACTGCGCTCATTACCGTCGGAAGATTTCTCGGAGATGATTATTCTCTTTCAAAGCTGTATGATGCAGGCTTTGAGACCGAATTCAGAAAGGCGTCAAAGTGAGAACGGCGATAATATCCGTTACCGAAAAGGGACGTGCTTTATCGGAGAAAATTTTTGGACTTTTATCCGATAAGCATGATGTTTTCAGATATTGTTTTTATAAGTATTCGGACGAAAATGCGGTTTCTTTTGATAATATTGAAAATATCACAAAAGAAACATTCAAAGAATATGATGCTCTGATATTTATATGTGCCTGCGGCATTGCGGTAAGGGCGATAGCTCCGGAGATAATATCAAAAACCTCCGATCCTGCGGTGGTTGTCATTGACCGAAACGGGCGTTTTGTCATACCGATATTGTCGGGTCATATCGGCGGAGCAAACAGGCTTGCGCAGGTGATCTCCGAAAAAATCGGTGCCTGTGCCGTGATAACCACGGCAACGGATATAGGCGGAAAATTTTCTCCCGACAGCTTTGCAATGGCAAACGGACTTATCATTTCTGAAATGGAAATGTCGAAAAAAATTGCTGCCGCTGTGCTTGGGAATGAAAGGATAGGGCTTGTCAGCAGGTATGAATGTAAAAATATGCCTGCCGAGCTTACTGTCGAAAATGCGGAAAGCTGTCGTTTCGGAATAGTCATTTCGGATAAAAATGAAATGCTTTTTTCCGAAACGCTTTTGCTTGTGCCGAGGAATATTATCATTGGAATCGGCTGCAAAAAAGGCACTTCCGCAGAGACGATCGCAGCTGCCGTTGAAAAGGCGTTTAGTGAAAATAATATTGATATGCGGCGAATTTCGTCTGCCGCTTCGATCGACATAAAAAGCGGAGAAAAGGGTCTGCTGGAATTCTGCCGCAGCCGAAAAATTCCGATAGATTTTTATTCGGCGGAGCAGCTCATGTCGGTAAGCGGAGATTTTCTGCATTCGGATTTTGTCATGAAAACAACGGGTGCGGACAATGTGTGCGAGCGGAGCGCATTGTTCGGCGGCGGACGGCTCATTATAAAAAAGACGGCGCTGAACGGCGTGACCGTGGCAGCGGCTGAAAGAGCGCCCGATATTGATTTCAAAAAGGAGATGTTCTGATGTTATATGTTGTTGGCTTTGGCCCCGGAAGCTTCGGCGGAATGACCGTTGATGCCGAAAAGGCGATTTCACTTTGCAAAACTGTTGTGGGATATACCGTTTACAATGATATCCTGCGTGAATTTTTCCCCGACAAGGAGTATATTTCCACGGCAATGAGGGGCGAGACGGAGCGTGTTGTTATCGCAGTCGAAAAAGCAAAAAGCGGCATTGATACGGCGCTTGTGTGCAGCGGCGACAGCGGCGTTTACGGAATGGCTGGGCTTGCGATAGAGGCGGCTCATGAATACGGTCTTGCCGAGGAAAATATCGAGATAATTCCGGGAGTTTCGGCGGCAATGAGCGGAGCAGCGGTGCTGGGTGCGCCGCTTACACATGATTTTGCGGTGATAAGTCTTTCCGACCTTATGACTCCCTGGGAGAAGATCGCAAAGCGCCTTGAATGTGCTGCCGACGCCGATCTTTCCGTGGTGATTTACAATCCTTCATCGAAGAAGAGAAGCGATTATCTTGCTAAAGCCTGCGATATAATGATGAAGTACAAGAGCGGCGAAACTGTCTGCGGCTATGTAAAAAATATCGGCAGATTCGGTCAGGAAAGCGGTGTGATGTCGCTGGCTGAGCTTCGCAATTTTCAGGCGGATATGTTCACGACGGTGTTCGTCGGAAATTCCGAAACAAAAAGAGTTGGCGGAAAGATAGTCACGCCGAGAGGGTACAAATCGGAAAAGCAGATATGAAAAATATTATTATTTTCGGCGGCACGACAGAGGGCAGGCTGCTTGCCGAATTCTGTGAAAAAAACGGCATATATGCGCAGATAAGCTCCGCAACGGAATACGGTTCGGAGCTTATTCACAGCGGAAAATTCGTCACTTCCGTTTACGGGAGAATGGACTGCGGTGAAATGCGTGAATATTTTATATGCAATAATATTGATACGGTTATAGATGCAACTCACCCCTATGCCGTTGAGGTGACAAAGAACATAAAAAATGCCTGCGGCGAGGATATAAATTACATCAGACTTGCAAGAAGCCGAACCGATCATATAACGGGCATAACTGCCAAAAGCATTTCCGAAGCTGTTCATATCCTCAATAAATCACGCAAAAAGGCACTTATCACCACGGGCGGAAAAACCGTTGCGGAATATACTGCCGTAAATGATTTCCGTGAAAGGCTTGCGGTGCGTCTGCTTCCCGCTGATGGGATAATTGAAAAATGTATGGGGCTGGGCTTTAAAGCCGAGAATATAATTGCGGAAAAGGGACCGTTTTCGGTTGAACAGAATATATCGCATATAAAACGTTTTGGTTCGGAGCTGCTTGTTACAAAGGAAAGCGGTGCGGCAGGCGGATACGGTGAAAAAATAAAGGCGGCGGAGCTTTGCGGCATTGAAACGATAACGATACTCCGTCCTGCCGAAACGGGTTATTCATTGGAGCAGGCGGAGGATTTGCTTGCGGAGAATTTCGGAAAGGAGCGGCGGTAAAATGAGCGAAAAGGTATATATCATCGGCATAGGAATGGACGGAAAAAATACTCTTACAGCCGAGGCTTCCGAAAAAATATCCGCTGCGGACATACTTATCGGGGCGAAGCGAATGGTTGCTCCTTTTGAAGATTCGGGTAAGAGAATTTATGTCACCTATGACAGCGGAGAGATATGCAGGCTCATCGGCGAAGCTCCCGATAAAAGGATCGCCGTGCTTATGTCGGGGGACTGCTGCTTTTACAGCGGCGCCGATAAGCTGCTTAAAATGCTGACCGACCGTGAAGCGGAGATAATCAGCGGTATTTCCTCGCCTGTATATTTCTGCGGAAAGCTGGGGCTTGATATGCGCGGAATGAAGCTGATAAGTCTCCACGGTGCGGAAAGCAGCATTGTGCGGCAGGTGAGTGCCAACGAAAAATGCTTTTTCCTGCTGGGCGGAAAGATCACTGCCGCCGAGATATGCCAAAGGCTCTGCGAGTACGGCATGAGCGGCGTTTCCGTTTATATCGGGGAAGATCTGGGCTATGAAACGCAGAAGATATCAAAGGGCATTGCGTCCGATTTTACGGACATATCAACAGGCAGTCTTGCGGTGATGATAACTGTCAATAATGAATATGAGCGGTGTGTCAGAAGCTGCATTCCCGATGATGAATTTATCCGAGGAAAAGTTCCGATGACAAAATCCGAGGTGCGCTGTCTTGCGGTGTCCAAGCTGAATATTTCGGCTGACGATATCTGCTGGGACGTGGGCTGCGGAACAGGTTCGGTGTCGGTGGAGATAGCGTTGAAATGCAGCGGCGGAAAGGTGTACAGCGTCGATATGAAGCCCGAAGCCGCAGAGCTTACCGATGCCAACAGGAAAAAATTCCGCTGCGACAATATCATTCCGCTGTGCGGAAAAGCGCCCGATATTCTCGATGAGCTTCCCGCACCCGATAAGGTATTTATAGGCGGCTCCTGCGGCAGCATGGAGGGGATAATTTCCGCCGCACTTGCGAAGAATCCCGATGCACTTTTTGTTGTCACAGCAGTTTCACTGGAAACGCTGGAAGATGCACGTAATGCAGCGGAAAAATTCGGGCTTTCGGCGGAAATTATCCAGACCGCAGTTACACGAACAAGAAAAATCGGCGGACATACAATGCTTGCCGCCGAAAATCCCGTGTATATAATTTCAATGAAAAAAGGTGAGAGCCGATGCGCAGAATAATGATCGCAGGAACGGGCAGCGGCAGCGGAAAAACCACCGTTGTCTGCGGCATAATGCAGGCGCTTGCCGACCGTGGGCTGAAAATATCCTCATTTAAATGCGGTCCCGATTATATCGACCCGATGTTTCACGGGAAGATCATCGGCACAAATTCATTCAATCTCGATGGATTTTTCTGCGGAGATGATATGCTGCGGTATCTTTTTGATACGAACAGCATAGGCAGTGATATATCCGTTATCGAGGGCGTAATGGGATTTTATGACGGTGTTCGGCTTGCGGACGGCAGCGAAAAAGCCTCTTCACATAATGTAAGCATGACGCTGAAATGCCCTGCCGCCGTGGTCATCGACTGCAAGGGAATGAGTACCTCCATAGGTGCGGTGATGAAAGGTTTTCTCACGTTCAGACAGCCCAATAATATTCGTGGATTTATTTTCAATCGTCTGCCTGCAAGCCTTGAAAATTATGCAAAGGAGCTTTGCAGCGAGCTTGGCACGGAATATCTCGGATATATGCCAACCTGCCGAAAGGCTGCTCTGGAAAGCCGTCATCTGGGGCTTGTTACCGCCGATGAGATAAAGAACATCAAGGAAAAAATGAAGCTGCTGAGTGCTGCCGCCGAGGAAAATATCCGACTTGACAGGCTCCTTGAGCTGTCTGACAATACGGAATTTCCGCAGTATTCTCCGCCAAAATTCAAAAGCGGAAAATATCACGGTCTTACGGTGGCTGCTGCCCGTGACGAAGCGTTTTCGTTCATATACCGTGACAATATCTCACTGCTTGAAAAAATGGGCTGCAAAATTGAATGGTTCTCACCGCTGAATGATGAGAACGTCCCCGAAAATGCGGACGGAATTATCCTCAGCGGCGGCTATCCCGAGCTTTATGCAAAGCGGCTGTCCGAAAACAAAACCATGCTGAAAAGCGTTCATGACAGAATTATCGGCGGCATTCCCACAATAGCCGAATGCGGCGGATTTATATATCTTCATAAAGAAGCCGAGGGTGCCGACGGCGGAGCATATCCCCTTGCGGGAGTGATAGACGGACGTGCTTTCCGCACCGACAGGCTGGGCAGATTCGGATATGTTTATATGACCGCCCACGGGGAAACGGCTGTATGCTCCACAGGAGATATCGTTTCCGCACATGAATTTCATTACTGGGACAGCACTTCCTGCGGCGAAAGCTTTACTGCGGAAAAGCCAAACGGCAGCAGAAGCTGGGAGTGTGTTCACGGCGGACATAACAGCTATATGGGCTTTCCGCATCTGTATTTTTATTCGGATATACGCACTGCGGAAAGCTTTCTTGACAGGTGTGCGGAATATAATTTGCTGAAAGGAAATGACTGATATGAGCTGTTTGCATATTTACTGCGGCGACGGAAAGGGAAAGACCACCGCTTCCATAGGACTTGCGGTGAGGGCCGCAGGGGCAGGTATGAGCGTTGCTTTTGTCCAGCTGATGAAAGGCTCTTATACCTCCGAGCTTGAAATACTGAAAAATATAAAGGGGATAACCGTTAGCCGCTGTGACAGAAATTACGGCTTCTATAAGAATATGTCCGAAAATGACATCGCAGAAATAACAGCCTGCCATGACAGGCTGCTCCGTGACGCTTTTTCGGGCGGATATGATATGATAATACTGGACGAGTTCAATTCGGCGTATGCTCACGGTCTTATGGACAGGACCGCTGCGGAAAAATATATACTGGACGGCGGCAGGGAGATCATTCTTACGGGAAGAGATCCCGACAAAAAATTTACGGACGCAGCCGACTATGTCAGCGAGATAAAATGCGTGAAGCACCCGTTCATAACATCTGGGCTTACTGCAAGAAAGGGGATAGAATATTGAATCTGGAATATGTTCTTCCCGAAAAGATCGAGGAGCGCAGCTTTGAGATAATCGCCTCCGAGCTGGGGGATATTGATATCCCCGAAGAAAATCTTCCCGTGCTGATGCGTGTTATCCATACCACGGCTGATTTTGATTATGTGAAGAATCTGAAATTTTCCGACGGTGCCGTAAAAAAGGCGCTTGAAGTGCTGCAAAGCGGAGCTGTGATAGTTACCGATACGAACATGGCGCTTGCTGGAATAAACAAGCCTGCACTGAAAAAGCTGGGCTGCGAGGCTGTATGCTTCATGGCGGATCCGCGTGCCGCCGAAAAGGCAAAGGCAGAGGGGACGACCCGTGCGGCAGCTTCCGTGGATATCGCTTCCGAAATAAAAAAGCCTGTGATATATGCTGTGGGAAATGCTCCTACCGCGCTGGTTCGTCTGCGTGAGCTTATCGACAGCGGAAAATTCCGTCCCGAGCTTATCATTGCAATGCCTGTGGGCTTTGTGAATGTGGTGCAGTCAAAGGAGCTTATCATGGAGTCCGATGTGCCGTATATCGCCGCCGCAGGACGAAAGGGAGGAAGCAATGCCGCTGCCGCCGTCTGCAATGCTTTGATGTATATGATAACAAGAAAATAAACATAGGTCACCTCTAAAAACCACCGGCTAAAGCCTTAGTACCTCATCTGCTTGCATATTTTCCGTCAGCTTGCACATAAATTTCTTGACATACGGCAGTATGCCTGCGAAATTTCTATACAATCTGACGAAAAATCTGACTGCGCATCTGAGGCACTATGGTTTTTAGAGGCGACCCATATTTTTCGAAAACGTTTTAGTAAAATATTTCTAAAATATATAAATATTATAAATTGTGCCTGCAAATAGAAAAAACACTTGAAAAGCGGCGAAAAATGGTGTATAATCTTTTATAAATACAATTTGATACTTATATATATTCATACATGGTGTGTATTGAATCTAAAACACCGAATCGGAGGAATTTATTTTTTATGGATTATATTGATGAACTGAAAGCGCTGGGCGTAAATGTTGATGATGCACTCAGCAGATTTATGGGCAATTCCGCTCTTTATGTAAGAATGCTCGGCAAGCTCCCCAAGGCTGTAAATGATGCACCCGTTATGGTTTGTTTTGAAGAAAACAGACTTGATGATGCCGTTGCCAATGCACATACATTAAAGGGTGTTATGGGCAATCTTTCGGTAACTCCTCTTTATGAGGGCTACACAAAGATCGTCAACGATCTGCGTGCGGGACAGCCTGAGCCCGCAAAGGCTGAACTGGAAAGAATACTTCCTATCCAGAAGCAGATCATAGATTGCATCGAGAAGAATTCCTGACATATTTTATGTCGGGCTTTAAGAAATGACAAAAGCGCCGAAAAAGCGTAAAATTACAGCTGAATAAACGAAATTGCTGAATGAAAGCGGTCATACCGTAATGCGACCTTTCCGCTTTGATTTGCCGAAACCGCCGCAGCAGCGGTTTTTGGAAAGGGCGGTCAGATCCGCCGTTTTCTGCGTCCGTTCTTAAAAATATTGTACGGAGGTTTGAAGTGAACAAAAAAATATTGATCGTTGATGATATGGAGCTCAACCGAGTGCTTTTGGCGGAAGCTTTTAAGGACTATGATATAGTCGAAGCTTCCGACGGCGTTGAAGCGCTCGAGCATATCAACGGCGGCGAGGATATCGCAGCTGTGCTCCTTGATCTGATAATGCCGGGAATGGGCGGTATAGATGTTCTTAGGGACATGAACCGCAGCGGCATAATCAATCATATCCCTGTATTTATCATTACAGCTGAAAATGAACAGAAGCTCCTTATGGACGCTTACGAACTGGGTGCTGTCGATGTTGTGACAAAGCCCTTTATGATGAACTTCCTGCACAGCAGGATCCAGAATATCATTGAGCTTTACAGCCAGCGGAATGACCTTGAAGCGATCGTTCAGCAGCAGGTCGAAAAGCTCAGCTCCCTTAACCGCTCAATGGTCGAGCTGCTTGCTACGGTGATCGAATTCCGTGACTGTGAGTCGGGTGAGCACGTCAAGCGTATATGCGGTTTGACCGATATACTCATGACCTGTGTTTCAAAGAATTATCCCGAATATTATATGTCCCGTGCCGAGATCGACAAGATCGTAACGGCTTCGGTGCTGCATGATGTGGGCAAGATATCCATTCCCGACAGCATTCTCAATAAGCCGGGCAGACTTACTCCCGGGGAATTCGAGCAGATGAAGCTGCATACCGTCAAGGGCTGTGAGATACTCAGCCAGATGCCCAATCTGCTTGACGATGATCTTTACAATTACAGCTATGATATCTGCCGTCATCACCACGAGCGCTGGGACGGAAGAGGCTATCCCGACGGACTCAAGGGAGATAATATCTCTATCTGGGCGCAGGTGGTCTCCGTTGCTGACGTTTATGATGCGCTTGTTTCACCGAGATGCTATAAGAAGGCATTCCCTCATGAGGTTGCCATGAGGATGATAACAAACGGTGAGTGCGGCGTGTTCAATCCTAAGATAATGGCTGCATTCCTTGAATGCGAAGAGCAGATCAAGGAGCGTTATATAGAGATCGGAGAAGAAGCAGCTGCTGGTGCATAAGCTATGCACTAAGAACCTGTCTTCATAAGCATATGCACACGTCTTTTCGGCAAATTTTGCTGCATACTGCGTTAAAAATCCTTGCCGTGCGGCAGCACGCCTGCGGATTTTTGCCTTGTCTGCAACAAAATTATGCTCGAAAATCCGCATACATTTCTTATGAAGACAGGTTCTAAATGCATTTTCTTTAATACTGAAAAAAGTACCCTTACCGAGATCGGTAAGGGTACTTTTTTATATCATGTGAATTCTTTGTCATTTGTAAGATCGCCGCTGCCGCTTATTGGAATGACCTCACCTAAATAGGTTGGCTTCGGCTTGATTGCTGTCCAGACAAAATCCTTGCATCTTGCGGCAACCTCACGGATATCGTATATCCTGTTGTGATAGGAGGAAGTCTCGGCGGTAACTCCGTATGCTTCCAGCCCCAGCGCCTGCGCATCGTAAACGCAGCGGTGAATGTGGCTGTCCTGGGAAACGATTATCACACGCTTTGCATCAAATACCGCCGCCGCACGGTACATAGTCTCGTATGTGGAAAAGCCTGCATGGTCCATGAAAATATCCTCCGAAGGGATTCCTTTGTCAATGGCATACTGCTTCATGGCATTCACCTCGTCATAATCCTTGCGGCCGTGGTCGCCCGACATCAACAGCTTCGGAGCCGCACCGCTTTTGTACAGCTCTATGCCCTTGTCAAGCCTGTTCAGCAGAGTGGGGGAGGGAGATGTTCCCCATACAAGGCAGCCGGGCACGATTATGCAGTCTGCGTCGGTCAGCTCCGCAGCCGCATTTTCAGTGATAATGCTGTCCGACACCTTTTGCTTCATGTAAATATTTATCCCGATAACCGCCGCCAGACAAACTATTCCGATGACGGCGAGAACAATAATTATCTTAACGATCTTTTTCCAAATGCTTTTAGTTTTTTCCGTCATAATTCCTCCTGTTTTGCTTACATGATTATCTCCGAATGAAAATATTTTTCCGTAAAATCAACCGATCGAGCGATCTCTTCCTTTGTAAAATGCATTCCGTCGGGTGCAGCCACCCATTTTGTTTCATTATCATCGCTTCGGACAATTACCGCTATGATCTTTCCCGTAAAGCTTTCAAGAGGCTTGTCCGTCCCGAGGATATATACGTCCTGCTCCTCGCCGTCGGGAGCGATGATACCCTCAATGTATCCGTAATTTATGGGATAGTACATATCCTTGTGAACAGGGTGAAAGCTGCCCATGGGACGGTCAATGACTGCTGTTACCGTCCTGCCGATGATATCTGAATATTTTCCGCTGTCCATGGCATCTCCTTTTTGTGATGCATATATTTTATATAATTATATCATATGCCGTAAAAGATGTCAACAAAAAAATCCGCCCAAAATTACTCGGACGGATCTTTTGGATATCAATAATTTTCGATGCTTATTTTCGGATAAGATCAGACAGCTGCAAATGCGTCCTCAAGAGCGTTGATAAGGTCCTCTGCATTTTCAGTGCCGATAGAAAGACGGATAGTGTTGGGCTTGATACCCTGCTCCTTCAGCTCTTCCTCGTTGAGCTGTGCGTGTGTTGTTGTTGCGGGGTGGATAACGAGAGACTTGGAGTCAGCAACATTTGCCAGCAGAGAGAAGATCTTCAGGTTGTTGATGAACTTTTCAGCCTCGGGAACGCCGCCCTTGATCTCGAATGTGAAGATAGAACCGCCGCCGTTGGGGAAATACTTCTTATAAAGCTCATGTGTGCTTTCTGTGGGAAGTGAGGGGTGATGAACAGCCTCTACCTTGGGGTTTTTTACAAGGTAATCAACGATCTTCTTTGTGTTTTCAACGTGACGGTCAACTCTAAGAGCAAGTGTTTCAAGTCCCTGGAGGAAGATGAAAGCGTGGAAAGGAGAAAGTGTTGCGCCTGTGTCACGGAGAAGAATAGCACGGATATATGTAACGAATGCAGCTGCTCCGACGTCCTTTGCGAAGCTTACGCCGTGATAGCTGGGGTTGGGTTCTGTGAGGTGGGGGAACTTGCCGCTCTTTATCCAGTCGAACTTGCCGCTGTCAACGATAACGCCGCCGATAGCTGTTCCGTGGCCGCCGATGAACTTTGTTGCGCTGTGAACAACGATGTCTGCGCCGTACTCAATGGGACGGAGAAGATAAGGTGTTGCGAATGTGGAGTCAACTACCAGAGGAATGTTGTGCTTGTGAGTGATGTCGGCAAGCTTTTCAATGTCGATAACGTTGGAGTTGGGGTTGCCCAGTGTCTCAACGTAGATAGCCTTTGTTTCGGGACGGATAGCAGCCTCGAAGGAGCCTTCAACATCGGGGTCAACAAATGTTGTTGTTACGCCGTAGTCTGCAAGAGTGTGAGCAAGGAGATTGTATGTTCCGCCGTAGATAGTCTTGGAGGAAACGATGTGGTCGCCGCTCTTTGCAAGTGCCTGAATGGTGTATGTGATAGCAGCTGCGCCGGAAGCAACAGCCAGAGCAGCAACGCCGCCCTCGAGAGCAGCAACACGCTCTTCAAAAATTCCCTGTGTGGGGTTTGTAAGACGTCCGTAGATGTTGCCTGCGTCTCTCAGACCGAAGCGGTCTGCTGCGTGCTGGAAGTCATGGAATACATAAGATGTAGTTGCATAAATGGGAACTGCTCTTGAATCTGTAAGGGGGTCTGCGTTTTCCTGGCCAACGTGAAGTGCCTTAGTTTCAAATTTCCATTCTCTTGACATGATAAAATACCTCATTTCATAGCTTTAAAATTCATTTATTCGTTCGATATGTATGTTCATATATTATAGATGTTCTGCCTCAGCGGCACATTCGCTCCGATGTACAGTAACGGAACAGAAGCATTTTCCTTGTGTTCATTTTTACCGTTCTCCTTTGGATCAGCAGGAATAATTACAATTCCTATCTGTTTGGGGTGATTTATGTTATGTGTTTATTATAGCATATAATTCCTATTTGTCAAGTAGTATTTGTAAATATTGTAAATATTCACAACAATATGTATGCAATAATACGAATCAATTGTTATTTATGCATAATAATCTGCAAAAATTGATATATTTTCATTTTCCCGAAAGCCAACACATTATAAATTCATATCAAAAGCGTGGGGATTGATGATATTCATATATATGTCTGCTCCGAAAGATGCCCGATCATAAGAAAGAGTACGGAAAAATCAATAATAAAAATGCGCCGAAAACTGCGGTTTTGTGCAGTTTAACGGCATATTCGGCGTTAAAAAAATGTTCGGATTTTATCTTTAAAAATGCTGTTGTTTTTTGTATTCGGGGGCATTATAATAATCTCCGTTTGAAAGAAAAAGAATATGCATCAAAACATTCATCACGAAAGGAATGAACGAATTTATGACACGTGACCTTACATACGGAAAGCCCATGAAGCTTATCCTCCAGTTCGGCATACCCGTTCTGTTCGGATTTTTATTTCAGCAGTTTTATAATCTTGCCGATACGGCGATAGTCGGAAAATTTCTCGGCGGAGATGCTCTTGCTGCCGTTGGAAGCACAGGCTCGGTGAACTTTCTCGTTATCGGCTTCTGCACAGGCATATGCAACGGATTTTCAATTCCCGTTGCCCAGCAGTTCGGAGCAGGGGATTATAAGCAGCTCAGAAAATATGTTACGGGCTCTCTCTGGCTTTGCCTTTTCTTTGCATCGCTTATCACTGCGGTGACGGTCATATTCTGTTCGGATATCCTCACGCTTATGAAAACGCCTGCCGATATATTTGACCGTGCCGATATTTACATCGGAACGATCTTTGCAGGCATTCCAACATTCTTTATATATAATATGTGCGCTGCCATACTCCGCTCGCTGGGTGACAGCCGCACTCCCGTAACGTGGCTCATTGCGGCTTCGATAATCAATATTATCCTTGATATCGTGTTCATCGTAGCATTCAAGTGGGGCGTTTTCGGTGCGGCATTTGCAACGGTCATTGCACAGCTCATTTCGGGCTTAGGCTGTCTTGTCCGTGTTATCAGAGGATTTCCAAAGGTGCTTACCATGGAAAAATCCGACTGGGGATTCAGTCTCAGCCATACGGGAACTCTCTGTGCAATGGGTCTGCCAATGGGACTCCAGTATTCTATCACAGCTATCGGTTCTATCATCAATCAGACAGCCGTAAACAGTCTCGGCACAAAGTTTGTTACTGCCGTTACCGCAGGCAGCAAGCTTTCAATGTTCATGTGCTGTCCCTTTGACGCAATGGGAAGCACTATGGCGACCTACGGCGGACAGAACGTGGGAGCAAAGAAATTCGACCGTCTTGACAGCGGACTGAAAGCCTGTGTTCTTCTCGGAGCTGTATATTCCGTGATCGGACTGCTTGCTGCTTTGATCTTCGGAAACGCAATGGCTATGATATTCCTTGACGAAGCAAGCCGTGACCTTGTTCCTCTGGTAAGACAGTTCCTTATCGCACAGACGGCTTTCTATTTCCCGCTTGCACTGGTAAATATCGTCCGTTTTCTTATTCAGGGCATGGGCTTTTCGCCTATCGCCATTATCGCAGGCGTAATGGAAATGATCGGACGCACGGTGCTTGCATTTATGGCAGGAATTTACGGCTTCAATGCGGTATGCTTTGCTTCTCCCGCAGCATGGATACTTGCCGATCTGTTCCTTATCCCCGCATATTTTTACTGCCGCAACAAGCTTATCAAAAAGAACGAAAAAGCTATGGGCAGTTCCGAAACTGCGTGAGTTGTAAAAATTCTGTGAACCTCTTGAAATCTATATAATAATGGTATATAATAATATAATGTAAATTTGTGCGATTTACATATTCAAATGGCGAAAAAAGTTTTAAATATTAAGGAGAAAAAAGCTATGAAAATGACAAAATTTGCAGCTGTTGCTGCTGCGTGCGTAATGTCCGTATCTGCTCTTACAGCCTGCGGAAGCTCTGTTCCCGCGAACACTGTATTCAGCATTGACGATCTTACAGGAAAGACTATCGGCGTTCAGCTCGGCACAACAGGCGATGCTTACGCAGGTGATATCGAGGGCGCAACTGTTGACCGCTACAATAAGGGCGCAGACGCAGTTCAGGCTCTCAAGCAGGGCAAGGTAGACGCTGTTCTTATCGACAACGAGCCTGCAAAGGTATTCGTTTCCAACAATGACGATCTTATGATCCTTGACGATCCTTTCACAGTTGAGGAATATGCTGTTGCAGTCAAGAAGGGCAATGATGAGCTTACCGAAAAGATCAACGGCGCTCTTGCAGAGCTCAAGGCTGATGGTACTCTCGATACTATCAAGAGCAACTGGATCGGCGAAGAGGCAGGTCAGCACCCCTATGAATCTCCCGAGGGAACAGACCGCAGCAACGGTACTCTTATAATGGCAACAAACGCCGAGTTCCCTCCCTATGAGAGCGTTGACGGCAGCGATGTTGTAGGTCTTGACCCCGACATGATGCAGGCTGTATGCGACAAGCTTGGCATGGAGCTTCAGATCGAGAACATGGCATTCGATTCCATTATCGCAGCTATTGATTCAGGCAAGGCTGACGTTGGTGCAGCAGGTATGACTGTAACTCCCGAGAGACTTGAGAACGTTAACTTCACAGATCCTTACACAACAGCAACTCAGGTCATCATCGTAAGAAAGAACTGATCCGAACTTATAAAAGGCAATGCCGCCGCCACAGAATGACCGTGACGGCGGCATATTTACTATGGAGTGATGTTAAATGCAGAAAATTCAGGACTTGCTTGATACAATAAAGAAAACCTTTATCGACGGCGACAGGTGGCAGTATCTTACCACAGGCTTAAAAAATACGCTGGTTATCACGTTCCTTGCGGTAATTATCGGTATGCTGCTGGGATTTATTGTTGCCGTTATCCGTTCAACTCATGATAAAACAGGCAGATTGAAGATTGCAAACTTTATCTGCCGCATTTATCTTACTATCATCAGAGGAACGCCTATGGTAGTTCAGCTGCTGATAACCTACTTTGTAATTTTCGGCTCGGTGAATATCAGCAAGATATTCGTTGCCGTGCTTGCTTTCGGACTTAACTCGGGAGCATATGTTGCGGAGATCGTCCGTTCGGGAATCATGTCTATCGACAACGGTCAGTTTGAAGCAGGCTTCGGACTGGGATTCAGCTATTCGGAAACGATGCTGTACATAATTCTCCCACAGGCGCTGAAAAATGTACTGCCTGCACTGGCAAACGAGGCTATCGTTCTTCTGAAAGAGACTTCCGTTGCGGGATATATCGCTATCAATGACCTTACAAAGGGCGGCGATACTATCCGTTCGCAGACCTATCAGGCATTCATGCCCCTTATTGCCGTTGCGATAATTTATCTGTTAATGGTAATGATACTTACATCTCTCGTATCCAAGCTTGAAAGGAGACTGGCAAGCAATGATAAGCGTTAAGAATCTAAGCAAGTCCTTCGGTGAGCTTTCCGTTTTAAAGGATATCTCAATGGATATCGAAAAAGGCGAAAAGGTGGTCATTATCGGACCTTCCGGCTCCGGAAAAAGTACATTTCTCCGCTGCATAAATCTTCTTGAAACGCCTACCTCGGGACAGATCATATTCGAGGGAAGCGATATCACCGCAGCAAGCGGCAAGGAGCTGAACAAGCTCAGAATGAAAATGGGAATGGTTTTCCAGCACTTCAATCTTTTCCCTCATCTTACGATCAGAAAAAATATCACTCTTGCCCCCGTTAAGCTGGGGCTTATGACCAAGGAGGATGCTGACCGCAAGGCGGACGAGCTTCTGAAAAAGGTCGGTCTTTCCGAAAAGGCGGAGAATTATCCCTCACAGCTTTCGGGCGGACAGAAGCAGAGAATTGCAATTGCAAGAACTCTCGCCATGAATCCCGATGTTATCCTGTTTGACGAGCCTACCTCGGCTCTTGACCCCGAAATGGTCGGCGAGGTACTCAGCCTTATGGGTCAGCTTGCGGAGGACGGCATGACAATGGTAGTTGTAACTCACGAAATGGGCTTTGCCCGTGAGGTTGCTTCAAGAGTTGTATTTATGGCAGACGGAAATATCCTTGAGCAGAATGAGCCTAAGGAGTTCTTCGCAAATCCGCAGAATCCTCGTCTCAAAGACTTTTTATCGAAGGTGTTGTAATGGAAATAACAAGCAGAATCTCACGCAGACTTATGGAATTGCCCGAGGCTATTGATATCAGGCAGGAGGTCTTTGTTGAGGAGCAGGGATTTTCGGGCGAGTTTGATGATATCGACGACAAGGCAGTTCATGCTGTGATTTATGTTGACGGCGAGCCTGCCGCAGCAGGGCGTGCATTTTTTGAAAATGACCCTAAGGAAATACATATCGGCAGGATATGCGTTCTTCCCCGGTTCAGAAAAAACGGTCTCGGCTCGGAGGTAATGTCCGTACTGGAGGAAGAGGCTGTAAAGCTGGGAGCTTCATCGGCTGTGCTTTCGGCGCAGGTGAGGGCTTCCGAGTTTTATAAAAAGCTGGGATATACCGCATTCGGCGATGAATATTACGATGAATACTGCCCTCATGTTTCAATGAGAAAGACTTTGGGCGAATAATCGCATCGGGCTTTATATCAATTAATAAAGGGGTAAGCTTATGAAGCCATTATTTTCCGCAATACTTGAAACACTGGTGCTTGTTGTTTCGATAGGCATTGTCATGCTTTGTGCAAAGCTTTTTCATTTTGAAAGCGACTATAGCAATTACAGCGAAAAATATCCCGACAGCGTGATTACCGCAAGCAATGTTTTGGGATATGTTCCCGACGGAACTGTCCTTACTCCCGAGGAAACAGCCGTTGAGGTGGGACAGAAGCTTTTCCCGAATCATAATGTCAGGCTGCCGCTGCCCATTGCAAAGCTTTTGTGCAAAGAGATCAGCGAGAGCATGGCAAAGGTGCTGGAGCTGAATCCGTTTATTGTGTTTCTCGAAAGCATTCTGTGCCTTATATTCGGAATAGGGCTGCCGTGTTCGCTTTACAGACACATTGATCCCGCAAAATCAATTGATAATTTTTTTGTAAACAAGAACTACATCTATGAAGATGAAACAGGCGTTGAACACGGATATGTGGGCGAGACAAGGGCAGGCATCGTAAAGATACTGCTGCTCCTGCTGATGCTTTTGATTGCGAATATATGGTGCTTTTTCATACCGCTGTTCATTATCGTGAACTTTATTGTGGGGATCGTAATGGCTGTGCTTCGCATCGTGGGCATAAAGGCGTCCGATGCCAATGCAAAGGCTGAAATAAGCAGTGCTGCGGGAAAATCGGGCAAGGATACATACAGAATAATTGTCGATAACGGAATGTTTATGGTATCGGGCGATGTTCACCCGAACCGAGGACTGTACTTCAATCAGTATTGGAATGCGGTGATCGCCCGGCGTATAATGGAATGTGACAGGGATGGCAGGACGTATTCGGACGATGATGCAAGAGACACAATAACCTATGGCGACGAAGATCTCCGCAAGCGCTTTGAGACAAACCGCAGAATGAACAGGGCAAAGATAAAATCCGCAGCTGCGAAAAAGATCGCCGCTGAAACGGAAAATGAAGTGAATAATATGTCCTACACATTCAGCAATGTCAGCCGCGGTGCAGTCAAGGGCGAATATATAATAATGTCAAATTGCAGCGACAAATATATGATGTTCCGCATTGCCGCAAACTGCTCGTTTATGCTTTATCTTATGAGCTATGACGCAAAGGACAGGCAGTTTGACGCAATAGAATGGAGCAGGTGGGAGCGCATGGATTTTTACGCAAGACAGGCGCTTCTCGACAGCTTTGACGGCAGGGTGGATCCTCCCAAGGGTGAGGAGAGAAACGCTGTTGCCGAACAAATAACTTCATAAAATATATAACAAAACCGTGGGCAGTTCAATATGAGCTGCCCACGGTTTTTCATTGTCTGAAATTATGCGAAAATATTGTCAAGAACGGCGATGTCTGCCGTCTGCTCGGGAGTGAATTTATCCGATGCGGCATATTCCGTCAGGCTGTTGAACAGCTGTATGCAGGGCAGCGATGATGTTTTCTTATCAAGCCTTGCGGTGCATACAAGAAGCTTTCCGCCTCCTGCGGATACCTCAAATATCGTTCCGAGATCGTGGTTGCGCTCGTTGTTGTCGATAGTGCGGACTATTGGAACAATGCCTGTTCCGTCAAGTATTGCAGTTCTTGAATCGGTCACGGCGTCATACCACTGGGGAGTGGAATAGTATTCGGTGGGGAAGTGCGCCAGCGCAGGGTGAGATGTGTCGATCAGCAGACCCAGCGTGCCGACGGGAGAGGGCTTGTTCATGCTCACCGATATGGAGTTGAACATATGATAATTCCAGAAATCGGTGCAGTAGGTTCCCTCTATGGATTTTTCCACGGAAATGGAATCGGGCATGAAAACAACACGTCCGCCGTTGGACAGCGCAGCCTTTGCCTTGCTCCAGTCATCTGTTACGGTGATGTTCGCAGGTGTGGTTTCAATAGCCTCGGGATATATCCAGAGGGTGTATTCGTTGGTCACACCGCAGCCCGAAAGGATAAGCTCCGCCTTTGCGGGAACGGCACATTCGGGCATTTCAATAGCGGCAGTCCCGATATCGAACACGCCGTTTTTGAAGCAGCCCGTATCTTTTAATGTCCATGCTTTGTATTCGGAGCCGTTCACATTCAGCTGAATTTTTATTTCGGGATCGTTCTCCGCATCTGCGGAATAATTGTAGAGCATTACAGGCATATCTACCTTTTCACCCGAATGATATACAAACTTTGGCAGACATCCCAGAAGCACCTTTTCGGAGCAGAAGCAGCGCCACTTTTCGGGTGAGATGATGCCCTTGCTTTCCATAAATGAATTGAGAACGCCCACAAGTGCGGTTCCCTGACCTGTAAAATCCTGAATGTCAAGGAGCTGGAAGCCCGAAAGCTCCTTTGAGCGGAGCGCAGTTTCAATTTCCGCCTTGTAGCAGTCTGCCGCAAGATGTCCCGATGCACGGAAAAAGCTGTCGGCAAAATCAATCAGTCCCGCAGCTTCAAGGCGTTCACGGAATATCTCGAAATTATAGGGCTTCAGAACGCCTGTGTATTTTTTTATTTCATTATAGTCGGGGTATGTGAAATACTGTCCCACCTCATGGGAAACAACGGGAATATCCGTGATAAGCTCGCCGCTTCCGTCGCTGAGAGAAACGGTCTTTACGCCTGTGCCGTACTGTATCTCGATCGTTCCGCCGCTGCTTTTGCCGTCACTGACAGCTTCGGGTCGGATAAGCGGATCGTAGCAGTAGTTGGAATCGGGAGCATCGGTCTGGATATGACCCTGGGGAGCATCGCACATTGCATATGAACCTCTGAAAAGTCGCTGTCCCGAGAAACGGACGCCCACAAAGAAATCATCATTTTCCACAACACAGGGCCAGAACTGGAAGTTGTTTGAGCCCTGCGTGTAAAGCGGACGTGTATCGTGCGCCTTGTAGCCGCCGAGAATATCGTTCAGGCGCTCCTTGCTGCCCCAAAGCTCATTGCCCAGCGACAGTCCGAAAAACGATGGGTGATTGCCGAACTCATCAAGAATGCGGAAGCCCTCTTCGATAAGATACTTCTGTCCGTCGGTGATCTCTTCCTCAACAGTGCCCCAGAACGGCAGCTCAGGCTCCATGTAGATGCCCAGCATATCTGCCGCACGGAATGCGGCATCGGGAGGACAGCAGGTGTGGAAACGGTAGTGATTGATCCCATGCTCCTTTGCGGCTTTCATGACCTTGAGCCAGCCCTCGGTGTCGGTGGGAGCTGCTCCTGTAAGGGGGAATATCATGCCGTCATGCTTTCCACGAAGATAGATTTTCTCGCCGTTCAGCAGGAAATCGCCCTTTTGCGTCGAGTATTCATGCATACCGAATACGGTCTCGGAAGTATCTCTTCCGCAGGTTATTTTCAGTGTATATGTAAAGGTATCGTGTTCATTCCAGAGCCGTGCATTCGGCATTTCATATGTGAACTCACATTCGCCGCTTACGGTATATTTTCTTTCGGGATAATCGCCTGCGGAGACGGTTATTTCTGTCGATTCTCCGCCGACAACTGTTCCTTTTACGGTTATATTGCCGCTTTTGATATCGGGAAATATCCTGATATTGTCAAGGCGCAGCTTTTCGCGTGTTTCAATATATATTTCACCTGTGATCCCAAGCCAGTTGGTCTGGGTGTCGGGAGATGTCATATGGCCGCCGGGGACAGGGCAGGAGATATTGTTGATAACAACGGTGAGCGTAAAGGGCTTGTTATTTGAAATATAGTCGGTTATATTGTATCTGTGATATCCGCAGAGGGTGTTTTCCGTACCGATATATTTTCTGTCAATGTACAGCTCGCTGGTGCGTGTGCGTTCCATAACGAAAAAAACGTCGCAGTTATCTGCATCGGAAACAACGCATTCACGCTGATATACGGCATAGCCCTCAAATTTGTGAGGGTCTGTAAGATAGCCGTCGCTGCGTTCGTCCGTTACGGGCGACTTTTTCAGCTGTGATACGGTTGAGGGCAGAGGCACTTCATCGTCAAAGCTGATGTTAATGTCGGGCTTTTCCGAGCTTAGATGAAATTTCCAGGCGGTATCGGTGAGATCTGTTTTATTAATCATCGGTGAGACGTCCTTTCATTATTCCTTTGGGCTGCGCATGGTGAGCGATATCCTGCCTCGCTTAACGTCAACGTCAAGCACACGCACCTTTACAACATCGCCGACCTTTACGACCTCCAACGGGTGCTTAACGAATTTGTCGCAGAGCTGGGAGATGTGAACAAGACCGTCCTCATGCACTCCGATATCCACAAAGCAGCCGAAGTCGATAACGTTTCTTACCGTTCCCATAAGCTCCATGCCCGGTTTCAGGTCTTTCAGCTCCATGATGTCGCCGCTTCTCATAAGCGGAGGGGGAAGCTCGTCACGGGGGTCACGTCCCGGCTTCTGCAATTCCTTGATGATATCGCTGAGGGTTGGAACTCCCACGCCTGCCTTTTCCGCAAGGGCGGAAAGTCCCGCAGACTTTGCCTTGTCGGCTATCTCCGAGATGTTTTTGTCGGAAATATCCGCAAGCGAAAATCCGCACTGTTCAAGTATCACCTTTGCGGCAGGATAGCTTTCGGGGTGAACGGCTGTGTTGTCCAGCGGATTCTTTCCGCCGTGTATGCGCAGAAAGCCTGCACACTGCTCGAATGCCTTTGGTCCGAGCTTCGGGACTTTAAGCAGCTGCTTTCTGTCCGAGAACATACCGTTTTGCTCACGGTATTCAAAGATATTTTTGGCAATGGAATTGTTTATTCCAGCAACATAGGACAGCAGCGGCTGTGATGCCGTGTTGAGGTCAACTCCGACCGTATTAACGCAGTCCTCGACAACTCCGCCGAGAGCCTCGTCCATGCGTGCCTTTGGCATATCGTGCTGATACTGTCCCACGCCGATAGCCTTCGGGTCTATCTTGATAAGCTCCGCAAGGGGGTCCTGCAAACGGCGTGCAATGGAAACGGCGCTTCTGAGCGAAACATCATATTCGGGAAATTCCTCCGCAGCCAGCTTTGAAGCCGAGTAAACCGATGCTCCTGCTTCGGAGACGACCATATATGCGACCTTTTGGGGTATCTCTCTGATAAGCTCCGCAACGACAGCCTCCGATTCACGGGATGCTGTACCGTTTCCGATAGAAATTGCCGTAACTCCGTGCTTCTCGATAAGCTCTTTGAGTATCTCCTTGCCCTGACGGGTCTTGTTCTTGTCGCCGATCGTGATGTGTACGACCGATGTGTCAAGCACCTTTCCTGTTGCATCGACAACAGCAACCTTGCAGCCTGTTCTGAATCCCGGGTCAAGACCGAGAGTAACTATGCCCTTTACGGGAGGCTGCATAAGCAGCTGGCGGAGATTTGACGCAAATACCTTGATAGCGGCTTCGTCCGCATTTTCGGTAAGCTCCGCACGTATCTCACGCTCCACCGAGGGATAGATAAGTCTTGAATAGCTGTCCTCGGCGGCAGCCTTTACAAGCTCTCCGCTGTCGGAATTGTTCTTTGCGTATTTTCCCGTAACAAGGCGCTCGCCCTCGCCGTCGGGGATCGTTACGGAAACTTTCAGCTTGCCTTCCTTTTCGCCGCGGTCAACGGCAAGTATCCTGTGACCTGCGATCTTTTTCACAGGCTCGGAGTAATCGTAATAATTCTTGTAAACAGTGTCCTCTTCCTCGTCGGCCGCCTTTGAAACAAGCTTTCCGTTTCGGAGGATAAGGCTTCGCAGCTGCTTTCTAAGCTCCGCATCGTCTGAAATATCCTCGGCGATGATGTCCATAGAACCCTTAATTGCAGCATCTGCATCGGGAACGCCCTTTTCCTCGCTGACAAATTTTGCGGCTTCCGCATTTACGTCCGTTTTGACGTTCTGCATAAGAATAAGCGCAGCCAGCGGTTCCAGTCCCTTTTCACGGGCAACGGAAGCACGGGTCTTTCTCTTGGGCTTGAACGGACGGTAGATGTCCTCAAGTTCAACCAGTGTTTCAGCCTTTGCCGCCGCAGCGGATATCTCATCGGTGAGCTTGCCCTGGGCTTCGATAGCTGCGATTATCTCTTCACGGCGCTTGTCCAGATTTCGGAGATAGGTGAGTCTGTCGAATATCTCACGCAGCAGCTGATCGTCCAGCGAGCCTGTCATTTCCTTGCGGTAACGGGCGATAAAAGGAATGGTTTTGCCGTCGTCGATAAGTGCAACGGTATTATCTATCTGTTCCCTGCGCAGCTTGAATTCCTGCGCAAGCTTTGTGTTTATATCCATGTGCTAAACAGCCTTTCCTGCAATAAAAATTAACCTGTCTTTACAAAAATGCAAAGACAGGCTTAAATATCGTATTCTATAATTATTCGGCGATGTAAACTCTCTTCATCTTCTGGTCATTGACGGGTCTGTCTCCTCTGCCTGTCTTGCAGGTAGCGATCTCGTCAACAACGTCCATGCCCTCGATGACCTTGCCGAAAGCAGCGTACTGACCGTCAAGGTGGGGAGCGTCCTCATGCATGATGAAGAACTGTGAGCCTGCGCTGTTGGGCATCATGGAGCGAGCCATGGAGATAACGCCTCTTGTGTGCTTGAGATCGTTCTTTACGCCGTTTGCCGCAAATTCGCCCTTGATGCTCCAGCCGGGACCGCCTGTGCCTGTGCCTGTGGGATCTCCGCCCTGGATCATGAAGCCCTCGATAACACGGTGGAAGATAGTGCCGTCATAGAAGCCCTGCTTTACCAGCTTTTCAAAGTTTTCTACTGTGATAGGAGCAACATCGGGATATAATTCCAGCTTGATCTCCTTGCCGCTTTCCATTTCAATAACAACCATTGTGATTTCCTCCATAAAATAATTAACTTTCATTATTATACCACATTTATAGTATTTTTGCAAGGGTTTTTGAGAAATTCATGCTTATCGGAGAGCATATTTTGCCGATATCGGATATTATCCGCTTACAGTCGGATCAAAGCCGTCAATATATGTCTCCGAGCGGATACAGCCGCTGTCGGCGGAGAATTCCGTGGGGGTGCAGCCTGTATATCTTCTGAAAATGCGGTTGAAGCTTCGTATCGTGCCGAAACCGCAGCTTATGGCGATCTCCGTCATGGTCATTCCGCCCGAAAGTATCATTTCCGCAGCCGCATTCACCTTGACCGTGTTCACATATTCCGTAAAGGTCATGCCCGATATCCGCCTGAAATATTTAGAAAAGTACGGGCGGCTGAGTCCCATGGCTTCGGCGGCTTCGTCAAAGGTCACGGTGCTGTACCGACGGTTTATCTCTCTGAAAAGCTCCTTGCAGCGCAGAGCCGAATCTCCGTTTTCGGAGCTTTCGGAAGAGACAGTGCTTTCGCCTCTGAAAATCTCGGCGCAGAGCCTTACTGCGATGCTGTCGGCGATGATGCCGCTGTACATTCCGCCCGACATAAGTTCGGTGAAGATCTCCTCAAGCCGTTCTCCTGCGGAATAATTGTCTGCCGTTACGGGGCAGGCAAGCTCTTTTCCCGATGTGATCCTTTCGATTAGCTCGGGGAGAATTTTCATTATAACAACAACGCTGCCGCTTTCGGCGTGAATGTAATGAATCTCCTCGCCTGCCGCAAAGGCACACATTCCGCCGTTCAGCTCATAAACCGAATTTTTCAGCATGACCTCCGCTTTTCCGTCGGATATGTATATCAGCTCATGCTCGGTGTGCCAGTGCGGGAGATTTGTAAGTCCGCAGTATTTTTTTACCGAAACATGAGTTCCCTCGGATATTTTTCTTTGTTCATACCGTGCAAGCATATGCGCCCTCCTTGTCCGAAGCCTTATGATATGATTATACACCATTGGTTAATAAATGTCTATATGAAATAAATAAAAATCTTGCAAAAAGCGGCGCCGTGATGTATAATACTATTAAAATAAATACCGAAAGGAACATATATATGAATATTCCCGAAAAAATTGCTCTCGGAAAAACATATCTTGGCATTGAGCTTGGCTCCACAAGAATAAAGGCTGTCCTTACCGACGATACATTTTCGCCCATAGCAGGTGGCTCTTACAGCTGGGAAAACCGCTTTGAAAACGGCGTCTGGACATATTCTCTCGACGATATCCACACCGGCATACGCAGCTGCTATGCTTCACTTGCCGCAGATGTTTCCGAAAAATACGGTGCGGAGCTTACCACATTCGGCGCAATGGGCATTTCCGCAATGATGCACGGCTATATGGCTTTTGATAAGAACGACGAGCTGCTTGTGCCTTTCCGTACATGGAGAAATACCATAACCGCGCAGTCCGCAGCGGAGCTTACCGAGCTGCTGGGCTTTAATATGCCCCAGCGCTGGACTGCCGTTCATCTTTATCAGGCAATACTCAACGGCGAGGAGCACGTTTCAAAGATAGCTCATGTCACAACTCTTGCTGTGTATATCCATTATCTGCTCACAGGCGTCCGTGCCGCAGGAATAGGCGAGGCATCGGGAATTTTCCCCGTTGACAGAAACGGCTATGATAAGTCCATGCTGGACAAATATTCAGCTCTTTTAAAGTCAAAGGGATTTGAGCAGGATATAAATGAGGTGTTCCCCAAGGTAATGACCGCAGGCGAAAAGGGCGCATATCTTACCGAAGCGGGAGCGGCATTCCTTGATCCTACGGGAAAATTAAAGGCAGGCGTTCCGCTCTGTCCTCCCGAGGGTGACGCAGGCACAGGCATGACTGCCACAAATTCGGTGCTTCCCGCAACGGGAAATGTTTCCGCAGGAACCTCCGTATTTTCCATGCTGGTGCTGGATAAGCCCATGCAGGGCGTTTATCCCGAAATAGATATCGTTGCAACTCCCGACGGCGAGCCTGCCGCAATGGTACACTGCAACAACTGCTGCTCCGAGATCGACGCATGGGTGAAGATGTTCGGTGAATTTGCAAAGCTTTCGGGAAATGATATTGATGTTTCGGCGCTTTATGAGCTGCTTTATCGGAATGCAATGTCGGCAGATCCCGAATGCGGCGGCATCACAGCCTATAACTTCCTTTCGGGCGAGCCTGCGGCTGCTGTGGAAAACGGCAGACCTATGTATTTCCGCACTCCCGACAGCAAAATGAATCTCGGAAACTTCATGCGTGCGCAGCTGTATTCCACTATCGCAGCACTTAAAATGGGCATGGACATACTTTTCAAAAATGAAAATGTCACTGCCGAGAGATTTACAGGTCACGGCGGACTTTTCAAGGTGAAAAATGCGGCTGCTCAGATACTTGCGGACGCTTTGGATACGGAAGTCTCCGTAATGACAACGGCAGGCGAGGGCGGTGCATGGGGAATGGCTCTGCTGGCTGCATATATGATGTGCGGCAGCGGAAAAACTCTTCCCCGGTGGCTTGACAGCGAGGTATTCTCGGCTGCGTCGGAAAAAACAACATATGCTCCCGATGAAAAGGGAAAAGCAGGCTTTGAAAGCTTTATGGAAAGATACAAAAACGGTCTGACAGCTCAGAGAGCTGCGGCGGAATAAAGGAGAATAGCTATGCTGGAAAAATTAAAGCAGGAAGTCCTTGAAGCAAATCTTATGCTTCCCAAGTACGGACTTGTTACATTCACATGGGGAAATGTTTCGGCAGTTGACCGTGAAAGCGGAACGCTGGTCATAAAGCCCTCTGGCGTTGAATATGATACGATGACTGCCGATGATATGGTGGTCGTAGACCTTGAAACGGGTAAGACTGTTGAGGGAAAATACAAGCCCTCCAGCGATACTCCCACACATCTTGAGCTTTACCGTGCATTTGATAACATCGGCGGAATTGTTCATACGCACAGCCGCTGGGCAACTTCCTTTGCGCAGGCAGGCTGCGGAGTAATGCCGCTGGGAACAACACAGGCTGATTATTTTTACGGCGAGATACCCTGCACCCGTGCAATGACTCCCGAGGAGATAGCAGGGGAGTATGAAAAGGAAACGGGTACGGTCATTATCGAAGCATTCAAGGGAATTGATCCAATGACTATCCCCGCTGTTCTCGTGAAGAGCCACGGCCCTTTCACATGGGGGAAAAATGCCGCCGAGGCGGTACATAATGCGGTCGTGCTTGAAGAGGCTGCATTCATGAATTTCCATTCAATAATGCTGAATCCCGGAATAAAGCCCATGCAGCAGGAGCTTATGGACAAGCATTATCTCCGCAAGCACGGAGCAAATGCTTATTACGGTCAGAAGTGATCGCATCGCTGTTTGTATATCACACATTTTTGGCATCATGCTGAAAATGTGTGATATTTTTTATATCGTTTTCAGTAAACGTTTTCAACAAATTATCCGTTAAATGCAACTTATTTTTGTTATATTCTACGATAATATCGTGAAAAATGCATATAGAAAGCCCCGAAAATTTATGCTATAATTATAATATATTCGGAGCTGCGGCATTGGAATTACGGAAAAAAGCAGCGGAATGGAGATCATTATGACAAAGGAAAAGTTCAATATTGCGATAGCACAGTCGGGCGGACCTACTTCTGCTATAAATTCTTCCCTTGCGGGAGCATTCAAAACGGCGTGCGGCTATGAATGCATTGAAAATATCTACGGTTCGATCAACGGAATCGAGGGTGTTATCAATGACGAGCTTGTAAATCTCAGCAGGATACTTACTTCGGAGCATGACATTGAGCTGCTCCGCAAAACTCCCTCCACGGTGCTTGGCTCATGCCGCTATAAGCTGCCCTCCAAGGACCGTGACGAAAATGTGTACATCAAGATAATCAACACCTTTGAAAAGCATAATATCAAGGCGTTCTTCTATATCGGCGGAAATGACTCAATGGATACCGTTATGAAGCTGAATGCTTATTGCAGTTCGGTGGGCAAGGATATAAAGATCATGGGTATCCCCAAGACTATCGACAACGATCTTCCCGTTACCGATCATACTCCGGGCTTCGGTTCTGCCGCAAAATATGTTGCAACAACTCTTCAGGAAATTATCCGTGACAGCCGTGTTTACAGCGTTCAGTCCATTACTATCGTCGAGGTAATGGGCAGGGAAGCAGGCTGGCTTACGGCTTCGACCTGCGTTCTCCGTGCAAACGGCGAGCCTGCTCCTCACCTTATCTATCTTCCCGAGGCGGACTTCACCATTGATAAATATATTGCCGATGTTACCGTGGCTATGAAGAGATACCGTGCGGTAATTGTTGCCGTTTCCGAGGGAATCAAGGCGGACAGGCTGCCCAGCGGCTTTGGTTCGGAGCTTACCGACGCTTTCGGTCACAAGTATCTTTCGGGCATCGGAAAATATCTTGAGAAGATCACTGCCGATCATTTCGGCTGCAAGGTCCGTTCCATTGAGCTTAATGTTATGCAGAGATGCAGCGCTCATGTTGCGTCACTTACCGATCTGAATGAAGCTGCCGAGATCGGCGGCGAGGCTGTCAGAGCGGCAATGAACGGCGAAAGCGGAAAAATGATGATCTTCCGCAGGATAAGCAACGAGCCGTACAGAGTTGCGGTACTAAGCGAGCCTGTTGAAAACTGCGCAAACAAGGAGAAAATGTTCCCCCGTGAATGGATAAATTCCGACGGAAACAATGTTACAACCGATGCGCTGAATTATTTCCTGCCGCTTATTCAGGGCGAGCCCGATATAGAATACCGCAACGGCATTCCAGTTCATTTCAGACTTAATCAATAAAAGCATATCAGAATAAAATAAAAAAGGCGGTTCACTGCGAACCGCCTTTTTTTAATCGCGTATAGCATTTTTTGCTTTGTTTACGATAGTTTTGTCATTCTCATAGGTGAGAATTGAGTTTGCATGACCGATATCAACCCATTTTATATCGGCTATCTCGGTTTCCTGTGGCGTGTATTCAAAGGTTTTTGCCTTCGCAATAAAATATACGACCACCTTCTGCGTGTCTTTTCTCGGAAAATAAGTTACCGTTTCTCGGAACGTGGGGTCAAGCATAACGTCGATGTCGGTCTCTTCCTTTATCTCCCTGAGTGCAGTCTCAACCTCGGTCTCTCCCTCTTCCATGTGTCCTTTCGGGAAGGACCAGTGACCGCTGTTGATATGCTTTATAAGAAGAATCTCCGTATTGCCGTGATGCTTGCGGTAAACGATAGCTCCGCAGGACTTTTCATAGGTCATATATGTAATCATCCCTTTCTGCTAATAAAATATCCATTGGTATAATTATACCATATTTTTTTTGATTTGTCTTTATTTTTATTAAAAATATTTCGGATTAATAAAAAAATTACGCTTTGTTCAAACAAAGCGTAATTTTGAACCTCAAAACAAATTATTCTGCATTTTCCGAGCTGTCTGAACCGTCGGAAGTTTCCGTATCGGAAGTCTCTGTTTCGGAATTTTCCTCACGGAGCTTTTCAGCTTCCTTTTCGGCAGCCTTTTCCTCGGCTTTCTTTTCAATGGTGTTCTTGATGCTGTTTATCGTCTGCGAAATGGGATAATCCAGCTCAAAGTATGTATAATCCCAGTTGTCGTTCTCGATCTTGTATATTACCTCGCCGTCGGCGGATCTTTCCGCATGAGTTGATTCGGTGAAGTAGATCTCGCCGTTGATGATAAGATCCTCGCCGTCCCAGCTGCATTCAAGTTGTGCAGGCTTGTTGACCTGCTTTATCATTTTTTTGATAGTGGTTTTCATTTTGAACATACCGTTGTCCTTGTCCAGCGTGTTGGGCTGAACATAAACGGCATATTTGCCCGAAGCCTTGTTCTGGACGTCCAGCACGTAATATCTGAACTGTCCCGAGGGAGAGACCTGATAATCTATCATCGTGTCCACGGTAGTTACCTGAAAAACGTTCATGACCATGTAGAATGCGATTCCGCCAAGAATGTACATCAGCAGGAATATCGTTCCGAACACGGTTTTAGCGGTTTCGTTCATGTGGCAGCAGAAAAATCCGAACAGCGTAACTATTCCGGCTGGGATAAGCAGCGGCCAGTTTCCCCAGTCAAGCATAAGGCTCGGGAAGAACAGCAGCATATTCAGCATTCCGAATATGCAGGTGAAAACGCTTTTTCGTGTATACAGCGTCAGCAGACAGAATGCAACGGAAATTATTCCGCCGACGATAGCGAATTTCACCTTGTTGGTGTATTCAATGTCATAAAAAAAGGTGATATAAGCAAAATAGCCCAACAGGAACGAGTATAATGCACCGAGAATGCTTATCCCGAACTTGAACCATTTGTTCTGAAAAATATTGCTTATCTTTTCGGTTTGTTCCATAATGTCCTCCGAATTTTTAAAATTGAAAAATGTGCCTAATATTTCTCATAATAATTGTACAATATTACTGCACATAAATCAACAACAAAACAATTACAATTTAAAAAAAGCTGTCCGCCAAAAGCGGACAGCCTGAATATTTTCGGTTATCTGTATCTGTGAATGCTTTTGAAGATGAAATATGCTGTGCCGCCGACTACCGCAACAAGAAGAATAACAAAAACAATAGTTGTGATAACGGAAGAAGCACCGCCTGTTTTCTTGGCGGAATACTCTCTGAAATCGCCGATGTTGTCTATCTTCACGCCGTTTTCATCGGTGATGTTCACATCGTCGATATAGCATACAACGGAATCATATCCCTCGGAAGCTTTAATAAGCACACCGAACATTGTGTTGTTGATATTGTCGGGAACGGAAAGCGTGTATTCTTTCCAGTAGGGAGCATCGCTCTGCTCGGCTTCGGCAGTCATATAGATGTCGCCGTCTGTATAAAACAGAACCTGATCTGCGCCCGAATTGGGAACATATGCATAAAGGCTGATAGTTGTTCCGCTGAACGATTCAAGTCCGAAAGCGTCTGCATTGTAATAGAAGCCCGATACCTCGGAACCCGAAGGGAGTGAGCCCGAAAAATTCTGGCTTACTTCAAGCGAGCTGTTGTTTCTTACTTTTTCGGACGTGATCTTATAGGAAAGTCCAGTTGCTTCATAGGAACCGAAAAGAGTTATCTTATCGAAAGTTCCGTCATTGTCAAAGCAAATGGTGGATTTATCAACGGTATATGATTCGGATTCTGTTTCGGCAGGATCCTCCTCGGCATAAACTGGGGTGCAGATGGCTGCTGTGCTGACGAGCGCCGCCGCAAGGAGGCTCAGTAATTTTTTCATTTGACAATCTATCCTTCACGGTTTATTTTTGTGACTTAACACACTCTTACTCTATTATTTTAATACAAAAATCAAAATTTGTCAATATGCTTTTTTGAAACATATTGACAAATTTTTTATTGATTATTCGGCATTATTGTCAACTGAAAGAATAACATCGCTGACGAGGTTGGAGGGGAGCTGTTCATAGCGGAGGAACTCAAAGGTAAAGCTGCCCTTTCCTCTTGTTATCTGACGGAGCTGCATTGTAAAGCTCTGCATCTCTCTCATGGGAACATCGGCTTCAATCTCGGTCATGCCCTTTCCGACGGGGTTCATGCCGATAACTCTGCCTCTGCGCTTGTTGAGGTCGCCCATGATATCGCCTGTGTTGTCATCGGGAACAGTGACGAAAAGCTTGCCGATAGGTTCAAGGATCGTGGGATCCGCAAGACGCATACCGTCCTTGTAAGCAAGGGCTGCGGCTGTCTTGAATGCCATTTCGGAGCTGTCAACGGGGTGATAGGAGCCGTCCACCAGGACTGCCTTGAGTCCTGTCATGGGGAAGCCTGCAAGCACGCCCTTTGCCATGCATTCCTGAATGCCCTTTTCAACTGCGGGGAAGTAGTTCTTGGGAACAGCACCGCCGAATACCTTTTCTTCAAATACCAGCGTATCGGAGAGGCAAGGCTCAAAGTCGATAACAACGTGTCCGAACTGACCGTGACCGCCCGACTGCTTCTTGTGTCTTCCTACGGACTGTACCTTTTTGCGGATAGTTTCCTTGTATGCGATCTTTGGAACTGTAAGCTCAACATCTGCACCGAACTTGTTTTTCAGCTTGGATACGGCTACTTCAAGATGCTGCTCGCCCAGACCTGCAAGTATCTGTTCGTTTGTGAGGGGATCCTGATATACGGCGAGGGTCTTATCCTCTTCCGTGAGCTTCTGGAGTCCCTGGGAGATCTTGCTCTCATCGCCCTGTGTCTTTGCCTTGACAGCCATTTTGTAGCAGGGCTTGGGGAAGCTGATAGGCTCATAGGAGATAACACGCTCCGCAGCACATATAGTATCGTTTGTTGAAGCACCGATCTTCACGGCTGCAACGATATCGCCTGCATAAGCCGCCGAAACCTCGGTCTGCTTTTTGCCGCATACGGAGAAGAGCTTGCCCAGCTTTTCGGCAGCGCCCGTCGATGCGTTTATGTAGTCGCCGTTGGCCTTTATAACGCCGTCCATTACCTTTATAAAGGACATTTTTCCTACGAACGGATCGGCAACGGTCTTGAATACAAAGCCTGCTGCGGGGGCAGACTTGTCATAAGAGGTCTCGATCATATCGCCGTCAGCGCTTGTTGCAATAACGGAGGGGCAGTCTGCGGGAGAGGGGAGCAGCAGCTCGATCTCCTTCAGGAGCATATCAATGCAGCCCATTGTAATATCGGAGCAGCATACAACAGGTGTGATGATACCCGAATTCATGCCCTTGTGAAGTCCGTGAACAAGCTCGTCACGGGTGAAAGCCTCGCCCTCGAAGAATTTTTCCATAAGAGCGTCGTCGGTTTCGGCAACGGCTTCGGAGAATGCGGCAACAAGTCCGTCGATACGGTATTCCATTTTGTCGTTGTCCTCGGCTGTGGGCATATTTGTTTCAACGGCATTGCCGTTTTCATCGTATGTATAAGCCTGCATCTCGATAAGGTTCACATAGGAAACAACCTCGTGATCCTTGATAACGGGAACTATAACGGGGCAGACCGTGGGTCCGAAAACCGTTTTTAAGCTTGTGAGAACATTGTAGAAGTTGGCGTCGGGATCGTCAACCTTTGTGATAACGAACATTTTCGCCTTGCCTGCGGCTTCAGCCTTTTCGTAAGCCTTTTCCGTACCGACCTTAACGCCCGACTTTGCGGAAACGGTTATCATAACGGTATCAGCTGCGGTTATCGCTTCGCAGGACTCACCCTCAAAATCGAAAAGACCGGGGGCATCGAGAAGATTTACCTTGATATTATTATACTCAAAAGCTGCCAGTGACGCATTCAGCGACGCCTTGCGCTTGATCTCTTCGGGATCGTAATCGCAGACGGTGTTTCCGTCAGATGTTCTGCCGAGACGGTCAGATGCGCCTGCCTTGAAAAGCAGAGATTCGGCGAGTGTTGTCTTGCCTGAACCTGCATGACCCGCAACGGCAATATTCCTTATGCTTTCGGCTGTATAATCTTTCATTGTAAATCGCTCCTTATATAGAATATAATATTTGTGCATATATTACAACAATGAGTTGTACTGTAATGCTTATTATATACTAATTCACAATGGAATGCAATAGCACCGAATAAAATTTTACGAAATACATTAAAAAAATATCTATAATTTATGCAGATTGACCATATCAAGCTGTCGATAATGCATTGCTTTTAAATTATTTTATACAAAACCACTGATTTTGGTCAAGGAAAAACAAATTCCGTTTTCGACTGCTTTTTTTAATATCTGGCTGTAAAATTACAGAATATAAAACTCTGATATTTCTGCGGACGATGCAGATAATTATAATGTGCGGCACACAAAAAAAGTGCCGCATTTCAAAAAAATATCGGCAGGAAAGGAGGCTGCGGCGTGAAAAAAGCGGTCAGGCTTTTCTCGGCGGTGATGTATATTGCGGTAGTTGCGGCTGCGGCGCTCATTATTTATTATAATGTGCGGCTGCCCGATAAATATTACGTCACAAAGGGCGGAACGCTGGAATTTCAGGGAGATGTGAGCATTCTTGCGGCGGTGAATTATCCCTCGGGAGATTCGGACGAAACGGCTGCGGGATTCTCAACGGACAGCAGCGGCGATATCAGAAGCGCATCGCTTCGGCTTTTCGGCGTTATACCTATAAAAAATGTTGACGTCTGCGAGGTGGACGAGGCAGCTGTTGTGCCCTGCGGAACGCCCTTCGGCATAAAAATGCTGACCGACGGCGTTATGGTGGTGGATATAAACAGCTTTGAATGCGGCGGAGAGCTTGTGTCTCCCGCTTCCGATGCGGGGATACGTCCCGGAGATGTGGTGGTGAGCATTTCGGGGAAAAAGATAACCTGCACCGAGGATATAACCGATGTTCTGGCAGAGGGCAGCGGCAGGACTGCGGGAGTGAAGATAATCCGTGACGGAGTGCAGTCGGTGGTTTTCATTCGTCCCGAGATATCCGAGGAGGACGGGCTTTATCATGCGGGAATGTGGGTCAGAGACAGCTCCGCAGGCATAGGCACGCTGACGTTTTACGATCCGTCCACAGGCAGCTTTGCGGGGCTTGGGCACCCTGTCTGTGACGTTGACACGGGGGAAATACTTCCGCTGTGCAGCGGCGAGGCGGTTGATGTAATAATCAGCGGCGTGAAAAAAGGCGAGGCAGGCTCTCCCGGTGAGCTGAAAGGCTCGTTCATCTCGGACAAGGCTGCGGGAACGCTTGACCTGAACTGTGAGGACGGACTGTACGGCAGACTTGACAAGTCGCCCTGCTTTGCGCCTGCGGTGCCTGTTGCCATGCGGCAGGAGGTGTCGGAGGGTGAAGCGGTGATATATTCCACCATAGGCGGTACTTCCCCCAAGGAATATAAGGTGCGCATCGACAAAATAAATCTTGACGGCGGCGAGGACAGCCGCGACATGGTGATAACCGTGACAGATGAGGAGCTTATCTCCGAGGCAGGCGGCATTGTGCAGGGAATGAGCGGCAGCCCCATAATCCAGAACGGAAAGCTTGTGGGTGCTGTGACCCATGTTTTCGTAAATGACCCGAAAAAGGGATATGGGATATTTGCCGATTCCATGTATATGCGAATGAAGGAGACGGAAAATATTTCGGCAGATGCAGCGGCATAAGGCATACAGATAATATAACAGCACGGGGCATTGCATTCCAATGTTCCGTGCTGTTTTATGTGTATTTTATATAAATTTGGCAAAAGGACTTGTATTTTACTTAAATATGTTGTATAATTTATTTGATATTTTTCGTGAAAGGACAGATATTTAATGGATAAAAGAAGCTGCGGCATACTGCTGCATATTTCAAGCCTGCCTGCGGAGCATGGTATCGGTACACTGGGCAGAGATGCATATAGATTTGTTGATTTTCTCAAAAAGGCAGGTCAGAGCTACTGGCAGATACTGCCTGTCGGTCCTACGGGCTACGGCGATTCGCCTTATCAGAGCTATTCGGCATATGCAGGAAATCCGCTGTTCATCGACCTTGATATGCTCATCGACGAGGGACTTCTGAGCATTGACGATCACGATCTGCTGATACTGGACAGAAAGAATGATTTTGCCGATTATGCGCAGCTTTTCAGCTTTAAAAATATAATCCTGCAAAAGGCTTACGGCAAATTCAATGATATCGCCGATGATGAAAAAAAGCGCAAATTTGAAAAATTCTGCCGCAAGAATGCTTTCTGGCTTGATGATTATGCGCTCTTTATGGCGCTGAAATATCATTTCAGACAGAAAATGTGGACCGAATGGGACGATGATATCCGTCTGCGCCGTCCCGAAGCGGTGGCTTCATATTCGGAGAAGCTGGCTGATGTCATCAACTACTGGAAGTTTGTGCAGTTTGTATTTTTCGGTCAGTACAAGGCGCTGAAAAAATATGCCAACAAAAAGGGCATAAAGATATACGGCGATATGCCTATCTATGTTTCCATGGACAGCGCCGATATATGGGCACAGCCCGAGATGTTCATGCTTGATGAGGATAACCGTCCCGTCAAGGTGGCAGGCTGTCCTCCCGATGCATTTGCTCCCACAGGTCAGCTCTGGGGCAATCCGCTTTATGACTGGGAGGCTATGGAAAAGGACGGCTACAAGTGGTGGATATCCCGTGTAAAGTACAGCGCAAAGCTGTTTGATCTTACAAGGATCGACCATTTCAGAGGCTTTGAAAGCTTTTATGCTATCCCTGCGGAGGACGATACCGCAGAACACGGAACATGGCTGAACGGTCCGTCAATGAAGCTTTTCCGAGCTATAAAGGCGGAGCTTGGAGATGTTGAGCTTGTTGCCGAGGATCTTGGCTTCCTGACAGATGATGTCCGTAAAATGCTGAAAGAATCGGGCTATCCCGGAATGAATGTTCTTGAATTTGCATTCGGTGAGGATAAGGCGGACAGCTCCTATCTTCCTCATAATTATAACAAAAACAGCGTTGTTTATATCGGAACTCACGATAATCAGACCGCAAAGGGCTGGTATGATTCGGCTTCTCCAAAGGTGCAGAAATTTGTGGATAAGTATACTCACAGAAGCGAGTACGAAACTGCCGCAGAGGCTCTTATCCGCACGGCATATTCAAGCGTTTCACAGCTTGCGGTGATCCAGATGCAGGATATCCTGGAGCTGGGCGATGAAGCGAGAATGAACGTTCCCTCCACTATCGGAAACGGCAACTGGGCATGGCGCATGGATAAGGAAGCCTGCACCAAAAAGCTTGCAAAGAAGCTGAAAAAGCTTGCAAAGCTTTATTATCGCTATGAAAAGCCCGAAAAGGCTGCCGAAGATGATAAAAAGTCCGAGGAAAGCGCAAAAACCGTCGTAAAGATCAAGCTCAGAGAGAAAAAGACGGACACGGAATGATATACTATAAATAATACATATTTCATGAGATTCGGCTGCTTCGGCGGCCGTTTTCTTTTTATGCGTTATAAATCGGCGCTTTTCAGGCTTATTTGTATTGGATAAAATTACGAAATATGACCCGAATTTGCAAAAAATGATTGACAATCACAATGAATGTGTTATAATGTTTTTGTATGCTAATTTCGGCAATTTATTTACGAAATGGAGATTTTTAATTATGAAGTGGACAGGCTTGAATGATCTCAGAGAAAAGTATTTATCTTTCTTTGAAAGCAAGAATCATACAAGAATGGCAAGTGCGTCGCTTATCCCCAACGGCGACAACAGTCTTTTGCTTATCAACAGCGGTATGGCTCCGCTTAAAAAATATTTTCTGGGTACGGAGACTCCTCCCAATGTACGTGTGACTACCTGTCAGAAATGTATCCGTACACCCGATATCGAGCGTGTCGGAAAGACAGCCCGTCACGGCACATATTTTGAAATGCTTGGCAACTTCTCTTTCGGCGATTATTTCAAGCATGAAGCTATCGCATGGGCATGGGAGTTCCTTACAAAGGTTCTTGAGATCCCCGCAGAAAAGCTCTGGGTAACTATTTTCGAGAGCGATGACGAGGCAGAGGAGATCTGGGCAAACGAGATCGGTGTTCCCCGTGACAGGATCGTCCGTCTGGGCAAGGCAGACAACTTCTGGGAGCACGGCAGCGGCCCCTGCGGTCCCTGCTCCGAGATCCACTTCGACAGAGGCGAGGAGTACGGTCCTTTTGAAAGCTTTGAGCAGGCAGGCGACTGCGACAGAATAATTGAGATATGGAACCTCGTATTCAGCCAGTTCGACAGCGACGGAAACGGAAACTACGCTGAAATGGCTCACAAGAACATTGATACAGGTATGGGCCTTGAAAGACTTGCCTGCGTAATGCAGGGCGTTGACAACCTCTTTGAGGTAGATACCGTACAGAATATCATGAAGCATATCAGCCGCATTGCAGGCGTTGAATATAAGAAGGACGAAAAGACAGACGTTTCTCTCCGTGTTATCACAGACCATATCCGTTCCACAACATTCATGGTAGGCGACGGCGTAACTGTTTCCAACACAGGCAGAGGCTATGTTCTCCGCAGACTGCTCAGACGTGCCGCAAGACACGGCAGACTCTTAGGCATAAAGGAACCTTTCCTTTATCAGGTAGTGGATACTGTTATCGACGAGAACAAGTGCGCTTATCCCGAGCTTGAGGAGCGCCGTGAATATATCAAGAGCGCTATCCGCCGTGAAGAGGAAAACTTCGCAAAGACTATCGACACAGGCATGGACGTTCTTGAAAAGATGCTTTCCGGCATCGAAAAGGGCGGCGAGCTTTCCGGCGAGGATACATTCAAGCTTTCCGATACTTACGGATTCCCCATTGATCTTACAATGGAGATCGCTGCCGAAAAGGGCATTTCCGTTGATGAAGAGGGCTATAAGGAATGCGTAAAGAAGGCAAGAGAGCTTGCACGTGCAGACCACGATGCAAAGGGCGGTTCCTCATGGGACGACGATACTCTCAGCGGACTTACTGTTCCCAAGACAGAGTTCACAGGCTATACCGACTTTGAGTCCGATTCAAAGGTTCTTGCCATCTTCAAGGGCAAGGAGCAGGTAACATCTATCAATGAGGGCGATGAAGCCGTTATTATTCTCGATAAGACACCTTTCTATGCCGAAAGCGGCGGACAGGTAGGCGACGAGGGTACACTTACTATCGGTGAAAGCTCCTTTACTGTTACAGATACAAAGAAGACCGCTGACGGTCAGTACCTCCACTTCGGTATTGCCGATGTTGGCGGAATCGCTGACGGCGACAGCGTAAAGGCTGCCGTTGATAAGGAAAGACGTCTTGCTATCATGCGCAACCACACCTGCGCTCATCTGCTTCAGGCAGCACTCAGAACCGTTCTGGGCGACCATGTTCATCAGGCAGGTCAGCTTGTAAACGCAGAGCGTGTACGTTTTGACTTCTCCCACTTTGAGGCTGTTACTCCCGAAGAGCTGAAGCACATCGAGAATCTTGTTAACAAGTATATCTTTGATGCTATCGACGTTACAATGACCGAGATGCCTATTGAAGAAGCAAGAAAGCTGGGCGCAATGGCTCTCTTCGGAGAAAAGTACGGCAATGTTGTACGTGTAGTTGAAGCAAAGGGCGCATCTATCGAGTTCTGCGGCGGTACACATATCAGCAATACATCAAAGATCGGTCTGTTCAAGATACTTTCCGAGACTTCCGTTGCGGCAGGCACAAGACGTATCGAGGCTGTTACAGGCACAGGCATTCTTGAGCTTATCGAGGAATACAAGGACACAGTTGCAAAGTCCGCACAGGCTCTCAAGCTTGCAAATTACAGTGAGCTTCCCGCAAAGTGCGCAGCTGCCGCAGCCGAGATCAAGACTCTTGAAAAGGAAAAGGCAGAGCTTAACTCCAAGCTGGCTGCTTCCGCTCTTGACGGTATCATGGATAAGGCTGCCGACGTTAACGGCGTCAAGGTAGTAAAGCTCAGTGTAAAGAATACAGCTCCCGATGTTCTCCGCTCCATGGGCGATAAGATAAAGGATATGGATTCTTCCGTTGTGGCTGTTCTGGCTGCCGATAACGGAGCTTCCGCTCAGATGCTCTGCGTATGCGGCAAGGACGCTGTTTCCAAGGGCGCTCATGCAGGAAAGATCGTTCAGAAGATCACAGCTCTTACAGGCGGTAAGGGCGGCGGACGTCCCGACAGCGCTATGGCAGGCGTAGGCGATACAGCAAAGATCGCCGAGGCTCTTGCAGCTGCCGAGGGTATAGTTTCCGAGTTCATCAAGTAATATAAAATATAGGATATGCCGTCGTGCAGCAATATGCGGCGGCATATTTTTTAGAAAGGATAATTATTATGGCTGACTGCTTATTCTGTAAAATAATTGCAGGGGAGATCCCCTCAAAAAAGGTTTACGAGGACGATCAGATATATGCATTTGCAGATATCGCTCCCGCTGCGCCTGTTCATTATCTTTTTATCCCCAAGCAGCACATTGAAAGCGCTGCCGAGATCACACCCGAAAATTCCGCAGTTGTTGCGCACATTTTTGAGAAGATCTCCGAAACTGCAAAGGCTCCCGAGTTCAAGAACGGCTTCCGTGTTGTTTCAAACTGCGGCGAATCCGCAGGTCAGACTGTAAAGCATCTTCATTTCCACGTTCTCGCAGGACGTGATTTCACATGGCCCGCAGGCTGATAAAATATTGATATGACCCGAAAGCTGGCATATGTTGGATTTTCCTGCATGGCAGGATATATGGCTGCGTCATTTATCGGATTTATACCGTCCGCAGCGGCGGCTGTTGTGCTTTCTGCTGCGGCGGTCATAATTATTTTTATCGGCAGATCAAAGAAGCTTATGACGGCAGTGGTCTGTCTGGTATTTTTCTCGCTGGGGCTGGCAGCATATTCCGCATATGATGAACAGCTGAAGCTGAGATCAAAGGAATATTCCTGCGCAGATGTCGGATTTACGGGCATTGTGAAGAGTATCGACAGCATAAGCGGCGACAGATTTGCCTATACGCTGAAAGGCAGGGTGAATGACGGTTTTTCGGCAGGTGTGCTGCTTTACAGCGGCAGGCTTGATGCGGAGATCGGCGATGAGCTGACCTTTTTCGGCAGACTGAAAAAGCCAGAGGACACCTATACCTTTTCTGCGGAGAAGTATTATAAAAGCAGAGGGATATTTTTCACGGCGGACAGTTCCGATGTGACGGTAAGGCGTGTGGAAGGATTTTCACTGCTTAGAGTGTGCGACAGATACGGAAGCTATATCCGTGAGCTGATAAGCGGCACGCTCCGCGGCGATGAGGGTGATTTTCTCACGGCTATGCTGCTGGGAGACAGATCTAAGCTGGACAGCAATCTGAAACAGTCGGTATATCGTGCAGGATTCGGGCATATCATGGCGGTTTCGGGAATACATCTTACGGTCATCGCCGTATTTCTCAGAAAACTTCTTGAAAAGCTAACGCCTTTTGACAAGCGTGAAATATTCATTGTTTCGGTGTTTCCGCTGCTGGCGTTCTGCCTTATGTCTGGCATGAGCGTTTCGGTAATGCGAGCATTTATCATGCTGATGATAGTCGGAGCGGCTGATCTTTTCGGCAGGCAGAGCGATACGATGAACTCTCTGGGGCTGGCAGGATTGGTGCTTACTGCGGCAAATCCTTATGCGGTCCGTGACAGCGGACTGATACTTTCCTTTGCGGGAGTTATCGCAGTCGGAGTTATTTCTCCGAAGCTTGCGGAAAAGACGGAGGAGCTTTTCAAGGGCAGGCTGAAAAGTCACAAGCCGCTGAAAAATTTCCTGAGAAATCTTCTGTCCGCATTATGTGTATTTGTGTTTCTGTTTCCGTTTTCCGTGCTGATATTTGATGAAGCGTCGGTTGTCTCTCCGGTAACCAATATAGTGTTTGTGCCGTTATGTACGGCTGCGCTGATATTGTGTGCCGCTGCGGCATTTTTCGGCTGGCAGAAAGCGATTGCTTGCATTTTTATAAAGCTTGCAGGCATTATCGTCAAGCCTGCACTTGCATTTGCAAGATTTGTATCATCATGCAGGGGACTGTATATTCCCACGGGTCATACCGCTCCAAGGCTTATAATTTCGGCTGCATTTGCCGTAACTGTACTTATGCTTTTATTCAGATGTGATATTATAAGGACAGTTACATTCAGCATGATATCCGCTGTGATCTGTATTGCTTCGGTATATATAAGCAGAGCAGCTATTGCGGAGCATACATTTGTGACGTACATTTCAAGCGGAAAAAGCAGTGTCGTTATAATAAAATACGGCGGACGTGCCGCTGTAATTGACATAAAAAACGGCAGCTCCTGTGCGGAAAAATATCTGCTGCGTTCGGGAGTTTATGCCGTAGATACGGTGATGCTCACTGATAATGCGGCTTCCGAGGCTGCGGAATATGTTGACAGATTCGCCGAATTTGATATTGCTTCGTTTTATTGTCCCGAAGAGGCTTTTATCGGTTCGGGAACGCTGGAAAGCAGCGGACTTGTCAGGTATTACAGCAGTGATACAGCTATCACAAATGAACACTATACAATATATCCTCACCAAAACGGAGATATCTCTGCCGATATCTGCGGCTGCGGATTTACGATATCCGACAGCGGTGAATTTTACACGGCGGACGGCACAGGCTATGACGGCTGCTGTATTGAATACGATATTTATGATAATAATGCTGTCGGGAGGTTGATTTTCGTTGGCGGCGATAACTGAATCCGAGCTTAAAGCTGCCGTTAAAAGCGGCAATTTCTCCAATGTATATCTTCTCTACGGACAGGATTTCTATGCGATAGGGCAGTACACAAAAGCGCTGGTGAAAAGACTGGTCAGCGAAGATGCGCAGGATATGAACCTGCATGAATTCGAGGGCCGTGATCTTGATATCGGCGAGCTTACCGATGCCTGCGAGGCGCTGCCAGTGTTTTCCGAATATTCCTGCGTGACGATATCAAACCTTAACGTGAAGAACAAGGCGCTTTTCGGCAAGGACAGCTACGACGGGCTTATCTCGCTTATCAAGAATATGTCCGAGACTACCGTGCTTATCATTTACTATACGGGATTTGATATCTGCGAGGGCAAAAAGAATGCGGATCCTGCTTATAAGCGGCTCATAGACAATGTGACAAAGTACGGTTCCGTGTGCTGTTTCAGAACAAAAACCGAAGCGGATACCGCAAAGGATATTGCCGCTGCCGTGAAAAAGCAGAAGGGAATCATCGGCTATAACGAGGCTTTGCAGCTTGCCCGTATCTGTGCAGGAAACCGTCTGCTGATAAACAGCGAGATCGACAAGCTTGTGTCCTATGCCAACGGCGAAGCGATAACCTCTGAAATGATAGGTATGCTGTGTGCGGGGCAGGACGATACCAAGATATATGAGCTTACCGATGCCGTTCTGCGCCGTGACAAGGCTGCCGCAATGCAGAGATACAATGAGCTTTGCGCAATGCAGTTTGATGTTATGCCGCTGCTGTATTCCATAACGGGAGCTGTGGTGGACGCATACCGTGTAAAGACTGCCATTGAAAACAGGCACACCGCCGCAGATGTAAAGACCGACTTCAAATACGGTGCAAGAGGCTTTGTGGTGGACAGCGCCATGCGCTCCGCAGGACGCACCGATATCGAGCGGCTAAGAAAATGCATATCACTGCTGATCGAATGCGAGATGCAGATAAAATCCCGCCCGAAGGAGCTTCATTCCATACTTATCGAGGAAACAATAATAAAGATGCTTTCCTAAAGCATTACTGGAGGAATAAATATTTTCCGTTTGAAACAGGCCGTTGTGGTAGAGGGCAAATATGATATGATAAAGCTAAAGTCGGTCATAGATGCTGTAATTATCCGCACCGACGGCTTCCGAATATATAAAGACCCCGAAAAAATGGCGCTGATACGTCATTATGCCAACACAACGGGAATAATCATACTTACCGATTCCGATACCGCAGGCTTCCGCATACGCCGATATTTAAAGGGCGCTGTGGGCAGCGGAAAGATAACAAATGTCTATATCCCCGATATATTCGGCAAGGAAAAGCGCAAGGACGCTCCCTCAAAGGAGGGCAAGCTTGGCGTTGAGGGAATAGACAACAGCATACTGATAGAATGCTTCGCAAAGGCAGGCATTGATATTTCGGGCGAGGGTGCAAATTATGTCCCTCCCGAGGATCCTATTACCCGAATGGATATGTTTGAGCTGGGACTTTCCGGCGGCAGCGATTCCTCCGCAAAGCGGAAAATGCTGCTGGCACATTACGGTCTGCCCGAGCTTCTTACCACAAACGGCATCGTTGAGGTGCTGAACACCATGATAACAAGAGAAGAACTTTATACAGCTGCCGAAAAGCTGTTTGATAATATGGAGGACCGATAGATTTGTATGGTTTTTTCAAGTCTTGATTTTCTGTTTTTCTTTCTGCCGATCGTTATGATCGTTTACTTTTTCTCCAACACCAAGGTAAGAAATGTTATCCTGCTTGTGTCGGGATTGTTTTTCTATGCATGGGGAGAGCCGTTTTATATAATCATCATGCTGATTTCAACAGCGATAGATTATACCGCAGGACGGCTTATTGCAAAATATGATGATGACGATAAAAAGCGGCGGGTATTTTTAATAGTATCGGTCTGCATGAATGTGGGACTGCTTTCGATATTCAAGTACAGTGATTTCATTTTCAATAATATCAGCACGCTTGTGGGAACTCAGGTGACAAATCCCGTGCTGTATGTCAACCGTGCCCTGAACAATGCATTTGATCTCGGACTAAGCACGGATCATGTTGATCTTCCTATCGGCATATCATTTTTCACGTTCCAGAGTATGTCCTATACTATTGATCTTTATCTCAGAAATATAAAGGTCCAGAAAAGCTTTCTCAGCTTTGCGGCATATATCTCAATGTTTCCGCAGATCGTTGCGGGGCCGATCGTCCGCTATGAGGACGTTGCGGCGGAGATCGACAGCCGTACCGTAAATATGTCAAAGATAAGCGTTGGCATCGGCATTTTTATAAAGGGTCTTGCAAAAAAGGTGCTGCTGGCAAACAATATCGGCGCACTCTGGACAACTGTAAAGGCTATGGATTACGGCAGTCTGCCTGCTCTTACCGCATGGATAGGCATACTTGCATTTACGTTCCAGATCTATTTTGACTTCTCGGGATATTCCGATATGGCAATGGGACTGGGCAAGATGATGGGCTTCAATTTTCCCGAAAACTTCGATCACCCCTATATCTCCGAAAGCATAAGCGAGTTCTGGCGCCGCTGGCATATCACTCTCGGCTCATGGTTCCGCAGCTATGTGTATATCCCTCTCGGCGGAAACCGCAAGGGGGCTGCACGGACGCTTATCAATCTTATGATAGTATGGGGACTGACAGGTCTTTGGCACGGCGCAAGCTGGAATTTTGTGCTGTGGGGACTGTACTTCGGCGTGATAATCGTTATCGAGCGTGTTGGACTCGGAAAGCTGCTTGAAAAGCTGCCGAGATTCGTTCGGATAATCTATACGTTCCTGCTGACGGTGTTCGGCTGGATACTTTTCGATACGGACACTCTTTCCGATGCGGGACATTATTTCCTTGCGCTTTTCGGAGGCGGAGGAAGCTTCGCAGACAGCTATTCGGTGTATCTGCTTGCCGCAAATGCGCTTATTCTTATAGTCTGCGCAGTAGGCTCAACAATGCTTCCCTCAAAGCTTTACAGCAAGCTGAAGCTCCGCACGGGTGCGGCTTCGGGATATATCATGCCTGCGGTTCAGGCAGCGGTGCTTATAATCTGCTCCGCATATCTTGTTGATGCTACCTATAATCCGTTCATGTATTTCAGATTCTAAGGAGGTGTGCCGTTTATGGGCAAAAAGAAAAAGAATTCTTCCGACGGCATCACCGTCGGTCAGGTGGAAAAGCTGGGAAAGAACCGCAAGAGGCATCTTATTGCCGTTTCTGCTTTGTCAATGATAATATTTTTTGCGATACTGATATATTTTGCGATAATGACGGTTTTCAGCGAAAAGGCGACCTTTTCCGAGCTGGAGAACCGCAATCTGAAAAAATTCCCGAAATTCAGCTCCGAGGAGCTTTTCAGCGGAGATTATACCGAGGGGCTGGAGGAATATACGGCAGACCATTTCTTCGGACGTGATTTCTTTGTAAAGCTCAAGACCTATTGTGACCTTGCAGTGGGCAAGCATGAGCGCAACGGCGTGTATATACTGGGTGACAGACTGGTGCAGCGTGTTGATGAGCCTGACAGCGGCAGGATAGACAAGAGCATTGAGGGCATAAATAAATTTGCGGCGGATAATGATGTTCCCGTATTTGTTATGATAGCTCCCACGGCAGGGGATATCTATTCGGACGAGCTGCCCTACGGCGCACCTATGCTGGACCAGAAGCAGTTCATTGAGAATGTATATTCAAGGCTGGACAGCAGCATTTCCGCAATAGATGTTTATTCGGCGCTTAGCCTTAACAGGGATAATTATATCTATTACCGCAACGATCATCACTGGACATCGGCAGGGGCATATTCCGCATATGCCGCAGCAGGCAAAAAAATGGGCTATACTCCCGTGCCGCTCACATCATATGATATCGAGCATGCTTCCTATGATTTTAAGGGTACGCTGTACTCTTCCGCACTTTATGACAATATAGAAGCCGATACCATAGACTATTATCACTGCATCGACGGCTACAATGTAACGGGCGAATATGTGACAAAGGGACTCGGTGAAGAGCCTGAGGTATATGACAGCATTTATTTCCGTGATTATCTTTCCGTAAAGGATAAGTATTCCTCATTCACGGGCTCCAATCAGCCCATTGTAACGGTAAAGACCGACTGCCCCGGCGGCAGGCTGCTTATCATCAAGGACAGCTACGCTCACAGCTATCTGCCGTTCCTTACCCAACATTATTCCGAGATCACCATGTTCGATCTCCGATATGTTCAGATAAGCTATAAGGATATCATCGACGTAAGCGACTACGATCAGGTGCTGTTTCTGTACAATGCGGCAACATTCACCACCGATGATAATCTGAAAAAACTTTGCTATTGATTTTGCGGCTGTTTTTTCGCCGTATTTTATGAAATCATTCAGCAGTGCGGCTGTTTCATACAAAAAGTCGGAACGGGCATTTTCCGCCGCAGTAGCGCATTTCTCCGCTGTGCATAGAATATATCAAGCGCAGAGGTTCCGCACCGTGTCGGGCAGAAGTGGCATATGAATGAAGTATGCCCGTGAGTCGGAGCTTCACCTTTGGCGGAGCGGACCGAAGCGCATTATATAGATCATACTTTCCGCTTTAAACGGAAAGCAATACCTGCATCGGCAGCAGTGCCGATGCAGGCTGATTTTAGGGTATTGACCTTTTTGACGAAATATTATATACTTATATATTAAGGAACATAACGAATAATTCCCGTAAAACAAAGGATCTGATAAAATGAATATTAAAATCTCACCGTCAATATTAAGTGCCGACCTTTGCAGTCTCGGCAGGGATATAAAGCTCACCGAGGAGGCAGGAGCGGATTATCTCCACTTTGATGTTATGGACGGAGTTTTTGTTAATAATATAAGCTACGGCATTCCCGTGCTTCAGTCGGTCAGAAAGAATACCGATCTTGTGCTGGACGTGCATCTGATGATAACGGAGCCTCATCGCTTTATCAAGGCATTTGCCGACAGCGGCGCCGATATCATCACGTTCCACAGCGAGGCTGAAAGCGATATCGAGGGTACTGTAAAGCTTATCAGGGAATGCGGCAAAAAAGCGGCTGTTGCCATAAAGCCAGCAACTCCCGTCGAAAGTATTTACAAATACATCAATGATGTTGATATGATACTTATAATGACCGTTGAACCGGGCTTCGGCGGACAGGGCTTTATATATGAGACGGTGGACAAGATATCCGCTCTCCGCAAATATGCGGAAAGCAGGGGGATTGACCTCGATATCCAGGTTGACGGCGGAATAAATGCCGAAACTGCCGATATCGTAAGAAAAGCGGGAGCAAACGTTCTTGTGGCAGGCTCTTATTTCTATAAGGCAGCGGACAAGGAAAAGGCTGTCGGTATCCTCAGAGGAAATGTCTGAATCTATTCTTTCAGTTCGCACAGAGCCTCAACCGCTTCGGAGCCTATAAGCTGACAGCAATGCTCACGGGTGAATGCGGCACGTATAGCCGCTTCGGACTTTTCCGTATCGGAGGGTTTTGCTCCGTTTGGCGTGCCTGTTATCTCGAATGGTTCTTTTATGCCGATCATAAGCCTGTATTCCGTGTCGGAGCAGTAAAGACAGCTGGTCTTGATATGTTCGCCCAGCCGTTCCTTCAGCTCGCAGGCGCAGGATATCAGCTCGTCAATGTCACGGCAGAAAAACATTATCTCGATAAGCTCGCCTGCGTCGTCCGCATTGGTTATCTCCGTTCCCGAGGAATTGGAAAGATACATCATGCAGCCGCCGCTTCGGCAGGGAAAAACTTCGATATAAAGCCGTGAATTTGAAAGATCAATTGCTTTAAGGCGGTAGGCTTCGTCAAGAATATGAAGAATGAGCCGTCTTGTGCTGATGTTGTTTTCATCAATGGTGTTGTAGCTTACGTTGAACACCCTAAGATCAAGGGGAGTAAGCGATACCTTTAAAGTGCATTTGCCTATTAATTCGATATGCAAATAATCATCTCCGGAGATTGAAATTTTATGATAAAAACCTTAAAAAAGGAAAAAAGCCCTTTTTCGGTAATGGCAGATCTAACAGTCTGTCTTGCTGTGCTGGAGGGAATGGCAGTCTATTATTATGGTCTGCGTGCGCTTGTGACAGCCTTTGTATCAGCTGCGGCGTGCATGATATGCGATGCCGTATGCAAAAAGGTGAGAGGGCCGGAAAGCGACAGCAGGGATATTTCACCGTTTATAACGGGACTGACCCTTGCTCTTATGATGCCTGCTTCAGTGCCTTATTATATATTGATAACGGCGGCAATTTTTGCCGAAGTGATATCCAAGCACGCATTCGGCGGCTTAAGCTGTCAGATATTCAGCGGAGCTGCCGCAGGATATGCTTTTACCGAAATATGCTTTCCCCGTTCGGTGCTGTCTTATCCGGCACCTCATGAATATGTTTCCGTTTCGGGGGCGGCGGACGCAGTGCTTCATCAGTCGCTTTCAAAAACGATGCTCAATGCAACATCATCGGGAGTGAGCGATTATGAGCTGCTGCTGGGAAAATTCGTTTCTCCTATGGGAACAGGGGTTATTATACTGCTTATTGCGGTATGCATCTATCTGATAGTCCGCCGTTCGGTATCGGTGACGGTATTCGCTTCACAGGCGGCTGTTTACGGCATATTTTCATTTATATTCGGCGGATTTGAGATAAGTGCCGTGAAATATGCATTTGTCTGCGGAATGTTTCTTTTCGGTTCCGCATTCATCACTTCCGTGACAGGCTTTGTGCCGAAAAGCTTTCCTGCCCGGATTATTTATGGTATTCTGCTGGGGCTTCTGATATGCCTGTTCAGATTTTATGCATACGCCGAGAACCCCATAATATACGCAGCGCTGATCGCTGCACCCATAAGATTTTATCTTGACAGAGTTTTTGCAAAAAAGGAGACCGACGGCAGTGACTTAAAAGCTGCCGAATAATAAGGAGGGGAGCATATGAACAGGGAAAAGCGCAGGATAATCGCCGACGGACTGCTTTCGCAGAATGCGCTTCTTGTAAAGGGACTTGCCATAGCTCCTGCCGTGCTTTATGCGAATACGCTGAAAAATGCGGTGACGCTGGCTGTATTTATCATTGTTTTTTCGTTTATCACACTTGCCCTGTCCTCATTTATACCGCGGAGCATGATCTATACCAGCCGTGTTATATTATATTCGCTGATAGGCGCTGTTGTGTTTGTACCTATGAGCATTTATATGGGCAGGCTGATACCTCTTGATTTTGACAGCATGGGGATATTCATGCCCCTTATGATAACCAACCCATTTATAGTATCCCGCTCGGAGATGCAGTTTTTCAAAAACAAAGGCGGAAAAATGTTCCTGGATATATTTTTCTCGCTGCTGGGCTACGGAATTGCGGTAATAATCATCGGATTTATCCGTGAGCTTATCTCCACAGGCGGAATAGGCGGAAAAATTTTCGGCATAAAGCCCGTGTTCACGGGAGCGGGGGAGGTTTTCGGAGGATTTATTCTTCTGGGACTGCTTGCCGCACTTACAAGATATATACTGATGCTTTCCGCAAAGCCCCGCAGCGACAGCGGAAAATAATTTGAACATTGGATCGGAGTAATAATATGGCTGTTTTCAGGTCGGTCATTGCCTCAATGGTAGCAGTGATCTTTGCTGAAAATTTAATATTCGGACGAGGATTGGGAACAAGCGCACTGGCTGCCGCAGCAAAGAAAAAAGGCGCTCTTGCGGGATATTCCCTGTCGGTGATATTCATGACTGCTGCGGCAAATGTGCTTTCGTGGGTCACGGAATATTTCTTCGGCGATGATGCAAACTATCGTTATTACCAGCCTGTGTTTTATATCTGCATAATATCCGTGCTGTATTTTGTCATGCTTTTCGCCATGTGGAAGCTGAAAGGCGACAGATTCAGGCAGATACGGAATTATCTTCATATATCTGCATTCAACTGCGCCGTTATGGGAGTAATGCTGCTGACATCGGACATCTGCAATTCCTTTGCGGAGTATCTTGTATACGGACTTCTTTCGGGTATCGGATATGCATTTGCGGTATTCATGGTGTCCGCAGTCTGCGACAGGATATATTCGGACAAAGCGCCCCGTTCATTCAGGGGATTTCCGCTTCTTCTGATATATATAGGAATTTTGAGTATGGCGTTCTTTGTTCTTACGGGACATACTCTTACATTTTCTTACTGAGAAAGGATATGAACTTATGCCAAAGGTAAAATATAAAAAGCCAAGACGCCGCACAGGCAATAAAATTTATCATGCAAGGCGGCCCTCGGGCGGCAAAAAGCGAAACAATGCCGCAGCTGCTGTGAGGATAATCATATGCATTCTCGGATTGGCACTGCTGGTATTTCTCGGTTACAGCATAGCTGCGCCTATCCATAAGTACCTTACTCGGAACAAGGACAATAATTCGGAGAACACCGAAACCGCATGGATGCCACCCGTTTCCGAAAGCGAAACTTCCGAAGCCCTCGATGCGGAGGATTATGAGGTGATACCCTCGGAAACAACGACAGAGGCTCCCGCAGAGGTGCGCACAAAACTCAAAGCGGCGGCTGTCAGTGCAGATGCCATGACCGATGAAACTCTGCTTGCGCAGGAGCTTGACAGGATAAGCTCCGAGGGATATAATGCGGCAGTATTTACCCTCAAGGATTCGGACGGCAAGATCTATTACAACACCGATTCGTCCTTTGCCACATTTGCGGACGGCGCAATATGCAGCAGCATATATGCAGATGAATTCAGCTCGGCTGCCAAGTCTGCGGGACTTATCCCCGTTGCCAGAATAAGTATTCTCAGGGACAGCAATATTTACAGCGATCAGGCATACGGCAGCTATAAGACTGCCGACGGTGCGGTCTGGTATGACAGCGACGGAAACAGTATGCTCACACCCTATGATGTGAACACGATCGATTATGCGGAGGAGCTTGCGGGAGAGATATCCGCAGCAGGCTTTGAATATATAATCTGCGCAGATCTTGTTTATCCCGATTTTACCGTTTCGGATTATTCCGCAGTAGGCGAGTCCTACGCTTTCGGTGACCGCTATTCGGCGCTTGTTCGCATTGCCGACAGCATTTATGATATTGCCGCCGACAACGGCTGTACTGCTGTTATAGAAGTTTCCGCCGATGATATTGCCGACGGACGTGACGAGATCATCGACCCCGGCGAGCCTAAGAGCGGCTGCATCGCCGTTATGTTCGACGAGAGCAATTTTGCCTCCGATATGGACAAGGCACAGAGCGCTGTGGGCGACCGTGAATTTATAGTTGGTTACAGCGCGGAAAGCGTTTCCGAAACAGTTTCCGATATTCTTAACGAAACCGATTCGGAATACATCATATACTGATGAGGAAATTTACAGCTGCCGTTTTGGCGGCTGCGGCAATGACAATGCTGTGCGGCTGCGGAAACGATGTGAAAGAACGTGAGCCTATGCCCACGATCGAGACTGCACCAAAGCATACATACAAGACCGTAACGGAAAATACCGAATTGTTCATGTATTCGACTGCCCCGGAATCGGTGCAGCCGAAAATGGGTTCGGAAACAGCTATATATGATTATGTTTTCCCCGAAGCCGACACCGCATCGGTGTATGCCGATGAGGATATCATTGTCTCAGATACTGCGGCAGGGCAGATCATCTCTGCCGATACGGCAATGCGTGATGTCGAAACAGCGGCTGTCCGCAATGATATCCCCGAAGCGGACACACAGGCTGTCGGGACGGAGATCGCAGCCGACAATAACATGGCTTATGAATATATCAGCGCCGATACGGCGGACGGAAATGCCGACAGATAATACATAAAAAAGGAAATGAATAGAAAATGCCGATAAATATACCAAACAATCTCCCAGCACATGATATTCTCCGAAAGGAAAATATATTTGTAATGACGGACGTTGCCGCTTCAAAGCAGGACATACGTCCGCTGGATATCGCTATCCTGAATCTTATGCCCAAGAAGATAGAGACAGAGACCCAGCTTCTGAGACTGCTCAGCAACACGCCTATCCAGCTGAACATCGAGCTTATCCAAACAGCGACCCATGTTGCAAAAAATACATCGCAGGAGCATCTCACCAAGTTTTACACCACCTTTGACAAGATAAAGGACAAGCGCTTCGACGGACTTATTATAACGGGTGCGCCCGTTGAGCAGAAGCCCTTTGAAGAAGTGGATTACTGGAACGAGCTTTGTGAGATAATGGAATGGTCAAAGGCGAATGTTTACTCAACTTTCCATATCTGCTGGGGCGCACAGGCAGGACTTTTCTATCACTACGGCATTCCGAAGCACACTCTTACGGAGAAGATGTTCGGTGTGTTCCCTCATAAGGTGGAGGTGCAGAATCACCCGCTGGTAAGAGGCTTTGACGAAACATTTTTCGTGCCCCATTCACGTCACACAGGCATTGAGCGCCTTGATGTGGAAAAGGTGAGCGACCTGAAAATACTCACATCGTCGCCCATATCGGGAGTACATATTATTACCGACAAGACAAACAGACAGTTTTTTGTAATGGGTCATTCCGAGTATGACAGGTTCACTCTTTCGGGAGAGTATTTCCGTGATCTTGAAAAGGGTCTGCCCATAAAGGTGCCTTATAATTACTTCCCGTACAACGATCCCAGCCAGCCTCCGCATTTCAACTGGAGATGTCATGCAAATCTGCTGTTCTCCAACTGGATAAATTACTGCGTATATCAGGAAACTCCTTATGATCTTGCGGATCTGAAAAGCATATAATGTTAATCGGACGTTTATCCGTGGGATATATTCGGTATATATATAATTCATACATAGCTTACTTTTGTGATAAAATTTCATATAAACGATATCTTGTGTAAGTGATAAAGCTGCCTTTTAGTGCAAAATGTATAATATCACAAGAAAAATATGTGAAATATTATGTTCATAAATATTTGACTTAAACGGCTGATTATGGTATACTAAAAGTAATTTATGAGGCGGCGTGTGCCTTGCTGCTGATGGTGTTCTGACCTGACCGTTATGCAACAGCCGCCGGGAATGGAGTAAGTTTCAGATGGCTAATCAATCCAGTGTTTACAATGAGAAAAAAATTGCATACTATGAATCCACATTCAGAACAAGTATGCTTTCCAAGCCCCTTGAAGTGAATATCACTGTTACTGCCGCTCATCTTTACGGTCTTGCTTATATAATGGAGCAGAACGGCACCAAGGAGGGCGATCCCGTTTATATGCGCTTCACTTGTTCGCTTGACGAAATAACAAAGGTCTATATAAACGATAACGTCAAGACAAGTCCGCTGTATGTTCAGTGCGATAATATGAATAAGGGTGTGCTCAACAGAAAGCGTATCATCGTTCCCTGTCTCCCCAATGTTGCGGAGGCTGTTGAGACGATCAACAGCGCCAAGGCTGCATATGACGAGAAGATGCAGAAGTCCAAGGAGCGCATGAATGCTCAGAAGGCTGCTTCCGCCGAGGCTGCAAATGCAGATGCTGCCGAGGATAAGATGAAGGAATATGAGCGCATGAAGAAGCTTGCGGACGCTGAGTTTGATAATCTTCCTCCGCTCAAGGCAAAGGCTCCCGTTCAGGAGACACCTGCTCCCAAGGCAGAAGAAAAGGAATCGGTTCCTGCACCTGCCGAAGCTCAGGAAAAGCCTGTATATAAGACAGTTAAGCCTAAGGTCACTATCGAGGACCTTATCAAGATAAACAATTCCATCGAGATCGACATCATTCCTCCCGCAGAGCCTCCCATTACGGGAAAGAAGCCTGCTGCCGGCATACTTGAAGAGCTGGGCGCCGATACTGCTCCCGCAGAAAAGAATCTTCCCAAGGATTCAGACCTTGCGGCAGAGAGCGGAGCTTCCGATATCAAGCTTGAGGAAATGACTGTTGAAAATTCACATAAGACCGAGGATCCCGATCTTTCGGATCTCAGCGGCATTGACGAAAAGAGCATTCTTTCCGATCTTTCGGAAAATCCCGAGGTCAAGGCTGTGGAGGAGATGCTTAATTCCACCGCTAAGCCTGTTGTCGAAGAAGCGGCTGAAGAGCCTGCCGTTGCGGAGGCTGCCGAGGACGCTTATGCAACAACTGCGGTTGCCGACAGCGAAGTTATTGCTGCCGATGATGAAATTGCCGAGGCAGAGCCTGAAAGCGATACAAAGCCCGAGATCAAGGAAGTTCACGTTGACTTTTCTTCCGATGATAAGAAGGATATGTCCCTTGATGATTTCCAGACAGCTGTTAAGAAGCTCAAGGCAATGCATGATGAGGGTCTTATTTCAGATGATGAATTCAAGGCTGAAAAGAAGAAGCTGCTTGCCCAGCTTTATTAATTAAATGACTTGTGATATCCGATGCATATATTTTTTGCGTAAAGCGAAAGGTATAGCCGCATCGGATATTTTGAATTTGTTTCGGGAGGGATATCTATGGGCTTGTTTTCAAAAAAAGCTACTCAGGAAAAGGTGGAATTGCAGAACATCGTTCTCGGCATAAATGAAAAGAAGCTTGAGGTTTCACCTAAATTTCTTGATGATATGACAAAAATTTATATCAGCAAAAGAATGTCGATAATCAACGAACACGTTTCGTCCTTTGAGACGATAAAAACGGTTCAGCTGCTTTATTCAAAATATGAAGCTGTGCTGAAAATTCTGGAAGAGCTTATTGCGATCGAACCTTATTATAATTTCAATCCGCCTGTTCCGTCGGAATATAAACAGGAGCTGATCGACAAAAAGCCGATGTATGTAACAAAGCTGCTGACGAGAAAATGGCGTCAGGCAGGCTTTAACGGCAAGGATCCTCTTGCCAATGCGGAGATATCAAAGTATTTCAGAGACTGCAAGGAAGTGTATGATACTCTTCCCGATGAAAGCAAGAAGATCGTTGACGATCTTCACAGGCAGATATACGGCTATGGTCTTATGGAAGAGCCGCCTGCCGTTGCCGAACCCGAGGAGGACGGCGAAAATGCCGAAGCGGTCGACGGTGCTGCGGAAAATACAGCCGATACGGCAGAAAAAGCATAACAAAAAGCGTGTGTTTCAGAAGATGAAATCACACGCTTTTTTTATTTTTCCTTTGATTTGAAAATAAGCGCCGTAATAAGTCCGAAAACTATCGCCGAGGTTATGCCTGCGGCGGCTGCGGATATTCCGCCTGTGAAAATGCCGATAAATCCGTGCAGGTCGATTGCTTCACGGACACCGTTTGCCAGCGTATTTCCGAAGCCTGTCAGCGGAACGGAGGCTCCCGCCCCGGCAAATTCTATCAGCGGATCATACCAGCCCAGTGCGCCGAGAACAACGCCTGCCACAACAAATGCCACAAGTATCCGTGCCGGAGTGAGCTTTGTGTAATCTATCAGAACTTCTCCCACGGCGCAGAAAAGTCCGCCGATGATGAACGCCCATATATAATCGGTTATCATTCTGCTGACCTCCTTTCATTGATCGAAAGCGGTGTTTTGTCATATGAAATATGCACTGCATGAGAGATCGAGGGGATAGATTCGCCCTGCTGTGAAAGGGTCGGCGACATAAGTGCGCCCGTTGCGCAGAACAGCACATTTTTTATCTCTCCGCTTTTTATCCTGTCAAGGAAATATCCGCACAGCACCGATGCTCCGCAGCCGCAGCCAGAACCGCCTGCGTGAACGTCCTGCTCCGCAAGATCGAATATCATCGTTCCGCAGTCCTTATACTGCTTTTCGATGCGGATATTTTCCTTTGCCAGCAGCTCAATGAGCAGCGTTCCGCCCACACGTCCCAGATCTCCCGTAAGGATAAAATCGAAATCCTCGGGAGCAAGCCCCGTATCGTTAAGGTATTGACTTATGATGTAAGCTGCCGCTGGAGCCATTGCGGCGCCCATGTTGTTTGCATCGGTAACTCCGAGGTCGGTGATCTTTCCTATTGACACACCCTTAATATAGGGCGGATCCTTTTCGGGGGAAAGTATAGCCGCTCCCGACGCAGTGCAGGTCCATTGAGCTGTGGGAGTTCGGACTCCGCCGTAGGAAAGGGGAAATCGGAACTGCCGCTCGGCGGTGCAGAAATGAGATGAAGTCACTGCCGCAACATGACCTCCGAGTCCGCTGTCCGTCAGCAGTGAAGCCAGCACAAGCCCCTCGGACATTGTGGAACAGGCTCCGTAAATTCCGAAAAGCGGTATTTCAAGCTCACGGAGAGCATATGTTGAGGAGCAGCACTGATTCTGGAGATCTCCCGCAAACATATAGTCGATCTGATAGGGCTTCAGACCGCCCTTGTCGAGAGCGTGCATAAGGGTTCGGCGCATAAGCTCGCTTTCCGCCTTTTCCCATGTGGTCTGACCGAAATATCCGTCCGTTCCCACCTCGTCAAAGCAGGCGGACAGCGGACCCTGGGCTTCTTTGTCGCCTGCAACTGCGGCATAGCTGTGTATCGACGGCGGAGAGGTCATCAGAAATGTGTTTCGTGATATCTTTTTAGCCATGATGCATATTTCCTTTCGATGTTTTATGTTATTATTCTCGGAAAATATGCGGATATGCAAAAAGACCATACAGTTTTTTCTGCATGATCTTTTTATTAGTTGAATTATTTCTTGTTGAGTATAAGCTTTTCAATTGCATCGCCGATGCCGTTGTCATTGTTTGAAAGGGTCACGTAATCGGCAATGTCAAGCACAGCCTTTTCGCTGTTTCCCATGGCAACGCCGAAGCCTGCGGCTTTCAGCATTTCAAGATCGTTTCCGCTGTCGCCGAACGCCATTATCTGTGATCTGTCAATGCCAAGCCTTTTTCCGAAATTCACAAGCGAAATGCCCTTGTTTATGGTGCTTTCCGTGATCTCAAGATTGTTGTCGCCGCCGCTTACTACGGCAATATCGGATATTTTATCAAGGCGAGCCTTTGTTTCATCACGGTCAAGACTTGTTCCGTCGGGATTTTTTGCAAAATTCAGTGTGATCTTTTGCACCGAATGCTTTTCGGACGAAACAAATTCTATAAGATCATCAACATAGAGCCTTGTTTTTTTGATGTAGTCCTTCATGACCTGCGAAAGGGCAAGGCTGTCGATGAAGTTTATCTGCGATCTTTCCTTGTATGAATAGCCGTTGATGAATGCGTCTATTGAAATATTCAGACCTTTCAGCGCAGTAAGTATTTCAGCACCCTTTTCCCATGACATTGGCTGCTCATAGAGGCATTCTCCTGTGCGCCTGTTATAAATAGCCGCACCGTTGCAGGTCAGTATATAGTTTACAAATTCAAGCCCGGTGACCTTTTCAGATACGCCGTGAAAGGGTCTGCCCGTAGCGGGAACGATCTCTATGCCCATTGCGGAGGCACGCTCCAGAGCGGAAAGGGTTTCGGGAAGTATCTCCTTGCTGCTTGTAAAAAGAGTTCCGTCAAGATCAACTGCGATCATTTTTATATCCATAAATAAAATCTCCGTATAATATCATTTACAGTAACAGTTTACAATATTGCACGGAGAATTTAAAGGTATATTTTTTAATTGATTATAAATTTTCGGAAACATTTAATGCGTCAAATTCACGGAGAAACAGCATATTGCTTATGCAGAATTTGCTTTTCCACCAATTGACCGAAAGCTCATATTCTTTATAGTCATTGCACCATATCCAGTTGACGGGGAATGAGCCGTCTTTCAGCTGAACGTTTTTGATATGCTCACATTCACGGCGGATAAGCTCGGAATTATCGGGATAGAAAATACTGTCCTTTGATGTGATGAATACAGAGGGCAGGGGAACGTATTCGTTTTTCCATTTTTCGGTGTCTCTGCATATGCTGCTGTTCACTTGCTTTTTCAGCACATTTTCAAAGGCTGACATATCGGTTATTTTTTCTTCCGATGATTTAAGGTATTCATAAAGACGTATGAAACAGTTTGTAATGTGCATTTCATCAAAGGGAACATTTTCGCTGAACCATTCTATTCCACGAACGGCGATATCCTTTGAAAGCTTGTACAGACAGCTGTTTTTATCGGCATATTTCAGCGCAAAGCCTGCCAGTGCGGCAGTTGGATTGTATCTGAAATCACTGCCGTTTTCTCCGTACTTCCACCATATTGCGCATGGATAATCGTTGTTTTCGGGGATAGTGTTGAGCCACTGCATTTTTTTATTGTCGAAACAGCTTCCGCTTTCAAGATAGCGGAGTATGCCTTTTACAAGCCTGTTTTTACTGTCGGAGGGAGCAAGCTCATCTATTATTTCTGTGGCAGCCCATGTCTGCATAGGCGATGAAACAGGTGTGAAATTATCGGGTTCAAGTGCATGACCGAAGCCGCCGTCAGGATTTTGATATGCCGACAGCGCGTTCAGTACATTTTCCGCAGCACCGCCCTCAAAATGATACTGCCACAAGGCTAAGTCCAGCGGACGTGCATTGCGGTAAACAAAATTTTCTGCTTTTTCAAATATGTTCATTATAACATCTCCTTTATGCCATGATATCATATTTACGGGGAGATGTATTGTAAAAATCCGACATTATCCGATGAGGATAGTTCCATAGCCTGTTTTGGGGACATATTGTGGTGCTTTTTGAAATCATTCAGCAGATGTGACTGATCGGTGTAGCCGAATTTTTCCACTGCATCGAGAATGCTTATTCCGTGAGGTGAGCATATGCTCTGCCACAGCAGCTGATATCTTGAAAGTGTGCGGAAGCCTGCCGGCGATATTCCCAGTCCGCTGCGGAAGATTCGTTCGGTCTGTTTTGGTGAAAGAGCATTGCTTCTGGCAAGCTCTGATATTTTTATGCTGCTGTCGGAGGTTATGATATCATAAATGCAATTGAGCAGGTCATACTGTGTCCTGTTCATATCAAGAATATCAAGCAGCAGCTTTTCGGCGTATGCGGCACGGTTTTCAAGCTCGGGTACGGCTTCAAGCATAGGCAGCAGCCTTTTTTCAAGCTTCGGAAAAAATTCTTCAATGCAGGAAACGCCTTTTCCGCATTCCGAAAGGGGAGTATCGGTGAACAGATGAACTGCCCATGGGTAAAAGCGTATTCCGAATACCGATGTTACGGAGCCGACGCACTGTGTACCCGAATAGTACGGTGAGCTGTCGATCGTGCAGAAGCAGCTTTCGGCTGTGCCGCAGGTATAGTCCATGTTCACGATGATATCCATGCAGGTATCGGGAATGACAAGTCTGGGGCGGCATACAGCCGCTTTCGGGACAGCAGTACCCCAGAAGCAGCGGACATAGCCTTTTAAGGCACTGCATGGAGCAAGCTCCGTGTAATATTCGCTTTTTTCAAAAGGGGAGGCTGTCAGCGGATAATAGCTTTTTATCAGTTTTTCCATTTTTATTCTCACAAATCATAATATGCATTCCAGCTGAACATCGCAAGGCTCATTTGCGGCAATTTCGGCTGTATAAAGGCAGTTCGGTCTGACTTTTTAAGCAATCAGATATTCTTTTTGAATTTTATTTTGACCGTATCGGAACCGTTGTCGGCAATAGTTTTATATTTTTCTGTCTCGATAAATCCGTATTTTTTATATAGCTCAATTGCGGCTGTGTTATCATCGGTGGTCTGAACGCATATTGTTTTCTTGCCTTTATTATGTAAAAAAGCTTCGGAAAATTCCACTGCAAATGTTCCTGCACCTCTGCGTCGGCAGTGCGGCTCAACGGCAAGCATTGAAATGTAGCCGACCTCATCATCGCCGTCAAGTCCGTTGAGCTTCAGCCAAGCTGTTGGCATTATTCCTCTGCAAATCAGAAAATTCTCTTCATCTGTATCTTTGTTTGGAAGAGAACGGCACCATTCGTTAAAGGATATTTTACTGCCGTGAAGCTCAGACAGATCTTTATTGTATATGTCTGCAATGATCCTGATGTCGGACTTGCTTTTTATCGGTACGGCGGTATATATTTTTCCAAACTGCTTTTCAAACATTATGTCGCCGTCATTTATCAGAGAATTGAACTTCTGATAAGGCTTTTCTTCAAATCCCAGCTTTTTCTGTAAGGCAATTGATGCTGTGTTTTCGGGAGCGGCATAAGTTCGGACAGCTTTACAGCCTTTTTGCTTTAATTCCTCAAATGCGGCTGTCAGCATTTTCTCGGCAATATGCATACGGCGATACTTTTCGGCAACGAATAGATCACCGTAATACCAAAGGGTGGGGTCGTCAGTGTTCTGGATACATAAAATTCTGCCTGCAAGATCGCCCGATCCATTTTGCGCTGTCACATTAAAGCTGTCAGTATCGGAAGTGAGCCAATAAAGCGAGCTTCTTATTCCGTCTGTATCACTTTGCGCCCAAAGCATTTGGGAAATCTTTAAAGCAAGCTCTTCCGATAAGTATTTGCTTACAGTTACGGTAATGATCTCGGTATTGTTTTTGTTCATTGATATCCTCTTTTCATAAATAAAAAAGTGTTCCCGAAATATCGGAAACACTGGGATTTTATTATTCAAAGCAGATATATAAACAGCAGTGAACGATAAATATTTCCGATATTTTCTTACGAATATACATATCATTCACCTGCCTTTCAAAATATGGTGCGGGTGACAGGACTTGAACCTGCACGAGTAGCTCACCAGATCCTAAGTCTGGCGCGTCTGCCAATTCCGCCACACCCGCACGGTGTGGAGCAAGTGACGGGAATCGAACCCGCATTCTCAGCTTGGGAAGCTGATGTGATAACCATTATACTACACCTGCACAATAAATTCATTATACACTATTTTTTTCCGAATGTCAATTACCCGAACCGATATTTTTTCGACAATATAACGGCAGAAATCAAAAATCCTACGCCGTTTCAGCGGATAAAAATAAACATTTGACAAAATACCGTTTTCGGTTTATAATAGATATTATACCGTATCAGTATGATTATCAGTATGATTTGCGGGATAATATTATGAAGATAGATTGTCAAGTCAAGTGCAACAAAATCAACAAAAAAATTTATAAAGCACTTCGAGGGGAGTACGAAAGCCAAGGCGTTTACGGGGACGATTGTTGATAAAATCAACAATATGCTGTAAATCATCATCGGAAATGTTGGCAAAGGACGTTCCTTTGGGAAAAAATTGACGAAGCAGACCATTGGTGTTTTCGTTCGTGCCGCGCTGCCAAGGTGAATACGGATCACAGAAATAAACCTTCATTCCTGTTGCATCAGACAATTCTTTATGTGCTGCAAATTCCTTGCCGTTATCCACAGTAAAGCTCTTTTTGAGCTTATCGGGAACAGATGAAA
>CAKSKG010000012.1 GCA_934464775.1 uncultured Oscillospiraceae bacterium
CCACAAAATCAATGCTTGCTAAAATCAAGCGTAATTCTCCCAAGTTGAATAGCTTTCCTATTCTCTCAGGTTGAAAAATATTCTCCAAAGTTGAAACCCACGCAAACACGTCAATACAAACCGAATATCCACATAAAATGAAGCTTCAAAGGCTGATAAAACCTTTGGAGCTTCATTTTTTATGCCCAAATAAAGAAAGTGACAGCATTTTCATAATTATGACATCAACGCTCATCGGCAAATGACATCAAAATCAAAGAAATGACACCTCTGTGACGTCAATTTTATGTCAAACAGACGTCAAATGCAAAAATCGGAACTGATATATAATTGAAACCAGGATAAGGGAGGTCATTTCCGATGAAAATGACACCATTATCCGCAAGATGCTCATTTTTGGCCAAATGTGACTTTTAACGTATTTCATATATATGACGAAAAGCGGAGGTGCAAAATGCCGGAAAGATACAAACCCGATGAAGCTGCACATAGTGTTACTGTCGGAAAAACAACTTTCGTGGTAAGCTCATTCACCGATACTCATGCAACCGTTACGGCGGAGGAGCTTATCATAAAAATGCTTAAATCAAAAGTCGCAGAAGCGGCAAAGGAGGAAAAAATCGCATGATCCCTTACAACAATTCTATCATTGTTCCCGTAGATACTGGCTACGGGAATATCAAAAACTCACTGCACTCATTCCCCACGGGAATCGCAGTATACAAGACCAACCCTGCATTTGAGGGCAAGATACTTCATATCGGAGAAATGTATTACCGCATTGGTGAGGGTCACAAGGAGTATATTCCCGACAAAACCGTTGACGAAGAATTTCGTCTGCTGACCATTGCAGCAATTTGCGATGAATGCAGAAACTGCGGATTTTATAAAGGAAACATCTATCTTGCGGTGGGGTGTCCGACTGCAATGCTCACAGCTCAGCGTGAAAGCACGAGAGAGTATTTTATGATTAGTCCCAATATCGACTGCAAGTACAACAATGTTCATTACCACCTCAACATTGTCGGATGCTTCGTTTATCCTCAGGGCTATGCTGCGGTCACGGATTATCTTCACAATATGACAGGTGTGAACATGGTGGTTGATATCGGAAACGGAACAGCAAATATTCTTCAGGTCAACAACAAAAAGCCAATTGAAGAAAAATGTGTTACCGAAAAGCTTGGCGTGAATCAGTATATGATAGCCGTGCAGAAAGCTGTAATGGCTGCATACGGCAAGAAAATTGATCCCGAAGTTGTCGAGCATTTCATCAGAACAGGCGATACCGATGCTCCCGACAATTACAAAAACATTTTTCTTGAAGAAGCAGAAGAAATAAGAGCATATCGAGAGTGTGTTACAGATAAATATACTGACCGAAGATTATATGCGGTACAGCTACTCGGAGAAGGAATGAAGCCAAAGGACATAGCAGAAAAACTTGATGCAGACAAAAGGCAAATAAGCAGATGGGCAGCACAATTTTGCAACGGCGGAGGAATAAAAGGACTCATTCCCAAAGTTGGTGGAAGAATTCGTGAAAATATGAGCTTTGAAGAAGAAGCAACTCTTTTAGAACAATTTAAAGCAAAAGCAGAAAAAAATCAGCTTGTTGAAATAAGTGAAATAAAAGAAGTATATGACAAGGCTATAGGACATAAATCAGGTTCCGCTCAGATATATCGTGTTCTTCACCGTCACGGCTGGCGAAAAGTAATGCCAAGAAGCAAACACCCGCAAAAAGCAAGCAATGAGGCGATAGAAGCCTCAAAAAAATTAAAGCAAAAGTAGAAAGCGGATTTAGCGATTTAAATCGCAACAAATATGATAGGGTACGACTTATGTTTCAGGACGAGGCAGGCTTCGGCAGGATAAATAAACCGAAATATTGCTGGTGTGAAAAGGGTATAAGACCATCAGTGCCTTGTCATCATATAAGAGAATACAGATATGTATATGGTGCAGTTGAACCGCTTACAGGTGAAAGCTGTTTTGTTGTTATGCCATATTGCAATACCGAAAGTATGAACGTGTTTTTGGAAGAGTTATCGAATACATTTCCAAAAGATAAAATCATATTGGCGTGCGACGGAGCTGCTTGGCATAAATCAGGTTCATTAAGAATACCCGAAAATATTGAACTTGTTTTTATTCCGCCATATACGCCGGAAATGAATCCGATCGAGCAGATATGGAAAGAGATAAGAAAACGTGGTTTTAAAAATGAAGTGTTTCAATCACTTCAAAAGGTCGTTGACAGACTTTGTGATACTATCTGCTCATTGTCCAATGAAACCATTAAAAGTATTACCGGGAGAGATTGGATTTTATCTATATGTTGATTGAAGATTAGTATTAAAAGACAAGCTGTATTCGGCTGAAACCATTGCAGAGCAGACGGATAAGCAGCTTTCTAAGGCTCTTGCAGATAATGAAAATCTGCTTTCCGAAATATACCGCCTTAAAAGCGACCTATCTGAAAGAAGTAAGGAGATCAACGAGCTTTCGGAAAAGTTTGAAACGGAACGCCACACCTCTGAACAGAAAATCTGTGAGCTTGAAAAACGATTGTCTGAAATGGTGGATGAAAATAAGATTCTTACCGAAAAGTTGGATGCTGTACCAAAGATTTTTAGAAAAAGTTAGTAAGTTTTCGCTATTCTCTGTGGGAGAAAGGATATTCTCACCGGGAGAAAATCAAGTCCTTTCAACTACGGAGAATTAAAGGTAGGTTTTAGCAAGCATTGATTTTGTGGGGACAAAATCCCATAGCGAAAGGAGCTTTATGAACAGAGATAACTTTATAAAAATAAGGGTGTCGGCAGATGAACTGTCGGCTATAAAGAAAAAAGCCGCCGATTCCGATATGACAGTCAGCAATTTTCTCCGTGATATGGCTTTAAACGGCAAGGTCATTCTGTATGACACAGAAAATATTTATCGTTTCAATCACGAAGGATGACGCAGTAAAGCAGGGTTACATTTTTTTAAAACGGGATTTCAATCCACATCCTTCACGCGAAGGATGACATTGTTTTTCACAAAATGCGATTTCAGTGTGCGATTTCAATCCACATCCTTCATACGAAGGATGACTATTATATCATAGTTGGCAAGTCCTGTCAATGTTATTTCAATCCACATCCTTCACACGAAGGATGACCCGCAAGCTGGGTGATGTTACATACGCAGAGGTATTTCAATCCACATCCTTCATACGAAGGATGACGGTTTTAATACCGCTGTTCCTGATAATGCTTTCGATTTCAATCCACATCCTTCATACGAAGGATGACGATCTCGACTAAAAAATCTAACAAAAAATCCCATATTTCAATCCACATCCTTCATACGAAGGATGACCTGTTTTTATCATCTGCATTTTCTTTGAAAAGATTTCAATCCACATCCTTCATACGAAGGATGACCTTGTCTAAAACAATGCCAATAATCATCTGACCATTTCAATCCACATCCTTCATACGAAGGATGACGTTGGTAGCAACCTTGCAGGCGGGATATTTTTCATATTTCAATCCACATCCTTCATACGAAGGATGACTCATCGTCTGATGCATTAGGCGTAAGCGCCTTGAATTTCAATCCACATCCTTCATACGAAGGATGACCGGCGTGATACAGTGAGCACCACGCCGCCGAGCCATTTCAATCCACATCCTTCATACGAAGGATGACACAATAAAGTCAAACATGGTGAATCTCCTTTCCATTTCAATCCACATCCTTCATACGAAGGATGACGTGTTCGTGTCGGTTTCGTCTGATACTGACACAATATTTCAATCCACATCCTTCATACGAAGGATGACGGTTGTTAATCTCGTTAAGGGTAAGAGACTTCCATTTCAATCCACATCCTTCATACGAAGGATGACACAATAATACCAATAACCTTTTGACCAAATTCAATTTCAATCCACATCCTTCATACGAAGGATGACGCGTTATACGATTTTCTTTTGGGTATAAGCAGAATTTCAATCCACATCCTTCATACGAAGGATGACGACAGATTTGTGGTTACGGGTGTCCGCTGGTCGATTTCAATCCACATCCTTCATACGAAGGATGACGTTGTGGACAAGTGGATATCCCCTGCATGGAAAATTTCAATCCACATCCTTCATACGAAGGATGACAAAGAACTGTTGATGCGTTAAAAAGGCTTGTCAATTTCAATCCACATCCTTCATACGAAGGATGACGGTATATTTCACACTCCGCAACACCAAGTTCGGATTTCAATCCACATCCTTCATACGAAGGATGACCTATATATGATGCTTTCCTCTACTTGCTTTTCGATTTCAATCCACATCCTTCATACGAAGGATGACGTGCGCGGGAAATATTCGTTGATACAGACTGCGACATTTCAATCCACATCCTTCATACGAAGGATGACGTCCAACCGTTAAAATATTTCAGTTCGATTATCTATTTCAATCCACATCCTTCATACGAAGGATGACTGTAAACCTTGACACGGCGAATAATTCCGACGCATTTCAATCCACATCCTTCATACGAAGGATGACGTGTTACGCGATACATTCGGTTTTGAAATCAACATTTCAATCCACATCCTTCATACGAAGGATGACTATGAAAAGGAGGTCAAATTGTGTCAACAATGTATATTTCAATCCACATCCTTCATACGAAGGATGACAATAATCATAAACGTTGCGGTAGATGCCTTATGATTTCAATCCACATCCTTCATACGAAGGATGACAAGGAGGACAACACATGGCCGCAAAACCAAACATATTTCAATCCACATCCTTCATACGAAGGATGACATAAACATAAAAACAGAAACGGGGTGATAAAATATTTCAATCCACATCCTTCATACGAAGGATGACAGCAAAAACAACCAATCCGCCCCAAATACTCCTGCATTTCTTGTGCGGATATACCTGTTTCTGCGAAAAAATCATGTCATAATCCAAAAGTGTCACAATAAACACGTCCAAAATCCGGTGCGAACCTGCCGTGGATATCACAACAGCTTCCGCTTCGCACCAATGATTCCCGCAGCTCTGTTCCGCAATCTGCCTCAGCCATGCCGACGCTTTTGCGTGTGGCTTATCTCTTATAAAATATTATACCACAATGACATGATTTTTGCAATAGCTTATCCGAATAAATTATGCGATTTATCGGCCGCTATCGCTATTGCCCGAAAGCACAAAAATACGGCCGCAAAAACTGCAAAGCCGTATTTCCAAATCATATTTTATGTTCTCAGTTCGTAATACCGAGACTTTCATTTGCGCCCAGCGATTCATCTTCTGTCATATCGGCAATACACTGCGCAATGGCTGACCTGTCCACATTGCGGTGAGCAGGCTGCTCCTTCTCGGTGGTCAGACAATACTTTTCATTGTCACCGCCCTGTATCCCTGGACAGCGAAGCAGTGATGTCACCGCTCTGCTTTCGGCAATAAGATCAGCCGCCTTGATATATTCGGGACGCTTCTTTGCATACATATTCAGCATTATGCCCCTCGGTCCTGTTATTTCATGGTGGATACCCATGCCCGTTATCCAGATTATCCTCTTTACAGATGTAACTTTCAATGCTGAAACAATATTCTTCGCCATAGTCAGCACATCGCCCTCAAGTGAGCATACAAGTATATCCTGACCCTCCATAGCTTTTTTCACATCGGCTTCATTAAGCGCATCTCCGCACACCACATTCACACCCGTGATATCCATATCTTCGAATTTTTTCGGGCCACGGACAAATGCCGTAAGCCGAATATCATCAGATCTCATAAGCCTGCGTGTTATATATTTTCCCGTATGTCCCGCTGCTCCGAAAACAACTGCATTTTTCATGTTATTTATCCTTTCTTTATCATGCAAGCTTATAGCCGCCGTCTATTTTTATGACCTCGCTGTTGATGAATTCCGCATCATCACCTGCAAGAAATATCACAAGCTTTGCAACCTCCTCGGGCTTGGCAAATCTTTTCTTGCATATCCTGCCCAGCTGATAATCTATCAGCTCCTGCGGCAGATCCTTGTTCATATCTGTATCTACCCAGCCCGGAGCAACACAATTAACATTGACATAAGGCTGAAGCTCAAATGCAAAATTCTTTGTCATATTTATAAGCGCCGCCTTGCTTGCGTCATACTCCATGCTCGGCGCATTATATGTGTATATCGCATCAATTGAAGCAATGTTAATTATCTTTCCGTATTTATTCTTCACCATTTCCGCACCCAGTATCTGACTAAGCAGAAACGGTGCAATAAGATTTGTTTTCAAGGATATATCCCAGTCGGAAACAGTCTTGTGAGCAGCCTCACTGTACAGCGCAATGCCTGCATTATTTACAAGCACATCAACTTTTCCGAAACGAGCCAATGATTTCTCTGCCGGCTCTCTCACATCTTTCTCCTGCTTTTCCGATACCTCGGCTTGAACCTGTTACCGGTGCAGTTCGTTTCATGATAAACACTCCTTTTCACTTATTTAATCTCGGGTATATTTTGCCCCGAAGCTTTCCACATATTACGGTACTTTATAAAATAAAAAATACTCATAGCCAAGCTCAGCACCTCGCCCACGGTAATAGATATCCACACACCGTTCATTCCGAAAAGATTCGGCAGCACAAGAACAGGAATTACCATAAAAATAACGGTTCGGCAGAATGACAGCACCGCCGATGTTTTTCCGTCGTCGGAGCCGAGAAAACGGCAGAGCGGATCCAGAAAAATAAAGCTTATTATCGTAAGCACCACGCCGAAAATAAACGCAGCCGCCATAAGCAAAGAAAAATCCTTCCTTGCCTCCTGATGCTTACCCTCGCCTATTTTTCGTGCTACCAGTGCATTTCCGCCTGTTCCGAACAAATACACCCAAAAAAATTTCTCCATGCCCTTGACAAAATAAATTTGCCATGTTATAATTACACTGTAATCAATTACAGTGTAATTATAACAATACGAGGTGAATATATGGCATTGCGTGACCATTCGCTGGACAGCAAGATCACTGCCGCCGCCCTTGAAGAATTTTCCGATAAGGGCTATATGGGAGCGTCGCTCCGAAAAATTGCGGAACGTTCGGGAGCGACCGTCGGCGCTATACAGACAAGATACAAGTCAAAGGACGAACTGTTTGCAAGCCTGCTCCAACCGTTATTGTCCGATATCGAAACGGCTTTTCGGAATATACGGTCGGATTATTATTCCGATAACGGCGGAAATATCATGGCGCAGCTGAAAAATTCAATGCTGCATGAATCCCGAACGATACTTCATCTGATCTTTGACCATTATGAAGAAGCCGTACTGCTTCTGTACCGCAGTGCAGGCAGCAGTCTTGAGCATTATTTTGATATGCTGGTGGAAAACAAGATCAGGGAAAGCATACTGTTTTTTAACAATGCAGGATATGCGGGAACAGATGAAAAGCTGCTGGGACTGCTGATCTCAATGCAGTTCGACAGCTACCGCAGGATCGTTATTGACTGTCCCGACCGTCAGACTGCGGAAAAATATATGCAGTCGCTTATGACTTATCATTTCGGCGGCTGGGAGGCACTCTTTGACGCCGATAAAAAAACGCAGGAGAATATCAGCAATGAAATATAACGGATTCTATTATTTTATGTTCAAGGGTTCAATGAAAAAAGTCCTGACCGAAAAATACGGCGGAGAATACGCTTCGGAAATAATGAAAAAAAGCGGAAAGGTCTATCGTGAGCTTGTGGACAAAGCAGACGATATCGGCGACGATAATCCCATGGCATACAATGAGCTGTTCGCACTGACATTTGTCGCTCCGTATATTGCAAGCGAAAAGAAAATCCCGCCCGAAACGGTTCAGGAAATGATGAGACGCTCACTTTACCATATCAAATGGTATTTCGGCAAAACCGATCTTAACACGGCAAAAGGAAAAGCCGAGAACAAAAAGAACATCGTAAAGTACGCAAAATGGTATACATCGGAAAAGGAAAAGCAGTATCCCACTTCCTTTAAAGTTGACTTTGTGGGTCAGCCCTATGAGGGTGCCTGCTATTACCGTATCACACGCTGTCCAATATGCGCCTATGCGGAAAAGCTTGGTGTAAAGGAGCTTATGCCGCTGTTCTGCGAGCTGGACGAGGTCATGATAACACTCCAGCACGGCGTACTTCACCGCAAAAACACCATTGCTTCGGGCGGAGAATACTGCGATTATTTTATTACGGGAAACAAGGAATGATATATTGGCTTTGCCTGCCATGCTCTCCTTTGAAAATTCATCTTGTAATTTGCCGAACGGTATGATATAATTATCAAAAAATATATGATTATTTACGTACGATCTGAAAAAGCATACTATAATTATTGAATTATTGATAAAGAGAACTTTTAGTGCTCAATACCAGAGAGGAGGATTTTATATGTCATGAAGATTTATCATCAAAAAAATGTGGTCAGATAACTTTTGCGAACGATATGCCTTAGTAAAATGGATCGAAGGAAAAATTGATATTGGAGTATATTTTTTGACCAATAACAATGATTTAAGTGTCGGTGATGTTATAAATGGCGAATTGATTATTGATTGTGCCGAAATAACAGTACCTATGCATCTTAATGAGAATATAGAAATGTCAATTGACTTTGATTCAATCCATGACACCCTTGTCAAAGCAAATGTTCTTATTAACAGTATTATAGACAGACACACTTTGTACGGTTTTATAAATTCATCTTTTTCCGATATAAAAATATCAATGATCGATGAAATCCCGAGCGGCAAATTATTATGCGGAGATAAGATCAATGTAAAGGGCTTATTAACTTTAGAACTAAATGAGTAGCCAATATGGCTGCCTTGTATAATTATCCCAAAAACCAAAAACAGCACAGTCGGCGTGACTGTGCTGTTTCTCTTTATATACAGTAGGAGTAATCCTCCACCTGATTTTCATTTTTTCTGCGGTATTCATCGGCAATATCTTCAAGAGTTACACTTTCGGAAAAGCTTCGGAGATAGCTTGTCATCTTATTCCACAGACATGACTGGAGCGTGTCTGTAATAACGCTGTTTTCGGGAGTTGAATCAAAATATACATCGCCCAGCACCGTTACATCAAGTGCATTTATTATCTGCTTAAAGGTTATCTTTTCCGCAGGACCCGAAATTATATATCCGCCTCTGGAGCCTTTCAGGCCACGGATAAGGTCCGCCTGCCTGAGCGCCGTCAGCACCTGTTCAAGATATTTTCCCGAAATGCTGTGCCTGCCCGAAATGCTGCTTACCGTAACAGCTTCGCCGTTTTCCGAATGAACGGCAATATCTATCATTGCAATGATACCGTATTCGACCTTTGTGGAAATTTTCATGTGCATCGTCCTTTCTGTAAATTTTCACATACAAAACATATCATAATGGTAGTATATCATGCGTACCGACAAAAATCAAGGGTTTGACCGCATTATTATTTATTTTCTATTAATCATATAAAATTAGGGGGATATCCGCTGTATATTTTGCATATAAAATATATATGTATAGTAAGAAACAGCATATTCCGATACACACCAACCGCATAAAAAACACTCTCCCGTCAAACCAAATAAGAGAATATAGTATTATATTGTATAAAGTGCCGAAAATGGATAAATCCATATAAAACAGTTGACAAACGCTTACCATAGTAGTATTATGTAATTACAGTAATCATATCAATAAAGTATGTTATGTAAAGGATGACGGAAAAGTGAACGCAAATGCGAATAATTTCCGTTCATGCGGAGGAATATCACGCTGTTGACCTGATCTTATATGGTTTATTTTCAGGGAAACAATATTAATGAATATAATCGGAGGAATTTATTATGTCAAAGATCTATAAGGGCACAAGCGAGCTTATCGGAAACACACCGCTGGTAGAAGCAGTAAATATCGAGAAGAACGAAAATCTTGAAGCAACGGTTCTTGTCAAGCTGGAATACCTTAATCCCGCAGGAAGCGTTAAGGACAGAGTAGGCAAGGCAATGCTTGACGATGCCGAGGAAAAGGGGCTTATCAAGGAAGGCTCCGTTATCATTGAGCCTACATCTGGCAACACAGGCATCGGTCTTGCGGCTATCGCTGCTTCCAGAGGATACAGAGTTATCCTTACAATGCCCGAAACAATGAGCATCGAGCGCAGAAATATCCTTAAAGCCTACGGCGCAGAGATCGTGCTTACAGAGGGCGCAAAGGGTATGTCCGGCGCTATCGCAAAGGCTGACGAGCTTGCCAAGGAGATCCCCAACAGCTTTATCCCCGGTCAGTTCGTAAACCCCGCAAACCCCGCTATCCACAGAACAACAACAGGCCCCGAGATCTGGAATGATACCGACGGCAAGGTAGATTACTTTATCGCAGGCGTTGGCACAGGAGGAACTGTTACAGGCGTAGGCGAGTTCCTCAAGTCCAAGAACCCCGACGTTAAGATCATCGCTGTTGAGCCTTCCGACTCTCCCGTACTTTCACAGGGTCACGGCGGCCCTCACAAGATTCAGGGTATCGGCGCAGGCTTTGTTCCCGAAACACTGAACACAAAGATCTATGACGAGGTATTCCCCGTTGAGGGCGATGACGCATTTGCGGCAGCAAAGCTCTTTGCAAAGAAGGAAGGCGTGCTGGTAGGCATTTCATCGGGTGCGGCTCTTCATGCGGCTATCGAGATCGCAAAGCGCCCCGAAGCAAAGGGCAAGACTATCGTTGCACTTCTCCCCGACAGCGGCGACAGATATTATTCCACTCCCCTCTTTACAGAATAAATTGTAAAATTATTGTTATCGGTTGCATTGCAGAGCAATTTGTGTTATAATATGTTTATCAAATGAAAATGACCGATGCTATCGGTTCGGAAAGGAAAATAAAAATGGTAGTTACAGAAAACACTCTTATCGGTGATATCCTCGACGCTGACAGCGATACAGCTCCTTACTTCCTTGATATGGGAATGCATTGTCTCGGCTGCCCCGCTTCCAGAGGCGAGTCCATTGCAGATGCCTGCATGGTTCACGGCACAGACGTTAATCAGCTGGTAGAGGCTCTCAATCAGCACTTTGCTTCCAAGAAGTAATTGAAAGCGGACGGCTTATTATAATCAGCTTCACTCCGAAGCCTTCGGGTTTCGGAGTGTTTTTGATATACGGAGGGATATTATGTTGGACAGTCGGCTGGCACTATGCGCCGAAACGGTCACGGGAGATTTTGTCTGCGATATCGGAACAGACCATGCATATCTCCCCTGCGAGCTTGTCGCATCGGGAAAATGCAGAGGCGGAATAGGTGCCGATGTTAATTCAAAGCCGCTGGAATTTGCGGCTGCCACAGTTGAAAAATACGGTCTTTCGGACAAAATAAGGCTTGTCCTTTCGGACGGTCTTGCCGATGTGGATACCTCGGAAGTGACCGATATCGTCATTGCGGGAATGGGCGGCGAGCTTATCAGCCGTATCCTTTCGGACGGTCTGCGGCTGAATAAATTCGGCAGTGATACGGGACTTATACTCCAGCCTATGACCCGTGCTGCGGAGCTTCGCAGATATTTATGTGCGGAGGGCTATGAGATCGTATCGGAAAAAGCGGCTGTTGACGGGCGCTTTACATATTCCGTGATACGTGCAATCCACAGCGGAAAATGCTCCGAATGCGATGATGTCCGTGCGGAGCTGGGCGCACTTGATATGTCGCTGCCCGAAAGCAAAAAATATGCTGCCGCACAGTCGGAACGCCTGAAAAAGATAGCCGAGGGCTTGTCAAAGTCGGGCAAGACCAAAGAAGCGGAAAAATACAGCAGCCTTGCGAAGCGCATATGCACGGCTGCCGAAATACGAATGGAATGATTTTTTATGACAACAGTCGGAGATATCTATGATTTTCTCAATGAGATAATGCCCTTTTCCGTGCAGGAAAGCTGGGACAACAGCGGATTTCTCGCAGGTGATGCGGCACAGCCCGTAACGTCCGTGCTGACCTGCCTTGACATAACCTCAAAAACTGTCGATGAAGCCGAAAAACTGGGCGCACAGCTTATCGTGAGCCACCACCCCGTTATATTTCAGCCCATAAGATCGGTGACTGCCGATTCCGTGGTATATAAGCTGGTGCGGAAAAACATATCGGCGATATGCTGCCATACAAATGCGGACATTGCTCCGTGCGGAACAAACGGCATCGCATATGAAATGATGAAAGACAGCCTTTCACTGGGAGAACGCTCCCCTCTCGAAATGCTTCCGAACGGAAACGGCATCGGCTGGATATGCGGCTGTGAGCCTGTTCATGCTTCGGAGCTTGCGGCTAAGCTTGAAGATATTTTCGGCTGCCCCGTGAGATATTCCCGCACCGACAAGCTTATCAAAAAACTTGGCTTTTGCAGCGGTTCGGGCGGTTCCATGCTTGAGGAGGCTGTCTCCGCAGGCTGTGACGCACTGATAACGGGCGATGTAAAGCATGACAGATTCGTTGAAGCGGACAACATCGGCACCGCACTTTTTGACTGCACGCATTATGCAACGGAGGTTCCCTTTGCGTCGGCTGCGGCAGGATATATTTCCGAAAGATTCCCCGATATCGCCGCCTACGTTTCCGAAAGCGGTGCGGATTATATCGCTTTTTCCGACGCAGACCGTCAAAATACATAATTGTATGGGAAAAACGTGTAAAAAATCGGTAAAAACGCATTTGAAAAAAGCGTACCTTTATGCTATAATGTAATAAGTATAATATTTTGCCGAAAGGCACAAAAAGGAAGAAAAAAATGAACGTTAATTATGATGTTATAATTGTCGGAACAGGAGTGGGCGGACTTTACACAGCCCTTAATCTCCCCGACGATCTGAATATTCTTATGATAACAAAGCGTGAGCTTATCCTCTGCAACAGTGCGCTGGCGCAGGGCGGCGTTGCGGCTGTCTACAAGCCTGTGGACGACAACACCCAGCTCCACACAAACGATACTCTTATCGCAGGCGGCTTCAAGAACAACCCCGATTCCGTAAATCTGCTGGTAACAAAGGCTGCCGACGAGATCCAGCATCTGCTTGATCTTGACGTTGACTTTGACCGCAATCCCGACGGAACTCTTGACCGTACTCTTGAGGGCGGTCACTGCCGCCGCAGGATCTTCCATCACAAGGACAATACAGGCTTTGAGATAACCTCCAAGCTTCAGGCTGCCGTTGCAAAGAAGCCCAACATCACAGTCCTTGAAAACACTCAGCTCTGCAAGATCAAAAAAACCGATGCAGGCTTTGCTGTCGATCTGCTGACAGGCGATGAGCATACTACATATCACGGACGTTTCCTTGTTCTGGCAACAGGCGGCATCGGACGCATCTATGATTATACCACAAACTCCGCTATCGCAACAGGCGACGGCATTGCTCTCGCATATGAGATCGGCGCACAGATCAAGAATCTGTCCTATATCCAGTTCCACCCCACAGCCTTTGCCGACCATGAGAAGAGAGAATGCTTCCTTATCTCCGAGTCCGTAAGAGGAGAGGGCGCATATCTGCTGAACTGCAAGGGCGAGCGCTTTATGCAGGACTACGATGAAAGACTGGAGCTTGCGCCCAGAGACGTTGTTTCCCACGCTATCATCATGGAAGCACGCAAGCAGAACAGCAACGAATTCTATCTCGATATCACAGCACAGGATCCCGAGTTCATCAAGGGACGCTTCCCCATGATATACAGCAAGCTCATGGAGCATGGCATCGACATGACAAAGGACCGTATCCCGATATATCCCTGCCACCATTATCTTATGGGCGGCATCAATGTCAACAGCTTCAGCGAGTCCACTGTAAAGGGACTTTACGCTGTCGGCGAATGCTCACACACAGGCGTTCACGGAAACAACCGCCTTGCTTCAAACTCTCTGCTTGAAGCACTGGTATTCGGTCATCAGGCAGCCATCGACATTGCTTCCAAGATTGACAAGGCTTCTCCCCTCACCGATTATGAGTTCACACAGCCCGAGAACAGCGAGCATATCCCCGCAGGAATCCGCACAGAGGTGCGCCACATCATGCAGAATTCATATTTTGTTCTGCCCAATATGCAGGAGGCGGTAAAGGGCTTCCAGCGTGTTTCCGAGCTGAAGCATATGCTTGACACAGGAAATTACACGGTAGACCGTGACTATATCGAGGCAAAGGCGATCACCACCTGCGCTTATCTTGTGCTTAAAGAGATCATCTGAAACAACATACAATAAAAAGACTGCATTTCATTATGAAGTGCAGTCTTTTTTTATCATTCCAATAATTCACCGAAGCTTTTTACCGTCATATTGCATACGCTTTTAAGTCGGTCAAATTCAGCGGCATAATGGCTGTCGAAAACTCCCACCGTAAAAAATCCCGCTTTTGCGGCAGTTTCCGCAGCATGGAGAGAATCCTCAAAAACAGCCGTGTTTTCGGGCAGCGCACCGAGCCTTTCGGCGCATATGTAAAAAATATCGGGATTATCCTTGCCGCTGCCTACCTCATCGGAGGTCAGCAGAAATTCCGTGAAGCCGTCAAGCCCGTTGTTTTTCAGTGCCGACGCCGCCAGAGTTTTAAGATTTGAAGTTGCGGCACACATTGCGATCCCATTTTTTGCACACTGCTCCATGTACTCACGGACAAACGGCTTTGCAGCCACTTCATGGCAGTATTTATGCTCGATTATCTCATTTATCCTCGCCATTACCTTTTCCAGCGGCTCCTTAACTCCAAGTTCATCAATGAAAAACTGTGCAGCCGACACGAAATGCATGGTTTTCAGCTTTTCGGAAATGATCGGGTCATAGGGAATATTCTTCTCCGCAAGAAATATTTTATCGGAATCCGCCCACGCATCAAGACTGTCCAGCAGAGTTCCGTCAAGATCAAATATTATTGCTGATATGTTTTTCGGAAGCTTCATAAAATGCTCCTTTCACTTTTGTGTATAAATAATATCATATATATGAGAAAATGTCAAGTTTTATGATAATTTGAACATTTTCCCTTGACATAAGAAGCAAAATGTTGTATAATTCTGTTAATGTAAAGGGTGAGGTCTGCCTTTTTTGGCAGAAATAAAACGGCTCCAAGCCGTGAAAAAAGGGTGTGCTAAAGTGTTAAAAAACATGAAGATAGGGCCGAAGCTTGCGGCAGGATTTATTGTCATGGCGCTTTTCGGAGGGATCTCGGGACTTGTTGCAAACGTATCAATGAACAGTCTGGAAACACGGTACAGCCATGCGCTGACCGATTACGGCTTTGTTCAGGGTGATATCGGCAGAGCGATGCTTGCGGCGGCGGATTACAACTTGCAGGTGCGTGACGTTATCGGCTTCAATGATACGGTCGCTATGAAAAAGGCTGTTGAAAAGCTGGAGCAGGATAAAAATTCATATGCCGAATATGTTGACAAGCTTTCGGATTATATCGTCGGAGAAAGCGAAACAGCGCAGTTTGAAAAGGTAGCTGCCGCATATGACGCATATATGGCTGTTGCGGACGAAATAGTCGCACAGGGAAATACAATCGACAAAACCGAAAAGCACAGGGCGCAGTCCAAGGCACTCACCGATCTTGACCCCCTTTATGCCGAGCTTTATTCCGCATGGGAGGAGCTTATGAACATAAAGGTATCGGACGGAAATGCCGAAATCGGCGAGCTTGAACGTCAATCGGCAGCAGCCTCCGCAGTCTGCATAGCTATCACAGCCGCATCGGTGCTGCTTGCCGTATTATGCGGAATGATATTCTCACGGGGCATCTCCAAGCCTATCCACAGCTGCGTGGAGCGTCTTGGCAAGCTTTCAAGGGGCGATCTCACAAGTCCCGTGGAAGTCACCGATGCAAAGGACGAAACGGGAATGCTGCTGGATTCACTTGACAGGACTGCAGGCGAGATACGCATGATAATCAGCGACCTTTCACAGATGCTTACAGGTCTTGCGGATGGCAACCTTACCGTTGACACGGCAAACGAAGAGCTTTACATAGGCGATTTTGCTCCGCTGCTTGAAGCACTCAGAAAGACCGTTTCCGAGCAGAACAAGGCTATGAGGACTATCATAAGCTCCTCGGGACAGGTTTCATCAGGCTCCGAAAAGGTATCGGGCGGCGCAAGATCACTGTCCAAGGGCGCAGCGGATCAGGCTGATTCGGTCGAAGAGCTTTCAAAGGCGATCGGCGAGCTTATGAGCGATGTAAACCGCAACGCCGAAAGCGCACGTACAGCAGGCGGTATTGCCGAGGAAACATCACGTCAGATGAGCGCAAGCAGCCGTCAGATGAACCAGATGATCGAAGCTATGGAGGAAATTTCCGAATCTTCCCAGAGAATAGGCGAAATAATCAAAACTATCGAGGACATTGCGTTCCAGACAAATATTCTTGCACTGAATGCGGCTGTTGAGGCTGCCCGTGCAGGCGAGGCAGGCAAGGGCTTTGCGGTCGTTGCCGATGAAGTGCGGAACCTTGCGGAAAAATCCTCGGAAGCATCGGGAAACACAGCCCAGCTTATCGAACGTTCCTTTGCGGCTGTTGAAAACGGCACAAGGATAGCCGATGAAACGGCTAAAATGCTTGCGGAAGCCGTAAAAAGCTCCGAGCAGGTGACAGAAAACGTCGGCAGGATATCTGAAGCCTCCGCAAGACAGGCAGAAGCCTTGGGCAAGGTAACGGAAGGCGTCGAAAAGATATCGGGAGTTATCCGCTCCAATTCGGAAACTGCCGAAAAGAGCGCCGCCGCATCTCAGGAGCTTTCGGGTCAGGCTGGAATGCTCAAATCACTGGTAGGAAAATTCAGAATAAACTGATACAAAGCTCATATACAACAAAAAAGCTTCCGAAAGTAAATTCTTTCGGAAGCTTTTATTTTTATTCTTCGTCGCCGTTGAACTCGGCATCATCGCCGCCGTCCTCGGAATTATCTCCGTCATCGGGAGATTCATCGCCGCCGTCTGGCTCTTCGGAAATATCCGTCTCTTCCTCTGCGGAAGTCTCCGTTGTTTCCTCTGTCTCCGTTGCAGGCGCAGGATTGTATGCCACGTAAACTATAAGCGTTTCACCGCTGCTGAGATCGAATGTATCTCCCTCATCGGCGCTGATCGTTATAACATATCCGTCGGCATAAGCGGTAGTTTCCTGGAGCTGTTCCTCGTACTTTATGCCCCTCTCATTAAGAAGCACATAATAGTCACGGGCTTTCATTCCGACAAAATCGGGAACGCTTGTATAGCGAGAACCCTGGCTTATGGTAAGCTCAACCTTTGTTCCCTCGGTGTAGCTTTCGCCCTTTTCGATGGACTGGTCAATAATGATGCCCTTTTCGATATCCTCATTGAATTCATAAACAGGCTCGAAAACAAGGCTTGCATATGTGGGTGAATTCTTGATAGTATTATAATTCTTGCCCACAAGATCGTTCATGATGTAAACATTTCCCGTCAGCGTTGTTGTCTCCGAGATATCCTCGTCAGCACCGCTGTTCTCCACCTCATTCAGCGTAGGCTGGGTGGACTCGGCACTTTCGGAAACGGAAACCGTTGTCTGACGTTCAAGAGCGCCTGTCAGATCGTCGATATTTGCAAGCGTTCCCGTTGCGGAAAGATCTGTGTCGATAGAACTGCTGTTGTCATTAAGCAGGAGCATAAGCGCTGCCATTATGATAACTGCCACAACGACCGTTGCCGCACCGACCACAATAAATATCTTATGGCGGCTGGGAGCCTGCTTCTTTTTATGAGCTGTCTGACCTGCGGAAGTATTGTTTCTTCCGAAACCGCCTATGTCATCATCGCTGCCGCTGTCATGCTGCAAATGCTGCTTCGGGATTGCGATAGGCTGTGTGACCTGCGGAACTCTCTCGGTCTGAGGCTCGTCAAAAAGACGTGTTACCAGCTCGGTAACGGTCTGTATCCTCTGATCTCCCGAAAGAACAAGTCCGTCCATAAGCGTATCGGAAACCGTTTCGGGAATAGCCGCATTCAGCACCGACGGAGGCGGAAGTGTATCATTCACCTCACGGGCAGGAGCCTCGGCAGGAACCGTTCCCGTAAGCAGCCTGTAAAGCAGAGCGGATATTCCGTAAACATCTGTCCATGTGCCCTGCCACCTGCCTGAGCTGTACTGCTCGGGTGCGGCATAGCCGTGGAATATCTCGGAATTAAGCTCCGTTTCGGCTGTGCGTTCATCGGCAACGCAGAAGCCCGAGAGCATAAACTCTCCTTTTGATGTTACAAGTATATTTTCGGGACAAATTCCTCTGTGGATAAGCCCCGCATTATGGATAAGGGAAAGTGTTGTAAAAATAGGCGGGAAAAGCTTTCTTACTTCCTCCCAGCTGAGAATGCCGCCATGCTCACGGAGATATTCCGCCAGCGAAACGCCCTCAACATAATTGAACACAACATATCCCGTATTGTTGTCTCCGAACATATCTATCGCAGGATTGATATGACTAAGCGTGCGGAGCCTTGCAAGGGTCTTGTTAAGCTCCACGAATTCGGACATGAAGGTCTTGTACTGCGCAACGGAATTCTGATTTACCGTTATAACAGAGCTGTCCTTGACACGTCTGCAAAGAGTGTCGGGCATATACTCACGGATAAACACCTTGACGGAATTTTCCGTATCATATCCGATATACACGGCGCTCTCGCCGTTATGGTGCAGAAGTCTGCCCACGAGATAACGGCTGTTCAGCATAACTCCGGGTGCAAGATATGATGTAAGATAAGATGAATCCGCCGCATAACCGCAGTGGGGGCATTTATCTTCGCCGTTAAGCGGTTCCATACAACCGTAGCAAAGATTTAATTCAGGCTGCAAAATCCGTTCCTCCTTTGCAGGCAAAAATGAGCGCAGAAATACGCATAAAGCTGTATAGTCTACTGAATTATAATATCAATTTTGTGCGATAATGTCAATCACCTTGACCTATTTGTATGCAAATTGTATACAGCTTGCTTTTGATTTGTATGCGTTTTGTATTCAAGATGTAATGAATAAAAACGTTTTTTACCTTTTATAGTTTATTTTTATATTAGGTTTCTTCGCCGAAATATACCTTATACCATACAAGAAATACATAAACCGTCCATATCTTTCGGCTGTTGTCATACTTGCCGCTGCGGTGATCGTCAAGCAGCTTTATGAGCATATCCGTGTTGAAGAAATGTCTGCCGTACTCGGAGGTAAAGGTATCCTTAACGATGTTGTAGTATTTGTCCTCTTTGAGCCATACTCTTATAGGCACGGGGAAGCCCAGCTTTTTCTTGTTAGCCGTCTTGGGAGGTGCCGCTCTGAGTGCAGCCTGACGCATTGCAAGCTTTGTATTCTCGGTGCTTACACGATACTTTGTGGGAATTCTCTCCGCAAGCTTCATTATTTCCTTGTCAAGGAACGGAACACGAAGCTCCAGCGAATTTGCCATGGACATCTTATCCGCTTTCAGCAGGATATCCCCTGCCATCCAGAGATGAAGATCAAGATACTGCATCTTTGTGATATCGTCCTGGTCACGTACCTTGTCATAGAACGGACGTGTGATCTCGGTTGCCGCAGGAGCGTCTGTCTTTATCTTGAGGAGAGCCTTGCGCTCCTTTTCGGTAAACATATAGGCGTTTCCGATGAAGCGCTCTTCAAGAGTTTTGCCGTTGCGGACAAGGAAGTTCACGCCTCTCTTTGCGGGGAGCTTTTCAGCGATCTTTCCGATGCCTCTTCTGATAGGCATGGGCAGCGACTTATATGCTGTGGAGCCGAGCGGTTCCTTATAGATATTGTATCCGCCGAAGATCTCATCTGCACCCTCGCCCGAAAGAACTACCTTTACATACTTTGCAGCCTCACGGCAGACAAAATAAAGTGCAATGCAGGCAGGATCCGCAAGAGGTTCGTCAAGATGATACTGTATCTTAGGTATATGCTCCCAGTATTCCTCGGGAGTAATTACATGGCTGATGTTTTCCTTGTGGATATACTGAGAAAATTCCTTTGCCCAGCCTATCTCATTATACTTTTCGTCCTCGCCGAAGCCTACCGTAAAGGTCTTGTCAACATTTGCCACGGAAGCCACATAGCTTGAATCAACGCCGCTGGAAAGGAAGCTTCCGACTTCAACATCGGATATCTTATGAGCCGCAACGGAATCCTTGAATGTATCGGATATCTGATCTACCCAGCTGTCCATATCAGGCTTGTTGTCCGCATTGAAGTGAACGTCCCAGTAGCGCTTTACCGTAAGCTCGCCGTCCTTATACTTAAAGAAATGAGCAGGCAGCAGCTTGAATACTCCCTTGAAGAAAGTCTCGGCTGTGGGAGAATACTGGAATGTGAGATAATTTTCAAGAGCGGATTCATTCAGCTCCTTCTTAAAATCGGGGTGTGCAAGGAAGGACTTTATCTCGGAGCCGAACATAAACGTACCGTTCATCTGAGCATAATACATGGGCTTGATGCCGAAGAAATCCCTTGCGCCGAAAAGCTCCTTTGTCACCTTATCCCAGATAACAAATGCAAACATTCCTCTGAGCTTGTCGAGAAGCTTCTCGCCGTATTCCTCATAGCCGTGGAGCAGAACCTCGGAATCGGTGTTGGTGGTGAAAATATGACCCTTTTCTATAAGCTCTTTTCTGATAGACTGATAGTTGTATATCTCACCGTTGAAGATAAGCACCTTTGTCTTATCCTCATTTAAAATGGGCTGGTCGCCCGAAGCGGTGATATCAATGATGCTGAGGCGTCTGAAGCCGAGAGCAACATCTTCGTCAATATATGTTCCTGCCGAATCGGGTCCTCTGTGAACTATTCTGTCCATCATTGCACCCAGAACCTTGTTTGAATTATCTGACGTATTTGTAAAGCCTGCAAATCCGCACATATCAAGCCTTCCTTTCGGGTAAAAAATCAATGAACAGCCTGCACCGTGCCGACTGTTCACCATTAAACGTCCTTATAATTATACTATATAATATATACTTTGGCAATACTTAAAAACATTACAATTTAATATCAATTTGCCGCATTTATCATAAAATATCCAGCAAAGCGCCTATTTCACGTGTGTTTCCGCATACTCCAACATGAGGATATCCCTCTGCATCATGTTCATTTTCAAAGCCGCAGCCGTATGTCACCGCAATAAAATCAACTCCTGCGGCAGCCGCCCCCTCTGCGTCAAAATGAGTATCGCCGATAAGCACCGTTTCGGACTTGTCCGCTCCCAGCTCGGATATTGCCGCTTCGACTATCTGTGCCTTTGTAATGCTGCAAGCCGAATCGGAGCCTTTTATAACGTCAAAGCAGCCCTCGGGGAACTTGCTTCCCAGCAGGCTCTTTGCAAAATCCTCACGCTTGTATGTGGCTGTTCCCACACGCACGCCCTTTTTCTTCAGCGACATTATCAGTTCAGCCATGCCCTCGTATGGTTTGCTCATGTACAGCCCCTTGTCCGCATAAAATTCACGGAAAGCGATTATGGCACGTTCAGTCTCTTCCTCCGTCATGCCGCAGAGCTTTGTATAAGTATATGTAAGAGGCGGTCCCACAAATGCTTTCAAAAGCGCATCGTCCGCAGGAGAATGTCCCGTTTTTTCGAGGGAATACTGCACCGCCGCATATACTCCCTCCGTGGTGTCGCACAAAGTTCCGTCAAGATCAAATAAAACTGCTTTGTATTTCATAGCTTTTTCCTTTTCCTCACAAAATTATTTTCACAGGAGCGTCTATATCCATGCTGTCGGGGGTTACCTTGCAGCTGCGGCATATTATCTCAACGCCGCTTTCGGAAGCTTTTTTCATTGCCTCCGCAAGCTTTGGGTCGGTGTTTCGGTTCGGAGTAAAATATTTCAGCGGATATTCCGCACTGCCGCTCATCTGCACCACAAGCAGCAGACAGGCTCTGTGACCCTCGGCGGCGCATCGGATAAGACCGTTTATATGCTTCAAGCCCCTTTCCGTGGGAGCGTCGGGAAACATCACAACGCCGTTTTCTTCAAGAGTAACTCCCTTTACCTCGATAAAGGAAGTCCTGCCGTCAATCACTGCGAAAAAATCAAATCTGCTGTCGCCGTATGTATATTCGGGACGGATATTCTCCGCTTTGCCAAGCCCTCCTGCGGCTATCCATTCACCTGCCGCAAGATTCGGAGCATAGCTGTCCATATTGATAAGCATTCCGTTTTTGTAAACCGCAACAAGGTCATATTTTGTCTTTCGTTTGCTGTCTGCGGCACAGGGCACAAGTATCACCTCTGCGCCCTCTGTCAGAAGCTCACGGCATCTGCCCGTGTTTTTCACATGGCATACCGTTTCCCCGCCGTTCACACTGCATATCGCAATGAATCGGTTCGGGCGGCGGATAAATTCCGCCGTGATCGTTTTATCATATCTCATATAAATTGCTGTTCCTTTGGTCAGAATTCAAGAGCAGCGGTGATCTCCTGCCTGTTTCCGACGGTTGTTTCCATTATTCTGCGGCGCATAGGCAGGATATTCGGCACGGACAGCGCCAGAACATCTATGCCCAGTGCAAGAAACGCCGATGTAAGCGGCGCATCTCCCATAGGGTCGCCTGCAACGCCTATCCATTTTCCTCTTCTGTGGGCATTGTCCGCAGCAAGCTTTATCATTCGCAGAACCGCAGGGTGATGCGTGTCGGGAATATTTCTTATGCTGCACGATCTGTCGGCGGACAGAGTTTTTAATGCCAGCTTATCAAGATCGGCAAAGAAGAAATCCGCCTCGCCTGCAATAACATCGCTCATGAATGCCGCAGCGGGATTTTCCACAGCTGCGCCTATCTGGATATTGTCACGCACTCTTATTCCCTCACGGCGAAGCTCATCGCCCACATCGTAAATGATGCGCTTTATGGTGTCCATTTCCTCCAGCGAAACTATCAGCGGGAAAAGAACTCCCAGCTTGCCGTATACCGAAGCTCTGAAAAGCGCTCTCATCTGGGCTTTCAGCATTTCGGGGTGAACAAGCTCCGCTTCTTCGGCACGGAAGCCCATTTTGCTGCCGCCTGCCGTTTCACGGTATGTAATATTCATCTGCGAGCCGATATCCGAAACACGGATAATCGTCTGTCTGCCCTGCATTTTTTCAATAATATCCCTGTAACAGCGGAACTGCTCCTCCTCCGAAGCGGTGCTGCCTCCGAAGAGAATATCGCTCCTGAAAAGTCCAACGCCCTCGGCTCCTCGCTCCACAGCCGCCGCACACTGCTCTGCACTGTCGATGCAGCCGAATATTCTTACACGGCAGCCGTCCTTTGTGACTGTCTCACGGTCCTTCAGTTCTTCGATAAGTCTGTTTTCCTCTGCTTCAATGGTCTGTCTGCGGAGCATTTCAAGCTCCGCCTGCTCGTTGGGGTCGATATATACAACGCCCGACGAACCGTCGATGATAACATTCATTCCCTCGGCGCTTTCGTCATAAACACCGTCAATTCCTATCACCGCAGGAATGCTCATGTTTCTTGCAAGTATAGCCGTATGGGAATTTGCCGAGCCTTCGGAGGTGCATATTGCAGCTGCGCCGCTTCTGCCGATACTGAGCATTTCCGAGGGAGCAAGATCATCCGCAAATATAACGGAGCCTTTTTCGGGGCGAAGCTCGTTTTCCTCAATGCCCATAAGATTCATTATAAGACGGCGTGAAACGTCTCTCACATCTGCCGAACGGCTGCGCATATAGTCGTCCTCAACGGCTGCGAATATCTCATCAAACACTGCCGATGTCAGCGAAACTGCATATTCCGCAGTAAAACGGCTGTCGGAGATATATTTTTCCACCGATTCAACATAATCGGGGTCCTCCAGCATCATTTTATGTATCTCAAAGATCTGAGCGTCCTCTTCGCCCACTGCCATTCGTGCCTTTTCGCAGATAACGTCAAGCTGCGCAAGAGTTTTCTTCACTGCGCAGGCAAAGCGCTCCTCTTCCGCCGCAGGATCGTCGGACAATGTTCTCTCCACGTCGATCTTCTTATGCTTTACAATATATATCCTGCCGAACACGATACCGGCAGATATTCCTTTTCCGCGAAGCTCTGTCATATTATCACGCCCTTATATTATAGTCATTTCCGCCGCATATGTCAAATTTTCTGCGGCATACCATGTAAAATCCACAAATATATGACCGCTCTCATTATTAAATATTATGCACGATAATTATGTCCGATTTATATTCTATATTTTAATTTTATGTATATTTTAGTATGTATTGCATAAATAAATCAACTTAAACGTATTAGATTTTGTGCAGTGTATATGTAAACGTTTTATCAGTGTGTTAACACGCTAAACCGAAATCGTTTATTGCTATATATGTGTGCAGGGTTTGACAACTATGTGATAATATGATAAAATATAAAGATAAGCTCCGATAAGTAAAATCCGTGTAAAATTTTTAAGATAAGATTAAGCATCGGACTGTATCATATAAGCATCAACACAAAAGGAGGACGGACAATGGCTGTTCAGTCGGTATTCAGACGCAAGGAAATGAAATACCTGCTCGATCCGCAGCAGTATTCCGAGTTCAGAAAAAGGATCACGGGATATATGGAGCAGGATCAATACGGACTTCATACCATTTGCAGCATATATTTTGACAATGACGACGATCACATCATAAAAAACTCTCTGGAAAAGCCGCTTTACAAGGAAAAGCTTCGGCTCCGCAGCTACGGTGTCCCCAAGGACGAAAGCTCCCCTGTTTTTCTGGAGCTGAAAAAGAAATACAAGGGCATCGTCTACAAGCGCCGCATTCCCCTGACGCTGAAAGCTGCCGAGGATTACATATACAATGATATTAAGCCCGATCAAAGCCAGATATTCCGTGAAATAGATTATTTCCGCAGGCTGTATAACGTTTATCCGAAAATTTTTATCGGATATGACCGCATCGCAATGTTCGGCACGGCAGACCATGAGCTTAGGCTCACCTTTGACTTCAATGTACGCTGCCGCCGCACCATGCTTCATCTGACGGACGGAGATCACGGCACAAGGCTTCTTCCCGACGGATATGCTCTTATGGAAATAAAGATATCGGGTTCAATGCCTCTTTGGCTTTCCCATATCCTTACAGAGCTGAAAATATATCCCACATCTTTTTCAAAGTACGGCGAATTCTACAAAGCCGAGCTTGCTTCAAAAAACACTGCCAAAGGAGTAAATATAAAATGTTCAACAGTATCCTGAATTCAGACGCTTTTTCGTCAAACCAGCTCATACCCGTTCTTATCTGCGCAGGAGCAGCCGCACTTTCGGGTCTTGTTATCGCTCTCTGCTATATGTTCAGAAGCAGATACAGCAAAAATTTTGCGGGAACTCTTATCCTGCTGCCGATTGTTGTCGGCTCGGTAATTATGCTTGTGAACGGCAACATCGGAACAGGTATCGCAGTTGCGGGAACCTTTACTCTGGTTCGCTTCCGTTCATTCCCAGGAACATCGCGTGAGATCGCCGCACTTTTCACGGCAATGGCAAGCGGTCTTGCGGCAGGAATGGGTCAGGTAGGCTTCCTTGCGATATTCACCGTAATCATGGGAGCGGTAATGCTGCTGCTCACACTGGTGAAGTTCGGCGAGGGAAAGGGCGGCACATCTGTACTGAAAATAGTTATCCCCGAGGACATGGATTTTGAAAATGCATTCGATGATATCCTGAAAAAGTACACAAGCTCATACGCTCTTACCTCCTCAAAGACAACAAATATGGGCAGCCTTTACGAGATAAAGTATGAAATAAGCCTTAAAACCGACAGCAGCATCAAGGAAATGCTGGACGAGATCAGATGCAGAAACGGAAATCTCACCGTTGAATGCAGCAGAAAGACAATTTCACAGGAGGAGCTTTAATTATGAAAAAAACTGAATATATTGCATTTGCGTTAAGCCTTTTGCTTATCGCAGGAGCATTCGCAGGCTGCGCCGAAAGCGGCACGGTCAGCGAAGCTGTACCCGAAAACACCGAAATCTCCGAAAATGTAGCATCAGGCGCAGATTATTCAGACGCATATGAAATAAAATTATCCGATTCCTCCGCAGAAACATCTGCCGACGGTGTTTCATTTGCGAACGGCGTTCTTACAATAACAAAGGGCGGCGACTACATCATATCTGGCAGCCTTTCCGACGGCAGAATATATATCAACACCGCCGATACCGACAAGGTAAAACTTATACTTAACGGCGTTTCCGTAACCTCCTCGGACGGTCCCGCAATATATGCATACTCCGCCGACAAGCTGGTTATCGAGCTTGCGGAGGGAACCGAAAACACCCTTTCGGACGGCGAAAGCTATTCCCTCTCCGACGATGATTCTTCCCCCGACAGCTGCATCTATGCAAAGTGCGATATCAAGCTCAAAGGCAGCGGCTCTCTTACCGTGAACGGAAATTCCAACCACGGTATCCACTCCAAGGACGATATCGAGATAGAGGACGGAAACATCACGGTAAATTCCGCCAATGACGGCATCAAGGGCAAGGATTCCGTCGAGATCACAGGCGGCAGCGTCACAGTGGTTTCCGCAGGCGACGGTATCGTTTCAAACAGCACCGACGAGGAAAAGGGATATATCAATATAAGCGGCGGAAATATTTCCGTTGCATCGGGCGGCGGTGCGGCTGCTGCCGAAAAGAAAAGCGACAGCTTCTTCAACTTTGATTCTTCCGAAAGCAGCACAGACAGCGAGGAAAACGTGTCCTGCAAGGGCATCAAAGCCGCATTGGAGATCAACATTTCGGGCGGCACATTGACTCTTGACTGCTGCGACGATGCTGTTCACAGCAACGGAAACATCACCGTTTCGGGCGGAGAATTCAACATAAAAACAGGGGACGACGTTTTCCATGCCGACAGCACCCTTACTCTTTCCGACGGCACCTGCACAGTCTCCGAAAGCTACGAAGGTCTTGAGGGCATGGAGATATACCTTTCGGGCGGAACATGGAACATAACCTCCTCCGATGACGGTATGAATGCCGCAGGCGGCAGCGATTCCAGCAGCTCAAGAATGCAGGATATGTTTGCCGTGAACGAAAACAACAATATCTATATCAGCGGCGGATATCTTTACATCAATGCGGAGGGCGACGGCATCGACTCCAACGGCAATGCTTATATGAGCGGCGGCGAGGTCTATGTTGACGGTCCCGTAAACGGCGGAAACGGCGCTCTTGATTTCAACGGCGTGTTTGAGATAACAGACGGCACACTTATTTCCGCAGGTTCTTCCGACATGGCACAGACGCCCTCCGACAGCTCCGAGGAATACACTCTTGCGGTGTTCTTCACATCGGATATTGAGGGCGGCACGGAAATATCTCTGAAAAATTCTGACGGAGATGTCATTGCGGAATATACTCCCTCGAAAAAGTTCAGCTGTATGACGATCACCTCTCCCCTGCTCACCTCGGGAGAAACCGTAACGCTTTTCCAAAACGGCGAGGAGCTTTGCAGCACAACACTTGACAGCACCGTTACAAAGATAAACGAAAACGGCGAAGCATCAAGCGGCGGCTTCAATGTTCCGGGAAACGGCGGCGGACAGTTCGGCGGCTTCGGCGGGAAACGTCCCGATGATAATTTCTCGCCCGATAATGCACCTGCCGATTTTGACCCAAGCGCTCTCCCAGATGATTTTGACCCAAACAACAAGCCTGACATGAACGGCACTCCTCCCGAAATGCCTGCAAACGGCGCTGACGGAACACCTCCGCAGAAGCCCGATGAAACCACAGCAGCAGCAGTCACAACCGATACAACAACAGCATGACCCGAATATCAAGGCAGTAAAAACCGCCGCTGAAAGATCAATTCAGCGGCGGTTTTTCGTTATAATGTTATTTGTTCTTATTCCGCATCTTCGGCAGGCTCAACATATTCAAGTCCGAGCTGATCGTACAGATAATCTATCTGTGCCTGAACAGCGGCTTCCTTTTCAGCCTGTGCGGCTTCTACCTTCTTTGTTGCGGCAAGATTTACGGAATAAAGGATAGTTACAACAATTGCAAATACCGTAAGAACGATTGTGAGGGGATTGAACCATTCCTTTGCCTTTGAGGGCTTGCGCTCCGTTATGAGCTTTCCGATAGTTGTAGATTTCAGCGCAGCTTTGAGCATATAGTACAGAGGAACGGAAACTACAACTGCGATCACCGCATTTACGGAAGATGTTATCGCATTAAGTCCAACTGCGGACCATGCAGCCTCGCTTGTGCCGCCGAGAATGATTATCGTAAGGTATGATTTCAGCAGATAAAGGAAAATATACACCAGCTGACCGATAACAGCCGCAAGGATAGTATTGAGCTTCTCCTTTTCCTTTACCATTGCGTGTCTGTTGATAAGACCCGCAACAAAGCCCATTGCAAACTTTGAAATGAATGTATAGGGTGCGGAAACAATGTACACAGGGTCAAGCAGATCGTAAAGTCCTGCACCGATACCCGAAGCAAGTCCGCCGCTTATCGGTCCGAAAAGCAGACCTGCCAGCAGGCACATTGAATTTCCGAAGTGGATCCTTGTAACCAGCACGCCGTTGGGGATCTTTATCTGAAGATAATTTCCCACATACGCCAGCGCTGCCATAAGTCCCACAGCAACTATTCGGTAAACACCGAGACGTTTATTCTGAGTTGTTGTTTTTGCATTTTCCATAACTGTGACCTCTCCCTTTTTCAGATGCGGCATATATCCGCACCCCAATTCCTATTTGTTTAGTATGTTTAACATTATATTATCTTGAAGCTTTAAAATCAAATGCTTTATGATGTTAAAATATAATACATATTTATTGCTTAGATACAATTTATTATATTTATTTGCATATGCATTTAGATATTATCAACAGCAAAATATTTTAAGCAATTATATATTTTATGTGAAGTGCGTTTATTTCAACAAATATTCCGCAGTAATTCATCAGATAAATATGCAAACTGCAACAATTTCATATTATCCCGCTAATTGCTGCCTATCACTGCGGAAACGAACATCAATACTCCCGCAACATATATCGTTGGATTTGTTATGCGGAATATCACAGCCGATGCCAGCAGCACAGCGGCGCACAATATCCCAGCAAACCTGCATATCAGCACAGCAGCCTCTGGACGGCAGGGCATTGCTTCATTCAGAAAAAGCGAAAGCAGCCGTCCCCCGTCCAGACCTCCCGCGGGAAGCAGATTGAAAACTCCGAGAAACAGATTTATATAACCGAAAGCCGTGCCGCAGAAAAAAATGCACAGCATAAAATTCACGGCACAGCCTGCCAGCAGCACAACCGCCTCCCTGCACGGTGAAAGAAGCTTTTTCCTCGGGGTCATCATTATTCCCGCTCCGTAAAATTTTATGCTCCTGAGCTTCACGCCGTTTGCCGCCATTGCAGCGATATGTCCGCACTCATGGAGAAAGCAGCTTATCATGGCAGGCAGCACCACATCTCCCGAAACTGCCGACATTATTGCAGCGGCGGCAAAAAAGCTGAAACAGAATCTTACCCTGACCCCGTAAAATTCAAATTCTATCAACGTTCTGACCTGCGCTTTCATCGGAGCTTCGCATAAAAAATTCCGATGCTGTTTCAGCCGCCTCCGCAGCCTTTTCATCGGCTTCGGAAAGAGTGCTGCTCAACTGTCGGAACGAATTGCTTATATTTTCAGCCGCCGCAGGAAATACGATGTGCATTATCAGCAGCACGGCGGCAGTCAGTATACCCATGACCGCCCGAAAAATAAGCAGATCTATCAGAACAGAATCCTTTTTATTGTTCTCTTTCTCGGAATTTTCGCTTTCATACCGCTGTCCCTGACAGTTTCCGGGCAGATACTCAAACATTACATCACCCCTGTGAAAATACTTCCGTATATTTTATGCGGAGAAAATATAAAATATGCCCGAAAATTCAACTAAAAAACACAGTAAAACAACGTTTTTGCGTATATTATGACATTCATGCTCAAAATGCACAAAACATTCAAAAGTTAAAGACGGTTAATTATAGACCGTCACAAAGTTATCATAAAACCAATAAATATCCACAAAAGTTCATATATTGTCAATATTCATACATTATAATATGTATTTGGTAAAAATTAAAGAAAAGAAGGTAAAATCAATGGAAGCTTACGAGATCTTTAAGGATCTTGCGTTGATTATCCTTGCCGCCGAGCTTTTCGGACTGCTTGCAAAGAAGCTGAAAGCTCCCCAGGTAGTAGGTCAGATCATCGCAGGTCTTATCATCGGTCCCGCCGTTCTCGGCATTGTCAATACTTCGGACTTTATCGGCTCACTTGCCGAGGTCGGAGTTATGCTCATCATGTTCTCCGCAGGTCTGGAAACAAACCTCAAAGACCTTATGAAAACAGGTCTGCTGGCGCTTATCGTTGCCTGCGTCGGAGTTTTCGTTCCCCTTATCGGCGGCTATCTGCTGTATTCGCTCTATCACTTCGGCAGACTCACGGCAGTAGGCACTCCCGAGTTCTATGAGTCCCTCTTCATCGGTACTATCATGACGGCAACATCTGTCGGCATTACGGTACAGGTACTGAAAGAAATGGGCAAGCTCAAGACCCGTGTAGGAACACTTATCCTCAGCGCGGCTATCATCGACGATATCATCGGCATCGTTGTTCTTACATTCGTTATCAGCCTTGCAGGCGGCTCTGATTCCGCAGGCGGCATTGCCGATCTCATCAATGCAAATATGGGTGACGTTGCAAAGGTAATTGTTAACGTTCTGCTCTTCTTTGTATTCACTATTCTTATCGGCATACTTATCTACAAAATATTCAAGCTTCTCAACAAGAAGTATTCCCACCACAGACGTCTCCCCATTTTCGGTCTTGCATTTGCAATGCTTATGGCGTTCTGCGCAGAAAAGCTCTTCGGAATCGCAGATATCACAGGCGCATATGCAGCAGGCATTATCCTTTGCAGCCTGAAGGACAGCGACTACGTTGCGGCAAAAATGGATATCAGCTCCTATATGATCTTCGGACCTGTGTTCTTCGTAAATATCGGTCTGAAAACACAGTTTGACGGACTTGATTCCAACCTTCTGGTATTTGCGATACTCTTCGTTATCGTTGCTCTTATCGCAAAGATCATTGGCTGCGGCGCTGTTGCAAAGATCGCAAAGTACAGCTGGGGCGACAGCCTTAAAGTCGGCATCGGCATGATGACAAGAGGCGAGGTCGCACTGATCGTTGCTTCAAAGGGTCTTGCCGCAGGAATTATGGATCAGAAATATTTTGCGGCAGTTATCCTGCTCATTATCTGCTCCTCTATCGTATCTCCCATTATTCTTAAGGTGCTCTTCAAGAAGGACAAGCACCACGATGACGGAAACGACGGCGGCGGAGAAATTACGGAAGAAAAATCCGCAGAGCCTGCTCCAGTTACCGCAGGCTGACAAAACCAGATACAATAAAGCTTATCCCTGTTCATGAAAATGAGCAGGGATTTTTTTATATCAGCAGATCAGTAGCATAAAAAATCCGCCTCCGTAAAGCACGGAAGCGGATAAGCTCATTATTATAGATCGTTTCAGAAAAGCAGGTCGATAAATGCAAACATTGTGCTTGCGGGAGCGCCTGTCATTTCAAGTGCGCCCGACTTGACAGCTGCCGCAACGTCGCCCTTGCCTGCGGAAAGCTTCATGAATGTTTCATAATCAACGGTAACGTAAAGATCGGCACCCTCATAGTTATAGGGCTGAACATCAACATAACCGCCGAAAGTCTTAACGTAGAAAATACCGCTGAACTCGCCTGTGAGCATTACCTGTGCGGCAAAATCAACAGCAGGCTTTGCCTTTGCTGTCTTGTCCTTGGCAGCATTTACAGCCTTGAAGAACGGGTGGATATCCTCTTCCTTGGGCTTTCTTGTGCGCTTTGCCTTGGGAGCAGCCTCTGTCTTTTCAGTCTTTTCGGCAGCTGCCTTGGGCTTTCTTCCTGCCTTTTTCTTAGGTTCAGCCTTTGCTTTCTCAACAGGCTTTGTCTCTTCAGCAGACTTTACAGCTTCTGCCGTTTTCTTTTCCTCGGCAGGCTTTACAAGGTTCTCGGCTGCGGAAACAGCTTCCTTTACGGCTTCCTTGACAGCGGCAGCCTTTTCCTCAACAGCCTTGATAACGGGAGACTCGGATTCCTTCCTGACTTCCTTGATCTCGGGCTTTTCTGCGGGAGCAGTCTTAACGGTGTTTTCCGTTAACTTCTTTGGTCTTGCCATAATGATTCCTCCGATAAATTCAATTGATATATTCAACAAAAATACGCTATAAATATATTCATATTATACAATGATTAATACTGATTGTCAACAAATTGTAAAAATATTCAGCGTTTGTTACAACAAGCAGGATAAATCCGTTATCAAATATGTATATTATTGACTTTTATTCATCGGAAAGAGTGATCTCAAACAATCTTGCGCTGAACTGAGCAGGCATTTTAACGGAAAGCGACGCATTTTCGGCATTGTAACGGTACTCGCAGCCGCCGTAGGAGGGGTAAGCAAGCTTCACGTCAGCATTTCTTCCGCCGATGTATTTTTTCAGATCAAGAACGATAGTGTCCTCGGGACTGTTCCTGCGCCAGAGCGCAAGATAAATTTTCCTGTCGGCTTTAAGTCCCAGCGATACCCACGTATCGGAGAACTGCGAAACTCCAAGGCACCAGAAAGGCACGGCTTTCTTTATATCCGACCTTATGGACTTGTAATAGTCCAGCGCATCCTTTACAAGAGCCTTGCGCTCGGGGCTGATATTTGCCAGATGTCCGCTCTGATGAATGCGCATAAGCATCGCATTCACCATGTTGAACACGACCTCCTCACGGTCGCCCTCGGTAAGCGGGTAGCTCCATATTGCAGACTGCTCGGGGGCAAGTCCGCTGGGAGCATTTGCGGCTATGGTTGCATATCTCTTGTAATCGTCCTGATCGCTGGTGGACTGAATGGAATATCTGCTGAGCATCGCATAATCTATCCTCATGCCGCCGCTGGAGCAGTTCTCGATGATAAGCTCGGGATAACGTGCAAAAACATTGTCCAGCCAGTTCAGATACGCACGCTCATGTCCCAGCAGACCGTCGCCAACGCTGTCGGCATTGATCTCCGTACCGATGCCCGGCTCGATATTATAGTCCATTTTGATGTATCCCACGCCGTAATCACGCACAAGTCGGTCTATGACCTCATCGGCATGGGCAATGACCTGCGGATTGCGAAAATCCAGCTGATATCTGCTGCGGTCAAACACACGCTTTCCGTGGCGCACGAAGAACCAGTCGTCGGGGACATTTTTCGCCTTTTCGCAGTTTATGCCCATGACCTCCAGCTCCAGCCATACACCGGGAATAAGCCCCTTGCTGCGGATATAGTCGGTGACCTCTTTAAGTCCGTTGGGGAAACGCTCTCTGCTTTCCTGCCACTCGCCCACGTTGTCCCACCACGGACCTGCCGAATACCAGCCTGCATCAATGCAGAAATACTCGCAGCCTGCCTCTGCGGCAGCGTCAATAAGCGGAAACTCCTTCTCGGCGGTAGGATCGCCCCAAAGGCAGTTCATATAGTCATTGAAAATTATCGCAAGAGTTTCGTTGTCGGTGTTCTTCCTGCGGATAAGGCGGCGGTACTTTGTCAGCTCACCCATAGCCTCGTCAAATCCGCCAACGGAAACTCCGACTCCCGCAGGAACAGTCTCGAATTTATCTCCGGGTCTTAGATTTTTTGACCAGTGGGACTCCGTCTCGGTAGGACCGCTTACGGCAAGATAAAGATGATCCGCCTGATCGGATATCTCCCAGTGCCATGAGCCGTTATGCTCGATCTGCCAGAAAAGATTCGTTCCCGTCTCCGTGTTTTCAAGGTAGCCCATAGGCAGATATTCGTTGGTTGACCAGTTGCCCGTGTTAGTCACACCAATAGCCTTTGAGGAGCGTCCCTCCCCTGTTTTCTGGGAAACTCCCAGTCCAAGCTGCGGGATAGTATAGCTCTGCCAGTCCATTTCACGCTGCCACGAGTTATGAGGAATCATCAGCTTCAGCTTATCATCACGGGAGGACAAGCCCTCCTTGTCGATGCCCGTATAATTAAATGTGGAGATATACTCCAGCGTCTGCACCTCGCTGCCCCTGTTCTCAACGGTATTTGAGAAGCGCACAACAGATGTTCCGTCATAAAACTGAATATGGGTCGTTACGTAAATTCCCGTTTCTTCATCGCAGGAAGTTATATCCAGTCGCCTGCCCATTGCATTTCTTGTGTCCTCCATTGAGGAAAACTTCATTCTGTAACCCGGGGCAGTGACGATATACTTAGTCCCGTGGCGTTCAAGAGGACGGTCTATTCCCGAGATCTGTATCTCCGCAAGATTAAAGCAGCCGTCTGTGCTGTGTGATCTTACATCACTCTCATTATATGGCAGTGCGGAAAAATGCATGAGCTTTATCTCTTTTTTGTCATTGATAACAAATGTCATGTAAATGCCGTTTTCATGAATATCTATTCTTTTCATAGGCTTGTCCTTTCAAAAATATTATGACTTATTATACCACGTTTTCTTATTTTAGGCAATAGAAAAAGCGCCACAGAACCAAAATTCTGCGGCGCCGAATAATTCATGAATCAAAGCAATTATGCGTTGCCCTTAGCCATGTTTGCAACTTCCTCAGCGAAGTTGTCTTCCTTCTTCTCGATGCCTTCGCCTCTTTCAAAGCGTACATACTCAACAACAGCGATCTTGCCGCCGAGCTCCTTAGCGGAATTCTCAACATACTTCTCAACGGAAACCTTGTCGTCCTTAACATAAGCCTGCTCGAGGAGGCAGTTCTCGGAATAGTACTTGCCAACCTTGCCCTCTGCGATCTTAGCTCTTACCTGCTCGGGCTTGGAAGCCATCTTGGGATCCTCAGCCATCTGAGCCATGATAACGTGCTTCTCGTTCTCGAGAACCTCAGCGGGAACGGACTCTCTGTTGAGGTAAGCGGGGTTCATAGCTGCAACCTGGAGTGCGCAGTTCTTACCAACCTCAAATACCTTGTCAGCAGGAAGATCTGTGTCAAGCTTAACCATTACGCCGATGCTTCCGCCGCCGTGAATGTAAGGAACAAGTACACCCTCGAGTCTTGTGAAACGACGGATAACCATGTTCTCTCTGATCTTGATGAAGAGATCCTGAAGAGCCTCTTCAACGGACTTGTCGCCGCCGCTGATCGTAGCAGCCTTGAGCGCGTCGATGTCAGCGGGATTCTTCTCGATAACTGTCTTTGCAACAGCGTTAACGAAAGCCTTGAACTCTTCGTTGTTTGCAGCGAAGTCTGTTTCGATGTTAACTTCAACAACTGCACCTACGTTACCCTCGACAACGGAAGTAACGATACCCTCAGCTGCAACTCTGCTGCTCTTCTTAGCCTGTGTAGCAAGACCCTTTTCACGAAGGATCTGGATTGCCTTGTCTGTGTCGCCGTCAGCTTCTGTAAGAGCGTTCTTACAATCCATCATGCCGACGCCTGTTGCCTTCATAAGATCCTTGATCTCTGCAATAGAAACCTTTGCCATTTTTATATTCCTCCTAAAATGAGTATATCCAAATCAAGGCAGACATAATTGAATAAATTGTGCCTGCCTCGAAAAATTCGGGATAAATTAATTATTCTGCGTCCTTATCTTCTGCAGCTTCGGCAGCAGCTGCATCCTGCTCGCCCTGTCTGCCTTCGATGATAGCGTCAGCCATAGCGCCTGCAATGAGCTTAACAGCTCTGATAGCATCGTCATTGCCGGGGATAACGTAATCAACATCATCGGGATCACAGTTTGTATCAACAATAGCAACTATCGGAATACCGAGCTTCTTAGCCTCTGCTACTGCGATCTTTTCCTTGCGGGGGTCAACGATGAAGAGTGCACCGGGGAGCTTCTTCATATCCTTGATACCGCCGAGGTACTTTTCAAGCTTCTCGATCTCAAGCTCAAGCTTAACAACTTCCTTCTTGGGGAGAAGGTCAAATGTGCCGTCTTCCTGCATTGTGTGGAGCTGTGCGAGTCTTGCGATTCTTCTCTGGATTGTCTTGAAGTTTGTCATCATACCGCCGAGCCATCTTGCGTTTACATAGTAAGCGCCTGCTCTGAGAGCCTCTTCCTTAACGGAATCGCCTGCCTGCTTCTTTGTGCCGACAAACAGAACATTCTCGCCGTTCTCTGCTACGCTGCGGATGAATGCATATGCTTCATCAAGCTTCTTTACAGTCTTCTGAAGATCGATAATATAGATACCGTTTCTTTCTGTAAAGATGTAAGGTGCCATTTTAGGGTTCCATCTTCTTGTCTGGTGACCAAAGTGTACACCGGCTTCAAGAAGCTGCTTCATAGATACTACGCCCATTTTTAAATCCTCCGTTTGGTTAATTAAATTTCCTCCGCCGTGCTTAGCTTGACGCTTATCGCCGAATGACGACACCAACGCCAAAAACCCGACGTGCGAATTGCGAGTATTATTATACCATACTCTTCCCGAAATTTCAAGTACATCTCAACAATTATTTGCACAAACTTTTCTTCAAATCAGCCGTTTCTTTTGTTGAAATATACCTTTCACCCTTTACCAACACCGTATCAGTGCCGATAACGCTTATCTCATCGGCGTTTATCATGATGTCATCGTCACGGCCCAGCAGCCCGAAAAGCCTTGCTCTGCCGAATATTACCAGCGATTTTACCGTTAAATTGTCCGTGTCGAACACGATATCGTCCGCAAATCCCAGCTTTGTGCCGCTTTTCAGACTGATGATCTCCTTGTCACGGATCTCCGAAAGTGTCAGCTTCATATACCTGCCTCCGAATATCATATTTATTTTAATATGATATTCCCCCAAAGCCTGTATATATTCCGTCACATGAGCCGAGCATCACACTTTTTTCGGCAAAAAAAGCGCAGCATATCCGCTGCGCCGTGAAAATATAGCCGATGTTATTCGTTGATCTCAAGGTCTTCCTTTTTGATCTTGAATATCAGCCTGAAGATCTTCGTAAGGAATCCGGGGCTCTTGACAACTATAAGCTTCATAATGTGACCTCCGTAATTAATTTTATAGTTCATATTATGAAGCTTCCGCCGTTATGTTACATTTTTCTCGAAAACTATCAGCAATTTTCCCGAAAAGACCTCTATTCTGCAAGTCTTTTCCGAAAATTCATTGCTTGCGCCCAGCGGAAAATCATTCGCAAAGCTTACCCTGCCGCTGTATTTCAGTCCCGAAAGCTCCGCTTCGCAGCGCTCCGACAGCGCAAAAAGCGAAACGTATCTGTACCCTCTGTCGGCATATTCCTCACAGCTGTTCTGCTGAACGGTGATATCATACTCTCCGCCGTAAAGATATCCTTTTCCGCCGTGGGACATTATATACATCAGCGTCTGGACATTCGCAGCTGTGTGACCGAATCTGCCGCCCAGTCCGCCGTATATCCGAAAATCATCGCAGCCATGCTCAAAGCCGCACTTCACCGCAAGCATGGTGTCGGTATCGTCCTTTTCGGCAGGCGCACGGAGAATGTCGGCTTTTTCGGGAAGCTTTCCGCCGTAGCTGTCAAAATCTCCAAGTATAAGATCGGGAGCTATTCCCAGCCTTTGGCAGTGGATAAGTCCCCTGTCTGCGGCGATATTGTACCCATTCTCGGGCTTCACCCACGAATAGTCGGAAATATCAGCCCCCGCAAAAATATTGCAAATCATAGCCTGTCCTTAACTTCCCATTCCTTGATCTGCTTTGCTTCCTCGTACATCTCGCAGTAATCCTTGTGCCTTGACCGTGCTATCTCGCCGTTTTCCACGGCTTCAAGCACAGCACAGCCCTTTTCCTTGACATGAGCGCAGTCGGGAAAGCGGCACTTTCCCTCATACTCCGCAAATTCACGGAAGCAGTATTTCAGATCATCTTTCAGTATTATATCGTATTTGTTCGTTTCAAAGGTTGAAAATCCCGGAGTATCGGCAATATATCCGCCGTTTTTCAGCTTGAAAAGCTCCACCTGACGGGTTGTATGGCGTCCTCTGCCAAGCTTGCGGCTTATCTCACCTGTGGCAAGCCCCAGAGACGGGTCTATATGATTGAGCAGAGTTGACTTTCCTGCGCCCGTATTTCCCGTAAATGCGCTTATCTTCCCTGCCAGCATATCATAAAGCGGCAGATAGCTGCTTTCATCGTCATAATCCACCTCAAAAACCTTTATGCCTATCCTTGAATATATCTCCGATATCTCGGGCATTTTTTCAAGATCGTTTTTGGTCACGGCGATAATGCTGCTTATCTTTTTGTACTCGGCAATGGCGATGAACTTGTCCAGTATCTGATAATTGGGAGACGGCTCGCAGGTGGAAACAACGAACACCAGATTATCAAGGTTCGCCATAGGCGGACGGATTATACAATTTTTTCTCGGCGATATCTCATCAATAACGCCTGTGCCGTCCTTTTCAACGGATATCTTCACCCTGTCGCCTGCGCAGGGCGATATATTTTCTTTGCGGAATATTCCTCTTGCCCTGCACTCAATAACGCCGCAGGGGGTCTCAACAAAGTAGAGCCCCCCCACGGATTTGAGTATCAGTCCCGCAAGAGCTTCCGCAGACATATCAGCAGTCTGCATAACCCCTCCGAAAATCAACCTACGCCTTCATCATCATTATTAAGGATAGTCTGCCACCAGCCCTCGCTTACGGTGTCATCTGACGGGCTGTTGTCCTCTGTCGAACTATCCTCGTTGGAAGGATGAACGGGAGTGATATCAGATTCTTCGGACTCTTCATCGGGAGTTTCCTCAGTTTCCGCTTCCGTTTCTTCCTCTTCCGCAAAAACCTCCTTGAATGCGTCTCTGTCAAGGCTCATTTCTGTGACTGTGCCCTCGTTGAAGTCAACCACATACTCGCCTATCTTAGCGGATTTGTCTGTGTCTGTATTTGTGGCCTCGATGCCGACGGTCTGTACCATTGCACCGTTTACCGTGATAGTTACGGTGTTGACGAACGCCATATTGTCAACATTCTGCGTTCCTGCAACATTGCCGTTGATATACGCCTTGAATTCACCTGTTCCCACAAGTCCCGAAGGAACCGCAAATGTGATGTTCGCATCGCTTGCAGGCGGTATTCCCGAGCTTACCGTAATAACTATCTCCGTTCCTGCCGTAACAACGTTCTGCTCGCCGTTTTCATCAAGCTCCGTAATGCTCTGCTCAAGCACCTCGCCCTTGTCGGCAAAGCTGTCCACCTCGTTGACAGTTACAAGCAGACCCTTGCTCTTGAGAAGCTGTTCAGCGTCCTCGGAAGCCATTCCCAAAACATCTGGAACGATAACGTCCTGTACCTCGGGACCCTGGCTGACATACATTATAACAGTGGAACCCACCTCTGCCTGCGAATTTCTTTCAGGCTCGGTAGATATGACATTGTTTTCCTGAACATCGCTGACCTTGAATATGATCGACACGCTGAAGCCCTGATTTTTCAGCATCTGCTGTGCTTCGTTGGCTTCAAGATCGTATACGTTCTGAACAGTGACCATCTGCGGTCCGCGGCTGACCTTTACCTTTACCTCGGTGTTCTTTACGACGAACTTGCTGCCTGCCTTGGGCGTCTGGTCGATGATAACACCCTCGTCATATACGGAGGAATACTCCTGCGACGAAACGCTAAGGTCAAAATACTCCGCAAAGGTAGACTTTGCATCAAGATAATTTACGCCTCTAAGGTCGGGCATAGTATCGGTATCCTGCTCATTCTTTATGATAGGAATGATCTGGAGTGCGATAAACACGAACACAACGATAACCACCGCAGCTGTAATTGCTGTAAGTGTTACTATCAGATAAGATGACTTTGATACGGATTCTTCATCATCGTCCTCGTCGTCCTCGTCATAATCATTCTTTGTTTTAACGGCAGTCTTGGTGCGCACTGCGGGAGCAGCCTTTGCAGCCCCACCGCCGTAAGGAACGCTCTTTGTGTCCTTTGTGCGTGTGAAATACTGGGTCTTTTCGGTGTCGCCGCCGTCATTTATAACAGGTGCGGCAGCCGAGGGAACGGAATTGTATCCGAACACAACAGAAGGATTCTTCTTGAATTCCTCAATATCCTTTATCATTTCCGATGCGGACTGATAACGCTTGGAAGGCTCCTTCTGCATAGCTCTCATAACTATTTCTTCAAGACCCTCGGGGATAGCGTCGTTTATCGAACGGGGAGGCTTTGCCGTGTTCTGCATATGCATGAGAGCTATGGCAACGGGTGTCTCTCCGTCAAAGGGCTTAACGCCCGTAAGCATTTCATAAAGCATTACACCGACGGAATAAATATCGCTCTTCTCGTCGGTAGCGGCGCCCTTTGCCTGCTCGGGGCTGATATAATGAACGGAGCCGATCGCCTTGTCGGAAAGGGTCTTGCCCTCCTCACGGGCAAAGCGTGCGATGCCGAAGTCCATGACCTTGATAGTGCCGTCGGGGAAAAGCATGATATTCTGTGGCTTGATATCACGGTGAACGATGCCCCTGTCATGAGCGTGCTGGAGCGCACGGAGCACCTGAATAATGAAGTAAACGGCGTCCTTCCATTTCAGCACGCCCTGCTGCTCCATAAATTCTTTAAGGGTGATGCCGTCTATATACTCCATAACGATAAACTGCATCTTGTCCGTAAAGCCAACATCGTATATCTTGACGATATTTGGGTGCGAAAGCACAGCTATCGCCTTTGACTCATTGCGGAAGCGTCTGACGAAATCATCATTGTCCGCAAACTCGTTTTTCAGTATCTTTACCGCAACGACTTTATTTTCAACGACATCCATTGCCTTATAAACGTCCGCCATTCCTCCGACGCCGATAAGCTCGGTGATCTCATAACGGCCGTCAAGGCGCTTTCCGATGTTTTTATCCATTGAAATAACCATCCTTTTCATGATCGCGTTTGTGATAACGCAGTATCTTTTTTCGTCTTTTTTTCATAGGTCATATATATTCTAAACAGCTTTCGCCGTTTGTTATCGTAATCAATATATCAGCGCAGCGGTTATATTGTCTGTGCTGCCGTTTTCCAGCGCCAGCTCAATAAGCGCCTCCGCCGTTTTTTCGGGAGGGGTATTTTCCACCGCTTCAAGTATCTGTTCATCATCGCATACTCCGCACAGTCCGTCCGAGCAAAGCAGAACGATGCCGTTTTCGGAAAGCTCAGCCTCAAAGAAATCGGGAAATACCTTTTCTTCAACTCCCACCGCACGTATGAGCATATTTCTCTTGGGATGAGTGCGCAGCTCGTCAAAACGTATCTGTCCCTTTTCATAAAGGCTCATAACATAAGTATGATCCTTTGTGATGCGGACAATTCCGCCGTCTATGACATAAGCACGGGAATCGCCCACATTCACGATGTAAGCCATGTTTCCCCTGCGGATCGCAGCCACGCAGGTCGTTCCCATTCCCCTTTTGCTTTCGTCATAGGAAGCAATATCGTGTACCACCGCATTTGCGGTCCTTACCGAATTTATAAGCAGGCTCTTTACCGAATTTGCATCGCAGCCGCTGCGGTATGCGCTTTTCACTCTGTCACATACCACCTCTATTGCCTTTTCGCTGGCAAGGCTGCCTGCATTTTCGCCGCCCATTCCGTCGCAGACAACGGCAAACACTGTGCTGTCGTCCAGCCGCATCGTCACCACTCTGTCCTGATTTTCACTTCTTTTGCAGCCTATGTCGGTCTTTTCATAGATGTCCATTTGCCGTCACCTCCTGTTTACGGATCATATTTCATATTCACGTCTGAGCTGTCCGCAGGCAGCGTTTATATCACTGCCGAGTGTACGTCTTACCGTAACATTCAGACCGCCCTTTTCAAGCATATGCATAAAATTCTGCACAGACTGCCTGTCCGACTTAAAGTCCCGCTCCTTTATCTCGTTAACGGGTATAAGATTAACGTGACAGTTTATGCCGTGAAGCAGCTTTATCAGCTTATCGGCATCCTGCTGTGAATCATTCACGCCTCTTATTACCGCATATTCAAAGGATATTCTTCTGCCTGTCTTTTCGATGTAATCTCGGCAGGCGGCAAGAAGCTCATTTATATCATATCTTTTGTTAACGGGCATTATCTCGCTTCTGCGCTCATTGCTTGAAGCATGGAGCGACACCGAAAGCGTAAGCCCGAACCTGTTTTCCGCAAGATCGTATATCCTGTCAACCAGTCCGCAGGTAGATACCGAAACATGGCGCAGACTGAGATTTTTTCCCTTTGGACAGGAAAGCAGCTTCAAAAACTTCACCACATTGTCATAGTTATCCAGCGGTTCGCCGATGCCCATAAGCACCAGACTTTCCACCTTGCGGCCCGAATCCCTCTCCGCCTCATAGATCTGCTCAAGCATTTCCGAGGGCAGGAGATTTCTCTTGAAGCCTGCGATAGTGGACGCACAGAATCGGCAGCCCATTTTGCAGCCCACCTGAGTTGAGATGCAGAGACTGTTTCCGTGCTTATAATCCATAAGTACCGTTTCGATATGATTGCCGTCCGACAATTCATAAAGATATTTTACAGTATTATCTATCGAAGATTCAAGCTTTCTGACTATATTTAGTCGGTTTATATAAAATTTATCAGATAATTTTGTACGAAGTGCCAATGAAATATTGGTCATTTCATCAAAGCTGACAGCTCTTTTAACGTGGAGCCACTCAAAGATCTGTCCCGCACGGAACTTTTTCTCGCCAAGAGCCTCCAGCTCATCGGCAAGCTCCTCCGCAGATAAGGAAAGAATATCTTCTTTTTCCATAAATATTCCTTTTCAAATTTATCACATATAATAGATCATTTTCTGACCATCTTGCATATAAAGAATCCGTCGCTGCCGAAGTCCTTGGGGAAAATAGTCGCTTTAAAGCCGCCGAACGGCGCTCCGAGCTCCTCAAAGAAAGGCTCGCCGCAGAAGTCGGTGTGCTTTTCAAGGAATTTTTCCGCAACAGAATCATTTTCCGCAGGATTTACCGTGCAGGTGGAATACACAAGCGTGCCGCCGCTCTTCACATAGGAAGAAGCGTTTTCAAGTATCGCAAGCTGTATCTCGGGAAGCCTTGCAAATTCGGCAGGATCCTTATATTTTATCTCGGGCTTTCCTCTGAAAACTCCCAGCCCCGAACATGGAACATCGCACAGAACAACATCTGCCAAAGGCAGCTTTTCGTTATGCTCACGGGCGTCTCCGCAGATATATTCTATGCAGTCTATGCCCAACCTTTCGGCACCGCTGCGTATAAGTCCGAGCCGCTTCTCGTGAAGCTCGCAGGCGTAAATTTTGCCGCTGTTCTTCATCATTTCAGCCATTGTAAAGGTCTTTCCGCCGGGAGCGGCACACATATCTATGACCGTATCTCCCTCTTTCGGAGCCGACGCAAGACAGCACAGCTGGGAGGATATATCCTGCACATGGAAAAGTCCGTCTCCGAAAGCCTTCAGTGCTTCGGGAGAACCCAGCGGATTTGATGTTATCTCGGCGGCAGAGCCTTTCAGCTGCGAAATATTGCTTTCACGGCACTCCGCTCCGTCCGCTCCAAGCGATGCTTTCAAGCCCTCGAAATCCGTTTTCAGCACGTTGATACGGACATTTACATCGGTCGGCAAAAATGATGAGCCAAGCAGCGAAACAACGCTTTCCTCATCATAGCTGTCAAGCAGCAGCTTCACAAGCTCGGGACGGCAGGAATATTCCACGGACATTGCCTCCGTTTTGTCCTGCGGCAGCTCATACTGCTTGTCCCTGCGGATAAATCCGCGGAGCAGCGCATTCACATAGCCCGAAGCCCCCGATTTTTTGGTCTGCTTGATAAGCTTCACCGATTCATTAACCGCCGCACTGTCGGGAACGCTGTCACAGAAAAGCAGCTGATAAAAGCCCATGCGGAGAACCGTCCGCACTTCTCTGTCCAGCCTGTCCGCAGGCTTGCTGCCGCACCGGGAAATGATGTGGTCAAGAGTTATCCTGCGCTCGATAACGCCGTAAAATATGCGTGAAACGAACCGCCTGTCCTCCGACGAAAGCTCATATCCGCTGAGTGCTTTGTCAAGGGCTATATTGGAATATGCGCCGTTCTCCATTTTCAGAAGCAGCTCATATATGACCGAACGTGCATTTTTCATGCATATCCTCTCCTTATGCCGATCGGCAGCAAATTTTTACTGTACTGTTTCTGTCGGGGTAAATATCTCTCCCCTGCCGATCTTATTTCCTCTGAGGAAATCGGCGGTCTTCATGCGCTTTCCGCCGTCGGTCTGTACCTCGCAGAAGCGGACGCATTTTCCGTCTCCGCAGGCTACGGTAAGATCATCTGCGTTCACGACCGTTCCCGCAGCCTCATTTGTATTGATATTCACAAGCTCGGAATGATATACCTTTATTCTTCTGCCGCCGATATACGCCGAAGCGCAGGGTGCGGCGGAAAGTCCGCATATCTGATGATGAACCTCTATTGCAGGCTTTGCAAAATCTATGGGACACATATCCTTTGTAAGCATAGGCGCATAATTTGAAAGGCTGTCGTCCTGCTTTTCGGGGTGAAGGGTACCGTTTTTCACCGCTTCGATCGTGTCGATAAGCAGCTCCGCACCGATAACGGCAAGCCTGTCATGCAGCTCGGAGGCTGTCTCGTTCTCACCGATAGGCGTTGCCTTTTTCATAAGCATATCGCCCGTATCCAGCGCTTCGCCCATAAGCATCGTGGTAACTCCCGTTTCCTTTTCGCCGTTGAGAACGCACCACTGTATCGGTCCCGCACCTCTGTATCTCGGCAGCAGCGATGCATGAACATTGATGCAGCCGTGCTTCGGGATATCGAGAACTCTCTTGGGAAGTAGCTTTCCGTAAGCCACAACTATTATAACATCGGGAGCAAGCTCCTCCAGCTTATGCACGCATTCCTCTGCCTCATCGCCTTTTTTCAGGCTCACGGGCTGATATACGGGGATATCATGCTGTAAAGCGACTTCTTTCACAGGCGTGGGAACAAGCTTGTTTCCTCGTCTGCCTCTTGCCTTGTCGGGCTGGGTGAACACCGCCGTAACATTTTCCCCGTGGCTTATAAGCGCTTCAAGACAGGGAACGGCAAAATCGGGCGAACCCATAAATACTATATTCATGCTCGCAAAAATCCTTTCGGTCAATTGGATATATTACTTTTCCAGCTGTGAGGGATCTATCATCTCGTCCGCAATGTCAATAAACAGCTGTCCGTCCAGATGATCCAGCTCATGGCAGATAGCACGGGCAAGAAAACCCGTCGCCTTGTACTCATACCAGTCACCGTGTCTGTCCTGGGCACGGCATACCACCTTCATGGGGCGCTTAACATATCCCCATTCCTCGGGGCAGGAAAGGCAGCCCTCTATCTCACGCTGTCTGCCGCTTGTCTTGACGATCTCGGGATTTACCAGCTCGATAGGACCGTCGCCCTCTTCGCCGATGTCGATAACAACGACTCTTTTCAGCAGTCCTACCTGCGGAGCCGCAAGTCCGACACCCTCTGCCTTGTACATTGTTTCAAGCATATCATCAATAAGAGTGCCGAGCTTTTCATCAAACTTTTCAACGGGACGGCACTTTTTTCTGAGCACGTCCTCGCCCTTTTTAACAATGGTTCTGATCGCCATTAATTTTACTTCCTTTCGGGATATATTACAGTCCGATATCGCCGTTTATATCAATATAAGTCTGGACATCGGAAAATTCTTTCATTTTAAAGGTCTTTAGCCAGATATCGCTTATAAATCTGCGGAACTCCGCATTGTTTCTGCATTTTATGATTATCCTGTATCTGAACCTGCCGTTGATCTTCTCGAAAACACATCTTGACGGTCCGAGAACCCTGAGCGGCATCGTAACGTTTTCCTCTCTGATCTTATTGCTTATCATTTCAAGGAAAAGCGACGAAGCACTGTCCGCAAGCCTGTCATTCACCGATGAAAAGCCCACTGTGCATATATCGCAGAACGGCGGATAGATCATTGCTTTCCGAAGAGCCGATTCCTGACGGTAGAACTCCTCGTAATTCTGCTGTGCCGCAAGATTTATAACATAATGCTGGGGAACGCAGGTCTGTATTATCGCCCTGCCGGGCTTGTCGCTTCTGCCGCTTCTGCCCACCACCTGCGTCACAAGTGAAAACGTCCGCTCGTAGCTTCTGAAATCGCCGCAGAAAAGCGCCTTGTCCACCGACAGCACACCAACAAGGGTAACATTCGGAAAATCCAGTCCCTTTGCGATCATCTGCGTTCCAAGCATGATATCATACTCGCCATTTTCAAAGGCTTTGAAAGAGCGGTCATAGGCATACCTCGAATATGTTGTATCGGCGTCCATGCGCAGAACACGGGCGGACGGGAAAAGCTCCGATATCTCATCTTCAAGCTTCTGCGTTCCCAGACCCGTAAGCTTCAGCTTTTCGCTGCCGCAGCAGGGACACCTTGTTATCATATCCGTTGTATATCCGCAGTAATGGCATATCAGCCTGTTGTTCACCTTATGATATGTCATGGGAATGCTGCAATTGGGGCATTTCACAGGCTCACGGCAGGAGGTGCAGGATATAAATGTATAATATCCGCGCCGATTGAGCAGCAGTATGGTCTGCTCACCTCTTGCAAGATTTGCGTTTATCTCATTTGCAAGCCTTTCGCTGAAAACTCCCGATGCTCCGCAGAGCGGCTCGGAAGCCATGTCAACTATCTCGACCTGCGGCATGGGTGCGTCCGAATAACGATTGGGCATTCTGAACAGCTTATACCGTCCCGTTTCCGCATTGCGGAAGCTTTCTATGGACGGCGTTGCCGACGCAAGCACCAGCACTCCGTTATGATAAGCACACCTTTTTTTTGCAGCGTCCTTTGCATTATATCTGGGGGACGATTCCGACTTATAGGTCATTTCGCCCTCTTCGTCCATAATGATAAGCCCGATATTGTCCAGCGGAGAAAATACTGCGCTTCTTGTTCCCACAACGATCCTGCTCTGTCCCGACCTGATGCGCTTGTATTCGTTCAGCCGCTGGGACATGGAAAGACTGCTGTGGATCACCGACACCATATCGCCGAAAAGACTCTGAAACCGTGAAACAGTCTGGGGCGTCAATGATATTTCGGGTATCATCATTATAACATTTCTGCCGATACCGAGCGTATGGCTTATAAGCTTTGCAAAAACCGAGGTCTTACCGCTGCCAGTAACTCCGAAAAGCAGTGCTGCGGCAGGCTTTCCGCTGTCGATCAGCCGGGATATGCCGTCATAGGCGTTCTGCTGCTGCTCCGACAGAACAATATCGTCGGGATCCTGCACAGCCTCCGCTCCCGAAGTGCGTATCACCTCATAATCAAAGGAAGTGACCACTCCGTTTTTCAGCATATTCTTCACGACCTGATCGGTAACGCCGCAGAGATAGCAAAGCTCCTTTACCGCAGCCGCACCGTTCTCCTCAAGCAGTGAAACAACGTTTTTCTGCTTTGGGGTGAGTTTGAATGCGGAGCTGTCCTCGGTAAAAGCCTCCGAAAGCCGCACCATGGAAATCGTCTCATCACGGACTTTGCGCTTCACCTCGCCGTATTCTTCAACGGCTCCCGATGCGATAAGCTCCCTGACAAGCTCCTTTCCGCTGCCCTCAAAGGCTGCATTTATCATCATTTCCTGCTCACGGCGGTTCTTCACCTCATGAAAAGAAGCATACAGATCCGCTGCGGGACGTGAAAGCTTCTCCCTCACCGCCGCAGGACATTCCGCAAGGCGGTACTTTTCGGTAAAATCAACGCTGAGTCCCGGAGGGATAAGCGCACGGAATGCTTCAAAATAGGTGCAGAGGGTCATATCCTTGAGCCACTCCAGCATCTTCTGCATTTCATCGCCGATAACAGGCTCTGTGTCGATAAATGCGTCGATATATTTATATTTGCTCACGCTGTCTGCCGAAACGGTATCTGTGGAGAGGATTATGGCAATGCGCTTTTTTCCGCCCTTTCCGAAGGGTACGATGACCCTCTCGCCCGAAGCGGCAATGCTTCGGAACCGTTCGGGGACGATATAGCTGTAACGTCTGTCATAACCGTAGGAAGCTCCGCTTATACCAACATCGGCAGTCAGAACTTCACTCATTCGGACTTGGAAGAGGGACTTCTGAGAGCGGGATCCTCAACTATATAATACTTTCTTGCGGCAAGCTCGTCAACAGCTGTCTTTACGGGCTTTTCTTCAAGAGTTTTCTCATTGGCAACCAGCTCGTCGGAGATCTCTCTTGCTCTCTTTGCAACTCCGATAACTATGGAGTAATAGCTTTCATTCTTTGTTCTGATCTGTGATATAGACGGTCTAAGCATTTTCAAGCACCTCATCAATTAAATATTTATTTCTTTCGCAGGACATTTTTGCGGCTGCAACGATAGTCTTAAAATCCTCAACAGCCTTGTCCAGCGGTCCGTTTACCATGATATAATCGTATTTGTCCGCCGACTTTATCTCATCGGCAGCCTGCGCTATTCTTCTGTCGATGACCTCGGCTGTCTCCGTGCCTCTCTTTTCAAGACGGCGGCGAAGCTCCTTCACCGAAGGCGGCAGAATGAACACAAGAACCGCATCGGGACGAAGCCTTCTGACGTTCATTGCGCCCTTGACTTCGATTTCAAGGATAACGTCCTTTCCCGCTGCCAGCTCTTTGTCAATATATGTGAGCGGCGTGCCGTAATAATTGCCGCAGTATTCGGCATATTCCAGCATACTTCCGCTGTTTATCAGCTCTTCAAACCTTTCTCTTGTAAGGTAGTGATAATTCACTCCGTCCTGCTCACCCTCTCTGGGAGCACGGGTCGTTGCCGAAACGGAATAATAGTAATTATCGTCCTTCAGCACCTCCGCAAGGATAGTTCCCTTTCCGCAGCCCGACGGTGCGGAAACCACAATAAGCATACCCTTTTCAGTCCTGCTCATCTTCCATGACCTCCATATCTTCATCGGCGTCCGAAGCTCTTCCCGCAACTGCGGAAGCTGTCAGAGCCGAAAGAATAACATGATCGCTGTCCGTTATGATAACGGAACGTGTTTTTCTGCCGTAGGAAGCGTCTATCAGCCTGCCCCGATCCCTTGCTTCCTGGATAATGCGCTTTATGGGCGCACTTTCGGGACTGACAACGGCAACGGTGCGGTCGGCATTGACTGCGTTTCCGAATCCTATATTTATAAGCTTCATGATCCGTTCCCCCTCCGATATACGGCTTTGATATACGACTTTATTTATAAGACAGAATCATTCGATATTCTGAATCTGCTCTCTGATCTTCTCAATCTCGGATTTAAGCTCGACGACGGTTTTGGTTATCTTTGCGTCCTGAGCCTTTGAGCCTATCGTATTTGCCTCGCGGTTGAACTCCTGGATAAGAAAATCCAGCTTTCTTCCCACAGGCTCGTCCAGCTCCAGCATTGAGCGAAACTGATTTATATGGCTGCGGAGACGGACAGTCTCCTCGTCAACGGCGGTCTTGTCGGCAAATATGGCAGCCTCCGTCAACAGACGGGATTCATCGACGTTCTTGTCCGCAAGGACTTCCTTTATCTTATTGTAAAGTCTGTCCCTGTATGCGGCATTGACCTCGGGAGAACGCACCTCCACATCGGAAACCATTTTTTCGATGTTTTCCAGACGGAAAAGGAAATCCTCCTTCATGCGGACGCCCTCTGTTTCCCTCATGCGGACAAAATTGTCCAGCGCTTTTTCGGTCACGGTCTTAACGTCCTGCCATACCTGATCCTCGTCGTCCTGCACCTTGCGGACGGTAAAGATATCGGGCAGGCGCATCATCTGGGAAAGAGTGATATCGTCCGTAAGACCAAGCTTTTCATTGGCTTTGCGGAGCGCATCGACATATCCCGAAGCGATAGCCTCGTTCACCTCGATAACGGCTTCCTTTCCCTCCACCGAAGAAACGGTAACGCTGACCTCGGTTTTTCCTCTGGCTATCCTGCCGTTCAGCAGGCTTTTGAGCTTTTCCTCGATATAGCCGTAAGCACGGGGAATGCGTGATGAGAATTCATAGTATCTGTGATTTACGGAACGTATCTCAACAAGAATGTCACGTCCGTTCAGTACCTCTTCGGCTCTTCCGAAGCCTGTCATGCTTTTTATCATAGCGATTCTCCTGATTTTGCCCGAACACGATCGGACAAAGATGTAATATTTTAAGATAAAGAACCTTTCGTGACATAGCACCCCATGTTACTTTATCATCTTATTATACCATATGTATTTTATAATTGCAATAGCTATTCCCAAGTTTTTAATAGAAAATATACAAAAAGTTTATTATTAATATGCCACTCTGAATTATAATATAATGTAAAGGTTTACATATAGCCCGAACAAATATGAATAGTATATAAAAATGATGAAACAGGTCCGTATGCTATTGACAAATTTTGTTCACAAGTGTAAAATTATAAAGTACGGAATGTATATGATGTATATTTAATACGCAGGTATACATTATATATGCTCCTTATCTGAAAGGATGGTTCGTAAACAATGCAGAAAGCAATCGGCGTACTTACCAGCGGAGGAGACGCTCCCGGAATGAATGCAGCCGTAAGAGCTGTAACAAGAGCCGCTATACTCAAGGGATACAGAGTTATCGGAGTTCAGAGAGGCTATAACGGTCTGCTGAACGGCGAGACTGTTGAGCTTGACACAAGAAGCGTTTCCAACATCATTCAGCACGGCGGTACTGTTCTCTACACTGCACGCTGCCTTGAGATGCATGAGGAAAAATATCAGCTGGAAGCTGTAAAGCGCTGTAAGGAAATGGGCGTTGAAGGCATGGTCGTTATCGGCGGCGACGGCTCGTTCAGAGGAGCTGCCGCTCTTTCGGCAAAGGGTATCCCCTGCATCGGTCTGCCCGGCACTATCGACAACGATATCGTATGCACCGAATACACTATCGGCTACGATACCGCAATGAACACTGCCGTTGAAATGATCGACAAGCTCCGTGATACGGCTCAGTCCCACGACAAATGCTCCGTTGTTGAGGTCATGGGAAGAAATGCCGGCTGGATAGCTCTTAACGTGGGTCTTGCCGTTGGAGCCGTGGGAATAGTTGTTCCCGAGGTGCCTTTCGACATCAACGTGCTTGCCGAAAAGATGAAGCGTGTTCAGTCTTACAGAAAGCAGCATTTCATCGTTGTTTTTGCGGAGGGCTGCGGCAATTCTGCCGAGTTTGCGAAAAAGCTTACGGAGCTGACGGGCATCGAAACAAGAGATACCGTTCTCGGTCACGTCCAGAGAGGCGGAGCACCTACTCTCCGTGACAGAGTTATCGCCAGCGAAATGGGCTATTATGCAGTACAGCTGCTTGACGGAGGAAAATCAAACCGCATTGTCGGATTAAAGAACGGCAGGGTTTACGATGTTGACATCGCAGAGGGTCTTGCAATGAAAAAGCCCTTTGATGAAAACCTCTACAAGATAGCAAACGACATTTCATTCTGATCGGATAAAAGTACATAACAACAATGCGGCATTCTCAACAATGCCGCAGCATTACAGAGTAGATCAATGCGCGTACAGTGTTCCGCCGACGGGGAGTTGCGGCGGGAACGAAAAGAGATCATACGATCTCTTGCGGTGCATTGATCGCATCCCGCTGAATGCATTATAAGGGTCTTTTCATACTCCCGATAATGCACAAAGCAAACGCTGACGCCGTATCGCTGCGTATGCTGTACGGTGCATTATACAGGAGGAATTTTTATTATGAAAAGCTTTTTTGACCTTTTTGCCGACTCTTATCATGAGCTGACACGCAGAGGAAATATCCGCTGCATCGCAGTTACGGGTATGCTCTGCGCCCTTTCAATGGCTATCGAGGGCTTCACTATTGAGATCCCCTTTGCAAAGATAAACTTTGCATACATCGCCATTGCTTCGATCGGAATGCTGTTCGGTCCCGTTGTGTCCTTCCTTGCGGGAGGCATCTGCGACATTCTCGGTTATTTTGTTCACCCCGACGGAGGATTTCTTCCCCTTTATACGCTTATCGGAATGCTCCAGGGTCTGCTTTACGGAATGATACTCTACCGCGGCAGCAGCTCAAAGCTCATCACCGATAAGACAAAGAAGGCTCAGTTCGTTATCAGAATAATCTGCGCAAGACTTGCCGATGTGCTTATCATCAATCTGCTGATAAACACCGCAGCAAATCTTCATTACGGATTTATCCCCGCACAGGCTTATTCTGTTGCAATAAAGGCAAGACTTGTAAAGAATCTGCTCCAGCTCTGCGCCGATATCCCCATACTGCTCATTCTCCTGCCCGTTGTGCTTGAGATATACAGAAAGGCGTTCGGCAGACGCAGAGCCGCAGCCGAATAAATTCAGTCCAGAAAGGAATGTGTTTTACCATGAACAAGATCAAGGTAGGCTTTATCGGCACGGGAAACATGGGCTCCGCCATTATCAGAGGCATCGCCTCAAAGTTCGGTGCCGACGCAGAGATTCACGCATTTGACGTTGACGCCGAAAAGCTGGCAAAGCTTGCAGAATCAGGCGTAAAGCCCGAAAGCTCCGAATGCGATGTTGTAAAGACCTGCAAGTACGTTTTCCTTGCTATCAAGCCCCAGATGTTTGAAGCTGTCGTTCCCAAGCTTGCAGCCGCAGTAACAGACGAAACGGTCATCGTTTCCATTGCGGCAGGCATCACCGAGGAATATATCCGTTCACAGACGGGAGACGGCACAAAGGTCGTACTTGTTATGCCAAACACTCCTTTCCTGCTGGGCGAGGGCGCTTCCGCTCTTGCAAAGGGCGACAACACCTCCGATGAGGAATTTGATGTTGTATGCAGCATTTTCGCAACAGGCGGCAAGACCGCAGTTGTATCAAAGGACAAGATGAAAGAGATCATTGCCGTAAACGGCAGCTCCCCCGCTTTCATTTACCTTTACGCAAAGTATTTCATCGACTACGCCGCTTCCGTCGGCATAGACGCCGAAGCCGCAAAGGAGCTTTTCGCTCAGTCGCTCATCGGTTCAGCCAAGATGATGACCGATTCGGGCTACACAATGGACGAGCTTATCAAAATGGTATCCTCTCCGGGAGGAACGACTCTTGCCGGACTTGACGAGCTTTACAAGGCTGATCTTGCCGATGCGGTAAAGAAATGCTGCGAAAGCTGCACACGCAGAGCATACGAGCTGTCCAAGTAATATTACAGCGCTCACATTCATATACATCTTACAAAAGAATAATAATTCAAAGGACGATGTATATGAATTTAAAAGAAATGACACCAAACACCTTTCGGCTCATGCTGCTGCTTGCCGCTGCCGCCGCAGGAATGATCTGCGGAGCATTTTCATACAGCGGAGACACAGCACATGAATTTGCCGAAAGGCTCATCGAAGCAAGAAGATACGCTCCCGCAGGCAGCATCATTTTAAGCTCGTTTCGGGGAACGTTTATCCTTACCGCCGTATGTTTTCTCATGGGGTTTTCGGCAGTATTCCAGCCTGCGGAGGCTGTTGTCCCATTTATTTTCGGGACAGGCTTCGGCTATGCGGCTGCGGCGGTATTTTCCGCCGAAAAGGGATTATTCTGTCTGCTGCTTATGATACCCGGAGCTGCGGCTGCGGCTGTTGCTGTGGCAGCGGCGGCAAGAGAGTCGATGAGAATGTCACTGGCAGTTTTCAGGCGGACCTTTATCCCCGAAAAATACTGTCCTGCGGACATCGGACTTTACATCAGGAAATTCATGATAATCACGGCAATGGCGGCAGGTGCCGCAATTACCGACGGAATATGCGCCGTGATATATTCGATCATAGGGAAATAATGACACGGGGTAACAATGAAAGGATTGATAAAATTTGGGTATATTCGGAAACAATTATCTTAAATCCGGACCCGGCATTGCAAAAGATGCTCCTAAAAAGAAGCCGTTTTTCCACTTCTGGGAGCTGTATTTCAGAAAATTCTGGAAGCTTTTACAGCTGAACATCATAACCGTTCTGTTCTGTCTTCCCGTTGTCACTATCGGACCTGCCCTTGCAGGCATGACAAAGGTACTGCGAAACTACGTTCTTGAAAAGAACTCGTTCATTTTCCATGACTTCTGGAAGGGCTTTTCGCAGAACTGGAAAAAATCGCTGCCTGTGGGACTTATCGACATACTGCTTATAATCTCGGCGATAAGCGCGGTAAATGTATACCCCGCAATGGCTGAAAATGCCCAGTCGGGCGGCTGGATATGGTACGCATTCTGCATCATCTCCATAAGCGTTACATTCACTGTGCTGATAATGAATTTCTACATTTTCCCCATGATAATCGCCACCGATCTCAGCTTTAAAAACTGCATCAAGAATTCATTTTTCCTGACCTGCGTGGCTCTGAAAAAGAACCTTATCACACTGCTGTGTGTGGCTGCGGTCATGGCTGTACTGGTGCTTACGCTGCTTCTGAACCCCTATTTCCTGCTTCTGCTGATTCCTCTGTGGGCTGTTTCCTTTATTGGATTTATCACAATGTTCAACTCCTATCCGATAATCCAGAAATATGTTATCAATCCCTACTACGAGGAACGAGGCATGGACAACCCCGAGTACGATTATCTCAAGCCTCTTGACGAGGAAGACTCCGTATTCGTTGACAAGGGCGGCGAGGAAGCTCCCATCGAACCCGAGAAAAAGAAGAAAAAAGGAAAGACGATTTCCTGATAAGATAAAATCCCCTGCCTGCATAGTTTTGCAGGCAGGGGATTTTTTTATATAAGTACAACCCCGCCGATCAACCGACCGACGGGGCTGTACTTATATATAATATTATGCCGACTGCGAGGTATAAAGCTCGTAATAAGCTCCCTTTTTCGCCATAAGCTCGTCATGTGTGCCGCTTTCAACGATGCCCTTGTTGTCGATGTACATTATCCTGTCACAGCTGCGGATCGTGGAAAGACGGTGCGCAATAATAAATGATGTTCTGCCTTTCAGCAGCTCCGCAAGTCCCTTTTGCAGAAGAACTTCCGTCTTTGCGTCGATAGATGAGGTCGCCTCGTCAAGCACAAGTATCTTCGGGTCGGAAAGAAGCGTTCTCGCAAAGCTGATAAGCTGCTTTTCACCGCCCGAAAGCTTGGAGCCTCGCTCGTTTACCTCGGTCATATAGCCGTCGCTCATCTTGCTGATAAAGCCGTCTGCGCAAACCGTTTCAGCCGCTTTCTTTATTTCCTCGTCCGTTGCGTCAAGACGTCCGTATCTGATATTGTCCATGATCGTGCCGCTGAAAATAAAGCTGTCCTGGAGCATTATTCCCATTTGTGAACGGAGCGAATTCAGAGTAACATCTGCAATATTCTTTCCGTCAATGGTGATCTTGCCTGAATTGATGTCATAGAAACGTGAGATAAGCGAAACGATAGTAGATTTTCCCGCTCCCGTAGGTCCCACAAGAGCAATGCTCTCGCCTGCCTTTACATCAAATGAAACGTGCTCAAGAACATTTATATCCTTTTCGTAGCCGAAAGTAACATCGTCAAAGGAAACATTTCCGACGATATTTCCGATATCCTCTGCGCCGTCCTTGTCCTTGATATCAACAGGCTCGTCAAGTGTCTCGAAAATTCTTTCAAGGTATGCGATGTTATTGATAAAGTTGTTCATGATATTTGAAAGGTTCATGATAGGCTGCCAGAACTGGGAAGCATATCCCGTCATGGCTGCAAGTGTACCGAGAGATACCGTTGCAGGGTCAAGCACCAGCAGACCGATAACAAACAGCGCCGCTCTCACCAGTGTTGAGATATTGTCCGTTGCAGGCCATACAAGGTTTGAATATTTTACTGCCTGCATCCATGAAGCCCTGTATTTGTCATTGAGCTTATCGAATATCTCCGCATTTTCCTCTTCACGGGTGAATATCTGTGTTATTCTTGCACCCACGATATTTTCCTGGAGATATGCATTCATGTTGGAGCTTTTGTTCGATACGTCCTGCCATGCACGGCGCTGACGCTTCTTGATGAAGCCCATTACCAGCACAAATATCGGCAGTCCCGAAAGTGCCACCAGCGTAAGGCGCACGTCCACAAACAGCATGAATATCAGTATGAACACCATGTTCAGTATCTCCATGATGAAGTTGATGATACCGTTTGAAAGCATATCCGATACGCTGTTTACATAGTTTATTACTCTTATAAGTATCTTTCCGTGGGGACGGTCATCGTAATATGTAAAGGGCAGCTTCTGGAGATGTGCGAAAAGATCCTTTCTGATATCAAAGATTATGTCCTGACCTACAACTGTCATTATTCTTGAACGAATAGCCGAAAGCACAACGCTTATCAGCGTGCAGGCAAGCAGCAGCACCGCAAGAAATACCAGCTCGGGGATATTTCCGTCGGGAATGGTAACGTCCAGCGCCCTCTGGGATATCAGAGGACCGATAAGTCCCGAAATTGCCGCAACGATGCTGATAACAAGCGCAAGTATCATCTTGCCCTTGTATTTTTTGATGTAGACAAAGGAGCGTTTGAGATGATTAAAGTCAAATGGGGTCTCCAGATCTTCGTCGATATCATATCTGTTTCTTGCCACGGTGCATCACTCCTTTCCGTCGGCGGAGCAGTTTATGCCGCTCTGCAAGTCATATATCTGGCGGTAATAGCCGTTCTGCGAAATAAGCTGTTCGTGTGTTCCCGTTTCGGTTATCTTTCCGTCACGGAGAATGATTATCTTATCCGCATTTTTTGTTGAGGAGATTCTCTGCGCAATGATTATCTTTGTGCAGGGGAAATCCAGCTGTTCATTAAGTGCCTGCTGGATATGCGCTTCTGTTTCCATGTCCACGGCGGAGGTGGTATCATCAAGGATAAGGATAGCAGGCTTTATGGCAATGGCACGTGCAAGAGAAATTCTCTGCTTCTGACCGCCCGAAAGTCCCACGCCTCTTTCACCGACGATAGTATCATACTGCTGGGGCAGCTTCTTGATGAATTTATCCGCATCGGAAAGCTCGGCGCATTTTTTTACATAATCATCTTCAAGGTCGCTGTCGCCGAAAGCGATGTTGCTGTCGATAGTATCGGAATACAGCAGAACGTCCTGAGTTGCAACTCCGATATTTCTGCGGAGATCACGGAGCTTATGGAGCTTGACGTTTATTCCGTCGATAAGCACCTCGCCGCTGTCGGCGTCATAAAATCTCGGTATAAGATTGATAAGCGATGTTTTTCCGCTGCCCGTTTCACCCATTATAGCAACCGTCTCGCCGGGAGAAACATGAAAGCTGATATCATCAAGCACCTTTTTGTTGTCCATGCTGAACGATACGTGCCTGAACTCCACCTCGCCTTTAAGGCGTTCGTCGCCGTCAACGGAATCCGCACGGTCAACTATCATAGGCGATGCATAGTATATCTCGATTATCTTTGAAGCGGACGCCATGAATCGGTTCAGGTCATTCACATAGTTTCCCATGTTTCTCATGGGGTTGGAAACTGCCCACAGCAGACCCGATATCGCAACATACTGACCCATTGTAAGGTTACGGTTTATCATGAATATACCGCCGCAGATCAGCAGAACAACGCTGAGCGAGCCTGCGATAAAATCAATGATAGGCTGATATTTCAGCCAGAGCAGCGACGCCTTTTTGTTTGAATCGGAATATTCCTCGTTCTTATCGTTGAACTTCTTTATCTCGTAATCCTCACGGGCAAAAGCTTTTACAACACGGTTTCCAGAGATATTTTCCTGTGCGGCGGTGTTCAGTGCCGACTGCTTGTCACGTACAACTCTGTATACGGGTCCTGCCTTTTTTGAGAAAAGCATGGTGATGTAAAATATCGCAGGCGTAAGTGCAAGTATGCACAGCGCAGTGCGCCAGTCGATAACAAAGAAGTACACCATTGAAGCGGTGAACAGCGCCACCGATTCAACGATTCCCTTGATTACCCATGATACCATGTGACGCACCATATCAAGGTCGCCTGTAAGACGTGTCATAAGATCGCCCGTGCGGTATTTGTCATAGAACTCCATGTCCTGATTTTCTATCCTGCGGAAAAGATGAGTCCTGATGCGGTAGATCATGCTCTGGGACGCAGTCTCGTAATACATATTGCAGGCATACTGGAAGCAGGTCCTTATAAATGTGAAAATTATCATTCCCGCAATAAGCCAGAGAAACGTGTCCTTATGGAGCTTTAAATTCTCAACGGCATTGTCGTTGGATATAAATGTGTCGATTATCTTCGACTGAAAATAAGGGGAGGTTATATAAAGCGCATTGCACATTACCGAAAGACAAAGCGCAATTATATACTTGCTTCGGCAGCCTTTCATGTTCTCCCATATCCATTTTAACTGAAACATTTTATCACAGCCTTTCATTATATATTTGCAGAAAATTATTGCATATTAAGATAGGCGGCAAGAAATACGGCAGGCGAATTCCAGTATATCGTTATCTCGTTCAGCGAGAAGCAGCCTGTATCGTCCGCAAAGCATTTCATAGGCGGCGTGCCCTTTGGTATCAGCTTTTCCGCCGCACTGTCGCAGGGGTGACAGTTCGGGCCTCCCGATACCATTCCCTCGTGGCACTTGTCAACTCCGTCGGCAAATGCGGGACGGAAGTGGGGATTGTTTATGGAATGCTCCCCTGTTCCCGAAACATAGCTTATGCCGAGAGCATTTTTTCCAAGGATATAATCAAGCTGCGCAGCCGCATAATTTTTGTATCTGCCGCTGTCACAGAGAATATCCGCAATAACGAATATCATTCCAGAAACAAGCACGCCCATATTGCTGCCCCAGCCGTAATGCTGCGGAAGCAGCGCCGTGCCGTAGCCGCATTTGTCCGAATAGCCTTTAAGCTCCTCCGCACGGCGGACAAATCCGTTTTTCAGCGATACAAGCAGCTTTTCATTCCTTCCCTCACGCTTTGCAAAGATATACGCCAGCGCACCGAAGCCGCCTGTTTCCGAATATCCCAAAGCCGTTTTCGGAAAATCCTTTTCGGCTAAATGCTCCGCGTCCCTGCAGTATTTTTCCCTGCCTGTAAGTGAAAACATCTCGGCAGCCGCCCAGAAGCGGTTGTCCGTATCGTCATGCTCTCCGTAAACGCCAGTGGTGCATTCCTTGGGATTTACAAAGAGAAAATCGGGATTGTTTTCAAGCCACTCATAGGATTTCTGCGCCGCAGCGGAAAGCCTGTCGGCAAATTCCGCATCAAATGGACGGTATACCGAAGCTCCCAGCGCCAATACAGCCGATGCATCTGCTGTTGCCGAGGACGAAACAGGAAGCAGATACATCTGCGCCCTGTCCTCCTCGGGCATTATGAACGGCGCATGATGAGCGGTAGTTGCTTTATGATAAACTCCGCCGTCGGCACGCTGCATCTTCATTATCCATTCAAGCTCAACTCTGCATTCGGTCAGCAGATCGGGCATTTTATAGGAGCCGTCTGGAATATTGCTTTTTATGCCGTCAAATGCTTTCGGAAAAAGCTTATAACCGTAAAGCATATGAGCCAGCGCACACGCACCTGCGGTAACATATCTGCCGTAATCCCCTGCATCATGCCAGCCGCCGCAGATATCCTTTGAAACGGAATGATCCTCCCATTCAACGGCAGGCTCGGTGTGACAGGGAGCATGAGCATATTCCCCCGCATATTTTTCGTCAAGTCCGCAGCCGCAGCGGAGATAATAAAACGCACGGAGCAGATCACGGCACACGGGAGCATACACATCATCGGCGATCTTAAACATCGACGAATGCTTTTCGTCAGCTTCTATGCGGTATGTTCCGCATTCCGAAAAATCGGAAAAATCTGCTGTGTAAACATCGTCCCCCGAAGCCTCATCAAAGCCGAAATGCAGTGTCTTTCCGCCGTAAACGGCATTTCCGTCCGTATCGCAGACCGCAAAGCTTTCTGCGGCAAAGGGCAGAACGGCGAGCTTTGCGCCGTTGGGTCTGTATCCTGCCTGATCTATATAAATATTCATATCTTTCATAACAGCACCTCTTTCCCCATAATCACAAAATACCATGGCGAAGCATTTATTTTTCACTTTGCTTATTATATCAAAACCGTTTCCGAAATAATATAATTATTGCTGTGAAAAAATCGTATAAATCTATTCTGATGAATCTTTCCCATTTTGGCGCAAATATACTGTTATACAAAAAAACGCCCCCGAAGCATAAGCCTCGGGAGCGGTCAAAGTTCATTAAATTATAAGGTTTCAGCTCTGCAAAGCCGCACGCTTTTTCCGGCTGACAAAGCCGTACATATCATTGAAATAGAATAATTTTACAAAACGATGCGGAGGCATGGATCCAATATAGGTATCGACCTTTTGTTCAGTATCATTGATTTTTCGGCGGAAAGGTAACGGTTATCTCCGTACCGACGCCAACTTCGCTTTTAAGTGTGACATTTCCTCCGTGATATGCGGCGATATGCTTTACAATGGATAATCCAAGTCCCGTACCGCCTGTCTGACGTGAATGGCTCTTATCGACCCGATAAAAACGCTCGAATATCCGTGACTGACTTTCCTCGGGAATGCCTATTCCGTTGTCCTTTACGGTAACTGCGGGGCAGCTGCCGCCGCTGATGATTATATCAACGTGTCCGCCCGGCTTGTTGTATTTTATGGAATTGTCCGCCAGATTCACTATCATTTCGGTAAGATAGCTCTTGTTTGCGGGTATAACCGAATGCTCGCCGCTGACCGAAAGGGTGATATTGTTCGCCTCCGCCTTTGCGGTGAGTATATCAGCGCATTCCTCCGCAGTTTCATACAGGTCAATATCCTCCAGCTGCGCAGCGGTCTTTTCCTCGATCTCCGAAAGACGGATTATGTCATTGATAAGCTGGAGCAGACGCTCGCTCTCCTTGAATATACGCTGACCGTATTTGCTTACATCTCCGCTTTCCGATATCATTCCGTTGGCAAGCATCTCGCCGAAGCCCTTTATCGTTGTAAGTGGCGTTTTCAGCTCATGGGAAACATTCGCCGAAAAATCACGGCGTATTTCCTCGGTGCGGCGTATTTCCGTTTCGTCCACCAGCATTATGACAGCTCCGCACTGTTCGGATTTTTCCTCGCTGTCCGCACGGCTTATGAACACACGGTAATATCTGCTGCCAACCTCTATAGAACCCGTAACGCTGGGAAGCTCCTCTGATTTATCCAGCAGACGGAGCAGCTCCGAACTGCGTGTAAGCTCCTCGATATTCCTCTGCTTGTCGTCGCAGGGATAATATGGATTGAGCATCTTCACGGCACTCCTGTTGACGGAAAGGATATTTCTCCTGCCATCAATGAGTATCATTCCCTCCACCATGTTTGCGGTGATGAGCTTTATTGTGTCCTTTTCACGTTTCAGCTGGGTGATATATTCACGGAGCTGCATTGAAAGCTCTCCTGCTTTTTTGATAACGGGAACAAGCTCCTCGTAGTCCTCGTAAATTCCCACGGATTCCGCTTCGGAACTTTCGTCCAGCACGTCCATTTTGCGGACAAGTCCGTTTATGGGGACCATTATCCTTGCGGATATGCTGTGCGAAACAACAACCGCAACAACAACTATAACTGCCGCCGCCAGCACAAAAAACGGAATGACCGTCACAAATACCGAAACTATGCTCTCGGTCTGGCGCGAAAATCTCAGAACATTATCTCCCCGCAGGACCGCATAATAATATGTAGTCCTTGAAAGCGTCTCGGAATATCTTCTGTCCTGACCGCTTCCGTTCTTAAACGCCTCCGCCACCTCGGGACGGTTCAGGTGATTTTCGGTAGTCCTTGCCTCGCTGTCATAGATAACGGTTCCGTCGGGGGATATTTCGGTGATTCGGATATCGTATGAATATGCATTGTTTACAGTCTCGGCTATCTCCTCTGCGGACATATTGCCTGTTGCCATTATTTCGGCAGTATATTTCAGTTCATTTTCCGCATTGACCGTGTAAAAATGAAAGCATATCCCAAGCGCCGCAAGGTCAAACAGAAACACAGCCGTAAGAACTATCGCACAGATAGTTCGGTAGATCTTTTTTTCCATATCGGAAACGCTCCTTAAAGTATCTTGTAGCCTGCGCCTCTTACCGTCTGGATAATATCGGTGCAGCCTGCGGCTTCAAGCTTCTGGCGGAGAGTTTTCACATGAGCGTCAACGGTGCGTGTCTCGCCCTCATACTGAAAGCCCCAAACCCTTTCCATAAGACGTTCACGGGTCATTACAAGGCTCCTGTTTGCCATAAGACAGCTGAGCAGCTCAAATTCCTTAAAGGTAAGCTCCACCTCTGCACCGTCATAGGTAACGATCCTTCGGGAAACATCTACCTCCAGCTTGCCGACAGTCATAATATCGGCAGCGGACTGCTTCTTTCCGTCGGTACGGCGCAGCACTGCCTTTATTCTGGAAAGCAGCTCCATAACTCCAAAGGGCTTTGTTATGTAATCGTCCGCACCGTTTTCAAGTCCGTTCACCTTGTCGATCTCGGTGGATTTTGCGGTAAGCATTATAACGGGCACATCAGCCGTATCGGCATTTCTGCGCATATTTTTCAGCAGCTCAACTCCGTCGCTGTCGGGAAGCATTATATCAAGCAGGACAAGCGACGGGCGAACCTTTTCAAGCGTTGAACGAAGCTCCGCTCCGCAGCCGCAGGGAAAAACCTCATAGCCGCCTGTTTTCAGAGCGCAGCATATAAGCTCGCGGATACCCTCGTCGTCCTCAACACAAATTATTTTTGCCATATGCAGCCATTCCTTTCTGTTATATGCATCAATTATACCTTATAAAAGTAAAATCCGCAAGACTATGTATGTAAAATCGGTGTAAAATGACGTATTTTTGTAAAATCCGATGCAGAAAATATTTCGGAAATAAAAAAATCCGAAAAAGGAACTATTCCTTTATAAAAGGAATTTCCTTTTTCGGATCATTGATACTCAAAAGCCGAAATTATTCAGCAGCGTATACGCTGACCTTCTTACGGTCACGACCGAGACGCTCGAACTTTACAACGCCGTCGATTGTAGCGAAGATTGTATCATCGGAACCGATACCAACGCCAACGCCGGGATGAATGTGTGTACCTCTCTGACGAACGAGGATATTGCCGGCAGTTACAAACTGACCGTCAGCTCTCTTAGCGCCAAGTCTCTTGGACTCGGAATCACGTCCGTTCTTAGTGGAACCCATACCTTTCTTATGAGCAAAGAACTGCATAGAAATTCTGATCATAGTATTTACACCTCCGAAACTGATATACGTATCCTACCGTTATAGTCCTGTGAAATAAATCCGAGATGAACATATAAGCTTTCCAGCATACGTTCAGCGGCTTCACAGCTTTCATTCAGCATTAATTCTATCAGATTGTTTTCGGCGGAAACATCAGCGTCCGCATTAAAAAAATCCGTAACGGTATTTGCGGCAAGCATGACCGCCGACGAAACGGAAGCGCACACAATGTCGTTTCCCTCGTCCGCATAGCCTGCATGACCTGTAATGCCGAACCCCACGAAAGCTCCGTTTTTCTTATAAAAAACAGCCTTTATCATGAGAAATTATGCCTTGATAGATTCGATTCTTACCTTTGTGTAAGGCTGTCTGTGACCCTTCTTTCTGTGAGAAGAACCCTTCTTAGCCTTGTAAGTGAAAACAGTGATCTTCTTAGCCTTGCCGTTCTTTACGACCTTAGCCTCTACTGCTGCGCCCTGAACATAGGGAGCGCCTACTGTGAGAGCTGCATCGTTGTTAACAGCGATAACCTTATCAAAAGTTACTGTATCGTCTGCGTTGACCTCGAGCTTCTCGATGAAGATCTCATCGCCCTCCTTGACCTGATACTGCTTTCCGCCTGTTTCAATAACTGCGTACATCTGTGGCACCTGCCTTTTCTATAAAAACTCGCTGCAAACGGGCGTATGTCGTCGAAACGGCATAACTTATCCAAGCCTGTCACATGCGGCTTTATTATTATAGCACATCATTTTCCCATTGTCAAGGGATTTTACAACATTTTTTTGCATTTCCGCAAATTTTTCCGATATATTATTCATCGTCGGAAATGTCCGGGCTGGCGGAATCCTCTTCCGGGACAAGATCGCCGTTTTCGTCATAAAACTCAACGACTTCCTCGGAATCGGCAGTGCTTTCGTCATCATCTAAATAAAAGAATGACGGAGCTTCGGGTTTGTCGCCGTCAAACCGCAGCGAGATATCGCCGTTTGAATCGGTGCAGTTCAGCTCATATTTTCCGTCAGTGCTGCTGCCGAGAGTATTTGAACCGTTCTTTGTCCGTGCGCTGATCTTATAATCGGAAATGCTTCCGTATGCCTGACCGGAGATATCGCCGTTTTCCGTTTTTATGTCCATATTCTTAAAGGAAATATCGTAAACGTCGATGTCACCGTTGCTTGTGGAGATCACTGCATCTCCGTCGAATACGGTGTTGCTGGCACTTATACCGGCATTGCTTGTTTTAATGGTGCTGCTGCCGAGAAACTCTGTGCTGTACGTGTATATCTTCGCCGATGTTGTCTGAATATCGGCGCTGCCCTTTACTCTTGTATTGTTCAGCCTTATTTCACCGTTTGAATTTGACGCTTCAATATTATTGAGTATCACACCGCTGAACATTATATCGTCATTGCTGCTTGTGATCTTTATATCGCCCTGAAAATTTTTCGGAACATAAATGCTGATATCGCTGCCCGAAGAATCTCCCTGTTCTATCGTAAGAACGCCGTCCTCAAGAACGACCTGTTCGTCCCCCGAGCAGGAAACCCCTATCATATCAGTGCCGGACGCCGAAACATATACCTCGGACGAATCCGCCGATACAGTTATCAGCTTTGTTCCGCTGCTTGCAAAGTCATAATACTCCATGCCGTTGCCGTTATATTCTTCCCAGTCATATGAACTTGATGTGTCATAATCGTTATCCCCCGCAATCATCATTACGGGCAGAGCAAACATTGCGATTAAACTTAATACAACCAAAAACGCTGCCGCACCCTTTGAAAATCCCTTTCTTTTTCTGACTGCGGGCACTCCGCTCTGGGGCGGCAAAGTCCTGACCTCATTGTTCTGCGGCTGTGCAGGAACATCATTCCCCACGGTCTGTATGTTCGGATATGCCTCATGCACGGCTTCGGCAGATTTTTTCTGCGGATAGATCTCCTGTGAAGTGCTTTCGGCAGGCTTTCCGTTGGGATATATCTCGCCGTCACTGTCAATATATGCATTGGGATATACAGCGCTGTTCTTTTTTCCTCTGTAATGATCCTTGTTAAGATTTATCGCCATTGTTATTTTCCTTTCGTCCGCATTATCTGTAACATTTTTATTATACACTATCCTCAGCCGTTTGTCACCTATATTTTAATTAAAATATGGTTAAATATAAGATGACTTTTTAATCAAATACATACAAAAAAGCCGCCCCCGGAGGAGCGGCTCTTAAGTTTGGCAATACCACACTAAGCTTGTGCGTAAGATGCGCAGTCAAATTTTTCGTCAGATTGTATAGAAATTTTGCAGACAGATTGCGTACAAAGCTGATAAGCGTGTTTTGTGCGGTATTGCCACTATATCATCGGTACTGATATATCAATTATTCAGCAGGCTTGTAGTCTGCGCCGTAGTAAGCCTTGAGGTACATTTCCTTGATC
>CAKSKG010000013.1 GCA_934464775.1 uncultured Oscillospiraceae bacterium
CTGCGAAATTTCTATACAATCTGACGAAAAATCTGACTGCGCATCTGAGGCACTATGGTTTTTAGAGGCGACCTAAAGTAAATAATATAAAAGCAACAGGTGCATACAAAGCATTAAAAAAGTTTTGTATGCACCTGTTTTTAAGTGAAAATTGAGAAAAAATTTCCTAAATCCCCTTGTAGAAAGGCTATTATTGTGTTATAATAAAAACAGAACATTTGTACACCATCATAAAAAGCGATGGAGAAAGGTAACATCATGCATCTGGAAGAAAAAACGATAGAATCAAATCTTGTCTTTGACGGACATATAATTAAAGTATATCAGGATAAGGCACTGCTGGAGGACGGTACTACCGCAGGACGTGAGCTTGTTGTTCATTCGGGCGGAGTATGCGTTGTACCGCTTACCGATAAAAATGAGGTAATAATGGTTGAGCAGTTCCGCTATGCCTTTAAAACGCCCCTGCTGGAGATCCCCGCAGGAAAGCTTGAAAAGGGCGAGGATCCCGAAAAGGCGGGACTTCGTGAGCTTAAAGAGGAAACAGGCGCCGAATGCGAGGAATTCATCTCTCTGGGAGTGTGCTATCCCACGGTGGCTTACGATACGGAAAAGATCCATATGTACCTTGCAAAGGGACTTAAATTCGATTCCCGGAAGCTGGACGAGGGAGAATTTCTTGACGTTAAAAAGCTTCCTCTCGAAAAGGCAGTGGAAATGGTCATGAACAACGAGCTGCCCGATGCAAAAACCCAGATAGCAATACTCAAAACGGCACGCATAATGGGAATATAAACGGACGGACAAAATAAAAAACGTCCGCAAAAAGCGGACGTCGTTTATTGATTGATGACATCAGCCAAGACTAAGATCAAAGACCTGCTCTTTCAGCCTCTTCCTCAGCCTGCATCTGCTCGATGTGGCGTGTGTAGCACTCGAGGATCTGAGTTTCGATCATCTGTCTTGCCTCGGGAGAAATGGGGTGAACGATATCTCTGAAAATACCGTTTTCGTCCTTTCTGCTGGGCATTGCAACGAAAAGTCTTTCATCACCCTGAACGACCTTTATATCGTGTACAGCAAGCATATTGTCCAGTGTGATAGAGATAACCGCACGGAGTCTGCCCTCAGTGATGATCTTTCTGATTTTGATGTCTGTGATTGTCATTGTATTTGTCCTCCTGTTTTTACTGTTTGCGACCATTAAACGCATTAAAAATACGGCAGAACGTTCTGCCGAAAAATGCAGCCGACCCGTAAAAACGTTTTCAGCTGTATTTCTTATAACCTATTATAAGGGCTGTCCCTTAAAAATGCCTTAAACTTCTGCGTTAATTTTATTAATTTACGGTAAATTTTTAGGCGGCAGCAAACCCCGAACGAAAGGAACTGAACTATTATGAATACACAGCCGGCAGATATGCACATTCTTGACGGAAAGAAGCATATTCATTTCATCGGTATAGGCGGCTCGGGAATGTACCCTCTGGCGCAGATACTTCACCAGAAAGGATACTATCTCACAGGCTCCGACAACAACGAGACGGATACTCTTAAAGCTGTCCGTGAAATGGGAATAAACGTTTGTCCGCTGGGACAGCGTGCGGAAAATATCGAGGGTGCGGATCTTATCGTCCATACAGCCGCAATAATGGCAGATAATCCCGAGCTTATCGCCGCAAAGGCAAGCGGCGTTCCAGTTCTGGAACGCTCCGAGCTGCTGGGCATCGTCACAGGCTGGTACAGCGACGCAATATGCGTCAGCGGAACTCACGGCAAGACCACCGCAACCTCTATGATAACCCAGATAATGGTCGAGCAGGGCTTGGACATCACCGCTTACATCGGCGGAAAGCTCCCCCTTATCCACGGAAGCGGCAAGGTGGGCACAAATGATACAATGGTGTGCGAATCCTGCGAATTCGTGGACACATTCTTAAAGCTTTATCCCGATACTGCGGTCATTCTCAACATCGACGAGGATCATCTTGACTACTTCAAGAATCTGGACAATATCATAAAATCGTTCCATAAGTTTGCGGAAAATGCTTCAAAGGCAGTCATCGTCAATGCAAGCGATGCAAACAGCATGAAAGCGATCAGCGGCATCTCGGGCAAGGAGATCATCACCTTCGGATATGACAGCTCCTTTGACTGGTATCCCGCAAACATAAATTATGTCAGCGGAATGCACACCGAATTCGATCTTATGCACAAGGGCGAGCTTTTCACTCATATCGTACTGCATATCGCAGGCAGACACAACGTTCTGAATGCCTGCGCCGCTGCGGCTGCCGCTTATCATTCGGGAGCAACTGCCGACGGCATCGCAAAGGGACTTGCCGATTTCCGCGGCGCACAGCGCAGATTTGAAAAGTACGGCGAGGTCAACGGCATAACCGTTGTTGATGATTACGCCCACCACCCCGCAGAGATAACAGTTACCCTTAATGCCGCAATGGATATGGGCTACAAGCGGGTATGGGCTGTGTTCCAGCCGTTCACTTTCTCACGCACTGTAATTCTCATGGACGATTTTGCAAAGGCGCTTTCCATTACCGATAAGTGCGTTCTGACCTCTATCATGGGCAGCCGTGAGAAAAACACATGGGACGTTCACACATCGCAGCTGGCGGCAAAGATAGACGGCGCAGTTTATTTTGACGAGGAAGAGCACGACAAAAACTTTGAGCTTGTGACCGATTATGTCTGCGAAAATGCCGAAAGCGGCGATCTTGTCGTAACTCTCGGCTGCGGAGATATCAACAAGGCTGCAAAGCTGCTGCTGAAAAAGTTAAAGGATAAATACGAAAAATAATAAATGAAAGGACTGAGCTTTTTTGAAGGAAAACGAAAAAAGAGTATATGATTACATCATGTCCCGAATGGAGGACGGCATTCCTCCCTCCATTCGCGAGATATGCAAGGCGCTGGATATCCGCTCTACATCTACCGCTTCACGCTATGTAAATGCGCTGGTGGAAGAGGGACTTCTTGAAAAGGTGGACGGTCAGAACCGTGCTATCAAGCCGGCAGGCAAGGGCGGCGTAAGAGTTCCGCTGGTTGGGACTATCACGGCAGGTCAGCCTATCACAGCCGTTGAGGACGTTACCGACTACATCAGCTTCCACCCCGAAAAGCACTATGACGGCAAGCTTTTTGCCCTGAATGTGCGCGGCAAAAGTATGATAAACGCAGGCATTCTCGACAAGGATATTGTTGTTATCGAGCAGTGCAGCGTTGTGAACAACGGCGAGATCGCCGCAATTCTTGTTGACGGCGAGGAAGCCACCATCAAAAGATTTTACAAGGAGAACGGACACTACCGCCTCCAGCCCGAGAATGATTCCATGGACCCGATAATTGTTGACGATTGCAGCATTCTCGGCAGAGTTGTGGCAGTTATCAGATATTTATAATGAACAATTACAATACTTACGGCGGATATTACAGACCGCCCTATCAGCCTCCCCGTGATGTGCTTCCCGTGCCTAAGTGGGAAAAGAAACGGATACGTTCGGTGTATTCGGGAACGGCGTGGCTGTTCCTGCTTTCGGAAATACTTGCATACATCTTCGCAATGATATTTTACAGCATCATTTACGGTAGCTCATCGCCGAGAATGGACGCCGACGGAAACATCGTAACAACCCCCTCGGTAATAATTTACGGCTCGTTCAGCGTAACGCTTTCTCTGATAGTCCTGACGCTGATATATTCCGCCTACACCCACAGAAAATTCACCGACCTTTTCAACACGGAAAAGCTATCCGCCGAAAAGCTGCTGCTGACAGTGTTTATTGCGCTGGGAATGGCGCAGGTGTGCTATCTTATCGACTTTTTCCTGAGCAGCGTGCTGTATTCCGCAGGCTATGAATACAATCCTATGTCAGCCGACCCCGACACTGCCGCAGGCTGGGTGCTGGAAGTGATAGCCACCGTGATAACCGCCCCCATATTCGAGGAGCTTTTCTACCGTGGAGTCATCATGCGCAACGCCGCAAGAGTAAACAAAAAATTCGCCGTATTTCTTTCGGCAGCGATATTCGGTCTTGCCCACGGAAATCCATATCAGTTCGTGCTGGGCTTTCTTGTGGGAATAGTATTCGGCTATGCGGATATCAAAATGAACTCGATAATCCCCTCAATCCTTGCTCATATGGCGGTGAATGCCCACACATTCATAAGCTATGCTTACGCAGGTCAGCCCGACAATATCCAGACGATGCTCCAGCTTGGTGAAATGCTGATATTCTTTATCGGCGGAATAATTGCGCTGGTGATCGCACTGAGCAAATACAAGCTTGAATCGCTGCCCTCAAACGGCTATTACAGAAAGCGCACGATGCCTATACTTATCACATCGATCCCTGCGTGGGTGACATTCCTGTATATGCTCTATACGACACTTAGCAGCCTCACCCCTATTGAATAAAACAGAAATAAAAGGAAGAACAATAAAATGTCCGCAAGAAAACTCTCCGAGCCTGAAATGACCTCGGCTCATTCCGTAAAAATACTGCTGTGCTATCTGCTTGACAGGCTTGACCGCCCCGTTCCCTCGGAGCAGCTCCATGAAATAGCACTGGACAGCGGCGTTATCAATCACTTTTACTATTCGGAAGCAATGGCTGATCTTATCGCCAGCGGAGCTGTCACCGTGACCGATGAAAACGGCGAAGAAACTGTCCGCATCGAGGAAAAGGGCAGGCTCGGCTCCGAATATTTCAACCGATATATCCCCGCAACATTTCGCAGAAGCATTCTTACAGCTGCATATTCATATTTTGCGGATATCCGCCGTGAAAACGAGATATCCTGCGCAATAACCGACAGCGACAACGGCTGCATAGTAAAATTCAGCATTAAGGACACCGAATTTCCGCTTATGGAAATGTCACTCTATGCCCCCGACAGAGAACAGGCGGAGCTTATCGCCGAAAGGCTGAAACGCAATCCCTCCGCATTTTACAGCGGAGTTATCGGACTTGCCCTGAACAATCCCGAGGAAAAGCTTCCCGAGATCGAATTATAACAAAAATCAAGCCGCAGCTTATCTTATTTTTGCTGCGGCTGAAATTTTAATTTAAAATATCCTTGCATTTATCCATGATATATGATATAATATTAAAAGTAACTGTTAATAAACTCTGTATTTCATTATATAAATCAAATTTTAAAGGAGGTTTCCCGCCATGGCTATTTATGAATCGGGCGAAGACTATCTCGAAACCATACTGATACTCCAGCAGCGTACAGGCTATGTCCGCTCCGTTGATATCGCAACCGAGCTTGGCTACTCCAAGCCCAGCATCAGCCGTGCAGTGCTTATCCTGAAAACAAACGGCTACATCACAGTTGAGCCAAGCGGACAGATACTTCTCACCGAGGAAGGCTACCGCAAGGCAAGCAGCATTTATGAGCGCCACCTTATTATCCATGAGTTCCTTGAAAAAACTCTTGGTGTTGACGCTGATACTGCCGATGCGGACGCCTGCAAGATAGAGCACGTTATCAGTGAGCAGAGCTATCAGAAGCTCAAAGAAATGGTCATTTCCAAAAGATCGTAACAACACAAAAAGCGGATATCCGATGAAATATCAGATATCCGCTTTATTTTTTTCCGCCATGCGTCTGTCCCGCTCTGCCTTTGAAAAAATACAGCCGCAGTAATCCTGACGATACATATTGTACTGATGCGAAAGCTCCACCGAACGCTGATAGCCGCCGTTTTTCTTAAAATCGGAGGGCAGATGCTTCACACCGTATATCTCCGCCAGCTCATTTCCGATCTCGTTGAGCTTGGCGGCATTTTTCATCGGACTTATCGTAAGTGTGGTGGTGAAATAGTCAAATCCGCCGTCCCGTGCCAGCCTTGCAGCCTCTTCCAGTCGCAGACGGTAGCACCTGAAGCACCGCTCGCCGCCCTCGGGAATATTTTCAACGCCCTTTACAGCCGCATAAAATTTTTCGCTCTCCCAGCCTATCTCCGCAAAGCTTATCTTATTTTTCGCAGGCAGTTCCGATATCAGCCGCTTCTGCTCCTCGATACGCTTGTTATACTCTTCCTCGGGAAAAATATTCGGGTTGTAATAAAGCACGGTTATCGAAAAATAATTCGACAGATATTCCAGCACATAGCTGGAACAGGGTGCGCAGCAGCTGTGAAGCAGCAGCTTCGGAGGCTCATTCTCCGAAAGCCCTGCGATCAGCTTGTCCAGCTCACGCTGGTAGTTCTTCTTTTCCATTTCAGTCCGTTCAGCTGAGAGTGTACTGTATCTTGCTCAACAGCATTTTATAGGCAGTGGGCTTGAAGTGCATACCGTCGCTCTCGGCGTAATAATACACAAAATAGCCCTCGTTGTCTTCAAGCATCGTTGTAATGTCGATGTATGTAATGCCCTTGTCACCGCAAAGCTGCTCCAGCAGCTCATTGTATGTGTTGATCTTGTCCATAACATCAAGCTCTTCGTTCGCCTCGTCATATTCCTTTGTAACGGGGGGAATGGACAGGCACACGATCTGAGTATCGGGGCTTGCAGCCGCAGCAGCGTCGATGATATCGCCGATAGCGTCACGCATATTGCTGCACGCCAGCCAGTCGATTCCGTTGGAGCCAAGCATGATGTATGCTCTCTTGGGCTGAGTGATCTTAAGCTCGTCCTCCAGCAGGATATCTCCGTTGGTGGTGGTGACCTCGGTATCAAGCGCAGTCAGCGGATTAAGACCGATCTTTGCGAAAACATTTTTCTCGTCGATGATACCGTAGCCCGAATAACCCGTGCTGATAGAATCGCCGATAAAAAGATCATCGTCAAAGAATTCCTTGTCATAATCGGGAGTATAGCTGAACTCGCCCTTGTCGGAGCTGTCTATGTAAGCAGGCCCCTGCTGGGTGAGCACGTCCTCGTTCTCGTCCCTGATTATATCCACCTTGTCGGGAGAGGTAACGCTGCTGTCGGCAGCATTTTCGGGTGACGCACCTGCATTTTTCACCTCAACGGAAACAGCCTCCCCGGGCACCTCGTCGATCGAGGGCAGCACTTCGGGAGTGTCGCTTGCAACGGCTGTACCGCAGCCTGTAAGCAGCAAAGCTGTAAGCAGCAATGAAAAAACCGCTTTTGCTCTGAATTTCATTGGCACAATCCTCTTTCTTTGTTTCACGGACCAATACAGTCCATGCTGTTCTTATTTATTTTTTTCAAAGCATCTGACCGAAAAACCGCTCCGATCTCTGCATTTGACAAAATCATACATCAAAATGCCCAAAAACAAGTGACATTATAAGCAATATTTGTTTTGTTACCTCATGACAACTCACAAATATCAAATGGTTACATTTTGGTAAACGACCAAAAAATCGCTACACATTTATTATATCACATAATTCTCCAAACGTACAGTGATTTTTACAAAAAAAATGTCACTAAATTTAATATATTTTACCGTAATTATTTGTCACTTTTTTGTAACTTATATACAAGAGTGTTACAAAGCGCCATAAATAAAGTAAAAAAAGACGCACAGCCCAAACTGTGCGCCCAATAAAAAATTCGATTATCTGTGGCCTCCGCCGCCGTGATGATCGCCACCGCTGCCGTGGGATGGTCCTCCGTGAGATCCGCCGCCTTCTCCGACAGGGACCTTTGTTACACTGCGGCGAATGAATTTGTCCTCTCTGCGGTTAAATCTAAGCGAGCCTGCATTGAGGTAGTTGTTCGTCACCGGCTGGGCATAGGTCTTGTAGCCCGTATGCACCGAGATCAGTATAACGGCAACGATTATCGCAGCCAGCACAATGCCCACAACGATCCCGCCCGTAAGATCAAATCCGCTGTTTCCCGAGTCAATTCCCGTTTCATACTGTATGCGAACACCGTCAAGAACAGTGGTTATGCTCTTCACATTGTCCGTTCCGTAATAGTCGTTGCCGCTTCGTGCAACATATTCACTCTCGTTTATTGAGATGTAGTCGGTAGCTCTGCCCGAGGTTATCAGATAGGTATAATCGGTGTCGCAGAGAAACAGAACACCGTCCGCATCATAGCCGAAGTCACGCTCAAAGCTGTCAATGCAGTAGCGGTACAGCTCATCTTCATAAACATCAATGCCGTCGGTCACATAGATATCAATGTTCCAGCCTGTTTCCGCCGAAACATCATCTGCATAACTAACAACCGCCTGTTCTTCCTCGGCGGACAGAATATCATCGTTCCATATATTCACCGACGCCGCCGATGCGGATATTCCGCAGATAACCGAAGCGGCAAATGCCGTAATTATCGCTGTCAGCTTACGCAAGGAGAACACCTCCGATCAGCAGACCCAGTCCGATGCCCACAACTGCGCCTATAACCGACGCTATCGCAAGCTTCGCCTTGGATATTGGCATATGACCCGAGCATTTTCCGGTCTGACCGTTCATAGCGTAGAAATACTTCTCGCCCCGATAGTCATAGCTCAGAAACCACACGGGCAGCATCATGTAATGCCAGTCTGTTTTCAGTATACGGACACTTTCATGCTTCGTGATAACAGTGTCATAGCCACGGATATCATCTTTCAGTGTCGAAATCGCACCATTTGATATGCGCTGCTTTATCATAGGCAGAACGTCGGCTTTTTCCGCATCGTATTTATCCGCACAGAAGCCTTGGAGATATGACATGGAAAAATCCGTCAGATCGGCGTAATTATACGGCTCGATCGAATTCATCAGCGCATCGTCCAGCTTCTTTGAGCCGTCCGCAGGCACACCCATGTAGTCCATTTCCGCAGCACGGGACACATCAAAATGCTCGGTAGTGGTGACCTTATAACCGCCTGCGGTCACAGTATGTACCTTTTCCGCCTCCGCAATTACCGAAGCACTGACATGGCAGTCCGCCAGCCAGTAGGGAGCATACATTCCCGTGATCTTTTCCAGCGTGGCCTGCGACTTGAAGTCACCGGGCAGAAACAGCTTTTTGCCGCACCATTCCTTGAAGCCATCGATAGCCTTTTCCTTGCTGATCTTGAAAGGAATGACCTTCTGCGGACAGTATTTTCCCGAAAGTCTGCCTTTCAGCGCCACGGGGCTGTGGCAGTAATAACAGAAAGTGGCGGCGGTATTGTCATCGGCGATGATCTCCGCACCGCAGCTTGAGCAGACATACAAGCCTGCTCCGTTTTCAAAATCACGGCAAAGCTCCTCGGAAGCGGTGCCGTCGCTTACTGACGGAGCATTATCTCCGCTGCCGAATATCTCATTGATGTTTTCCTGCGTGAAGTCCGACATACACCATTCGCAGGTAAAGCTTTGCTTTTCGGCATCAAATACCAGCTTTCCGCCGCAGTTGGGGCAGGAATAATTGACTGTATTCATAAATCATGTCTCCGTTCGGAAATTACATACGCTTTGCGCCGCAGTTATTGCAGAAATTGCCCGTGTTTTCGGCACCGCAGGAGCACTTCCATGTGCCCGAAGCAGGTCTTTTCGCACCGCAGTTATTGCAGAAGTTGCCAGTATTCACGTTTCCGCAGGAGCAGGTCCACTGACCGCCGCTCTGCTGAACAGGCTTCTTTGCTCCGCAGTTGTTACAGAAATTGCCGGTATTGACATTTCCGCAGGAACACGTCCACTGACCGCTCTGCTGCGCCGCATTCTGCTGTGCTTGATTCTGCTGCGCCTGATTCTGCTGCATCTGCATAGCGTTTGTCTGACTTGCGGCATTCATAAATCCGCCTGCACCTGCCATGCCCATGTTCATAGCCATGAAAGCATTTCCTGCGCCTGCGGTGTTGGAGCCTGCATTCTGCAAGCCCTGTGCGATAGAGGACTGAACATATCCCTCACGCACCGTCGGGTCGGACATCATTGCGCCCTGATTGCGCATATTGATAAGCTTCTTCGACTCATCATCATAAGAAATGCTTGCAATACCCACGGAGCATACCTCGATGCCACGCAGCTCGTTCCAGTCCTCGTCGAGAACCGTGGACATATACTTTGAAAGCTCACGGCTCTTTGAGGTAATCATGGATATTCTCACGCCGTCAGCCGACATCTGATTTATTGCGGACTGGAGCGCATCAAGAAATTCCGCCAGCATCTGGAGATTGATATCCTCGATCTGAACTCTTGATATTCCGCCCTTGCATACCTCCGCAAAGAATTTCAGCGGATTGGTGATCTTGATCGAATATGTTCCGTGCGCACGGAGGAAAAGCTCCGAATTATAAAAATTGTCAAAGTAGTTGACGGGATTCTTCGTGCCGAACTTGATGCCCTTGATCTCAGAAAGATTGATGTAATAAACCTTTTGATTGGACGAGGGGGTGCCGCCGAACTTGAAGCGTTCCCATGTATCCTTGAGAGCATCGCCGAATTCACCGTTGAAAAGCGAGGGCGCCGACGAAAGGGAAACCTTATAATATCCCTCCTGCGCACAATAGTCAACGATCTTTCCGCCGTCGATAAGCAGCATCATTGTGTTGGGGTAAACGTGAATGACCGAGCCGTTGGAGATCACATTGGAAGTGCTTTTTGTGTTCGAGCCTTTTCCCTTTCTCACCTGAACGCCGCTGACCATAAGAGTCCCCTCGTTCATGGTATCGGGTTCGATAGTTTCAAGCCATGAATCGGCAAGCGCACCGCTGACTGCCGAAGCTGCTGCATTGATAAGTCCCATAATAGATCCGTCCTTTCAAAAAATCACTTTTTATTTTTCTTGCCGACGATGCCGGCAATAATTGTTCCGATTATAACGACCGCTGCAACGGCACCGATTATGATATACACCGTTGCGCCGACGTTTCCCGTAAGCGGCGAAGCCGTGGCGGTAAGTATGTACTGCATGATAGCCTCCTGTATTTTGCCGAAAATGCATTAAATTCAAGAAAGCGCTGATTTCCGTTATTCAACGTTTTCTTAACAATTTATCTGATAAATTCATTATACCATAACAATCCGTCAAATGCAAGGCGTATAATAAAAAAAACCGCAGGATCATAGAGAACCTGCGGTCTAAATTTACTTATTCAGAAATAAAAAGCAATTTAAAATTACTTTCTCTTCTTAGCAGCAACAGCAGCTGCAGCAGCAACAGCCATTACAGAAGCGATAGCAGCAGCGGAAGCGTTGCCTGTAGCTGTAGATGTTGTTGTATCATCAGCAGCGGGAGCAGCAGCTTCTGTTGTCTCCTCAGCAGCTGTCTCTTCAACAGCAGCTGTATCCTCAGCAGCAGCCTCTGTCTCAGCGGGAGCCTCTTCAGCAGCAGCGGAATCACCAGCGTAAGCCTTCTGAGCTATCTCGTTGCCGTCCTTGTCATAGATGTGGAAGTTGGAAACTGTGAGCTCGATGCCGTTAGCAACGAGATCCTGACCGGACCAATCCATGAATACGAACTCAGCCTCGGAAGCATCTGCGGGAACCTGAGAAGGAAGGAGATACTTGAAGGAATCCTGTACTGTCTGTGTGTCATCCCAAACAGTTGTGCCGTCTTCGTTGTACTCAGTGGGAGCAAGACCAAAGCCTGCGGAGTTAGTTGTTGCGCAGTATGTACCGCCGCCGAGCCAGCCGATCTCTGTGCCTGTGAGAGAAGAAAGGCCTGTGTATGTTACGTCCCAAGAACCGCTGTAAACCTTGGAAACATCATCGGGGTTCTCAAGGATCTCGCTAAGTGTGAGTCTTGCCTTGCAGGAACCGCCAGCAACCTGCTGTGTGAATGTAACACCGTCAGCGTTTGTGGAAACGATTGTTACTGTTGTGGGATCGTCATCTGCATAGCCTGTCTTGGACCAGTCAGCAGCAGAAGCGGAAAGGGACATCATAGATGCTGCGAGAGCTGCGGAAGCAGCAACAGCAGAAATCTTCTTGAAGTTCATTGTTATTTCCTCCATTCGGCATATTAAATGCCATTCTACTTTCTTAAATTTATATTATCCCTGCGGCGTTGAAACCGCAGGAACAATCCGAAAATCAGAGAGAAATTACTTTCTCTTTCTTGCAGCTACAACAGCTGCGCCTGCAACAGCCATGATTGCTGCGATTGCTGCAGCAGATGTGTTGCCTGTCTTAACATTGTCAGTTGTCTGAGTATCAGCTGTAACTGTTGTTGCTGTATCATCGGAAACAGTTGCCTCAACTGTAGCCTCAACTGTATCGTCAGCAACGTCAGCAGCTACAGCGGAAAGATCAACAACATATGCAGCGGAAACTGTAAGAGGTGTGCCTGTGTCACCGATGTTTACAGCGTCAACTGTGGAGAAGTCCTCAGACTGGTACATAGCTGTCATGTAATCATATGTGAATACAGCCATACCGGGCTTGGAGTATGTCTCGTTAGCGGGAACCTTTGCCCAGCCCTCGCCGCCGCTCCAGCTCTGGAGGACAAGCTCGGGAGCTGTCTCTGCATCGTAGAATACTACCATTGCGGAATTAGCATTGAGCATGGAAACATCGAAAGGATTCTCACCGGGCTCTTCGTCCTCACCGATGTTGTTGTATGTGTAAAGAACAGCAGCCTGTCCCCAAGCGCCGTTGGACTCGCAGTCGGAAGCAACCAGTGTGCCGTTTGCTTCAGCAAGAGCCTCAAGATCAAGACCTGCTGTCTCATCAGCTGCTTCTTCGTCAGCCTCTTCGTCAGCTGCGTCTTCCTCAACGTCCTCAACAGCCTCTTCGTCAACAACTTCCTCAACAGTTTCTTCAACTGTTTCCTCTACTGCTGTCTCCTCAACAGTTTCCTCAACTGTTGCATCAACAGCAGCCTCTGTCTCAGCTGTTGTCTCGTCAGCTGCTGCTTCTGCCTCAGCTGCTGCCTGTGCGTCAGCGATTGCTGCTGCATAGTCGATTACGTTGCCGTCCTTGTCGAGAGCCTGAATGGACTCAACAGTTACATCGGCATTCTGCCACCAGCACTGGATCCAGATCTGTGCATATGTATCAGTAGCCTTGAATACGGGAGAATCGGAGAGATATGTGATAACATTGTTGTCATCAACGGAAAGCTCCTTGCCTGCGTCCTTGTTGCCCCACTCCATGGACTTCCAGCCTGTGGACTGAGAGTTGAAGCCGCAGCCGCCGCCTACGCCTGCATTGACATCACTGTCAGCTGTGAAAGTGATCTTGAAGCCGTAAACGCTTGTGATGTCGAGGTTACCCTGTGTGAAGAGACCGATACCCTCGGACTTGTAATTCTTTTCTTCTGTAAGGAGACGGAGTGTACCATCGCTTGCATTGGAATCAGCAACAGTAAAGCTTGCAGCGCTTGCGCAAACCGCAACCATAGATGTTGCAAGAGCAGCAGCTGCTGCAACTGAAACAACCTTAGTCATTTTCATTTTAATTTCCTCCTAAATTGCTGTAAAAACAGCTATCTTTATACTCTTAAATTATATCACTATAATTCAATTTATTCTATTGACATTATAAACAAATTGCGACGTTTTTCCATAGCACATTTTTACAAGCATTTTTCCGTAATGTTAACTGACGGAAACTGCGCATCTGCGTCACGATAACGTTTATAACTTCTGCGGGGACAAACTCCTCTTTCATTCGACAATAATATTATATAGTAACGGACTGTAATTTTCAATAGGAAATTGTAATAAAGTTGTAACTATATTTTTGGCTATTGTAAACACATTGTCACAAAATCACGGTTCAGGCATGCTTTTTCCGCATAATAAGCGCCAGCGCTCCCGAAACAGCCGCAGCGATCATAAGCGAAGCCGTGCCGTCTCCCGTGTCAGCATTGACTGTGTTTTCCGTCTCGTCCGACATTCCGATGATATCATCGGAGGGAGGGGTGTATTTTTCAGGCTCGGTTTCGGAAATATCGGCATCATCTGCGATATCCGACAGCACATTCTCCTCTTCTTCGGGAAGTCCGCTTACCGAAAAGCTCACGGTAACATTCTCCGCACCGTCAAAATCCTGCGGATCTGCGGCAATATCCGCCTCATTTCCCGTCCAGCTGTTGACGATATTTACGCACATTCTGCCGTTCTGCTCTTTCCAGTCGGGAGAACCGTTTATGCCGAACTCCACGTTCTTTCCGTCCACGGAAACGGAATTTATACGCACCTCCATGCCCTCGGGCATATCATCGGCATCAATATCCGAGCAAAGCGCCAGAAAAGCTGCGTCTCCCAGCGAATTTTCAAAGGTCACGGAGGCTGTATAGTCGCCGTTCCCCGTTATTTCTGCATTTTCACGGGAAGCTATCCCCGCAGATTCATCGGGGCTTCCCCAATACTGGACTATCCACCCCCTGTCGGCAACATTTATCTCAATACTGCCGATATCCGCCGCCGACACAGGCAAAGCAGCCATAGCCGCAGCGCAAGCCGCCGACACAGCGGCAGCCGTTATATGACGCATAAATTTCCCGCCTTTACAAAAAAATTATGTCGTCCCATTCTTTTTGTACTATTTCTCTATATTACAATAGTATAGAAAACGCCAAAATAAATCAATGTGTCATTTAGCCAAAAGCAAGCGCTTCTCATTATTAATAATATACAAATGTAACCCCCGTGTAATTGTGATGTTTGCACAATGTCACCGCTGTAAATCACCTGTAAATAAATGTATTAATTCTGTAACACCCCCTAAGGGCATAAAAAAACTGCGGCCGAAAGCACGACCGCAGTTAAAAATTCAAATATTTTTATGAAAAGAAATTACTTTCTCTTCTTTGCAGCGATTGCAGCAGCAGCAGCAACAGCCATTACAGAAACGATAGCAGCAGTTGTTGTGTTGCCTGTTGCAGCAGCAGTTGTTGTATCATCGGAAGCAGGTGTTTCCTCGGAAACTGCCTCTTCTGTTGTTTCTTCAGCAGCTGTATCCTCAACAGCCTCGTCAGCTGTCTCTTCAACAGCTGCGTCCTCGGAAGCATCCTCTGCTGTATCCTCAGCAGCAGCCTCGCCGAGACCGGAAACTGTGAATGTTACTGCGAGAGACTCGGAGATAGGAGTTGCATTGCTGATAGCGGGATCATCCTTGGAATCGCCGTACATATTGTAGATCTCGATTCTGTAGTTGCCCTTTTCCTCAATATCGCCGTAGATGATCTTGGAAGCATCGAAAGAAACCTCAGCGCCGTCGATCTCGATTGTGTCGAGTGTAGCTGTTGCATCGGGATATGCAGCGAACATACCCTGGCAGTCGATTACGAATACACCGATCTCCTCTGTGCCTGCAACTGCAGTGGAAGTGATTGTGTATGTACCGTCGCCTGTGATCTCAGCGGAGGACTCCCAATCCTGGTATGTCCAGTTTGTGTCTGTGTAGCCGAGTGTAGCTGTGATAGGATCAACAGCAAATGCGGAAACAGCAACAGCGGAAGCTGCTACGGCGCCGCTGACAGCAGCGGCAACAATCTTATTCATCTTCATGATTAAACATCCTTTCATAAATGTTTGAAAATGTGCGGCAGGAATATTCATATAACAAATATCCGAGCCATCATATTTAGATGCGGAAATCGTTTAAATCCCCACATAATATGGTTATATTATATCTTATTTGAACAGAAAAATCTATATTCATTTTAACAAAAAAGATCAATTATGCTTGTGCATATTCACACAAAATAGCAAAAAATGATAACGTTTTCCACACCGATGTGGAAAAAATGTAATCATTTTGTTTTCTTTTTAGCCACCACTGCAACCGCTGCGATAGCTGCGGGTACCAGATAAGCGCTTATGCCGATATTGCCCGTTTCGGGCACGGCTGCAGCACTTTCTTCGGCGTATACCGCACCCGTGCTTGCCGTAATAACAGCCGCCGCAGCAAAAGCCGCCGCTGCCGAGCGCAGTGTCCTGTCGATCTGCATATCCCGTCCTCCTCTTATTTCAGTAACCTTTTTCTCTTATAAAAAATCATGCCCGTCTTCGATATCAAAGGCGGGCATGAACATTGCCTAAGTTAAAATTTTAAAACCGAAGTTTAAATTACTTAGCCTTCTTAGCAACGATAGCTGCTGCTGCGAGAGCAACGGGAATAACAGCTGCTGCAACGGGAGCGTTGCCTGTCTTGGGAGAAGTTGTCTCTGCTGTTTCCTCAACAACAGTTGTCTCTTCCTCAGTCTCCTCAGTCTCTTCCTCAGTCTCTTCCTCTTCCTCGGGCTCTTCTTCCTCTGTCTCTTCCTCTTCAGCGTCTGCGTCGTCGATCTCAGGGTCAGTCTCCTCTTCGGGAAGAACTTCCTCTTCCTCAACAACCTCTTCCTCAGCTACTTCCTCTGTAACCTCTTCAGCATCGTCCTCAGCGCCGCTTGCGGAAGCTGCGATAGATGTCATTGTGAGTGCCATTGCAGAAGCTGCGAGAGCAGCAAGAATCTTCTTAGTTTTCATTATTTTGTTCCTCCATTAAGTTATTGGGAATTATTTTCTTAATTCGCTACGCTTATTATAGCACATTAAATTTTGCACTACAACTATTATTATAACAGATTTTTCGGATTATTTTCGTCCCATTATCAACATTTTTCACAAAAAAAGCACAATGGTTTCGTTATGCAAAAATAAAATGTATTTTTAATTAACGATTTTTGCTGATATTTTTACTATATGCTCATATAGGTCTTACGGCTGTTCGGGAACCGCCGCAAAGAACTCCAGCACGTCCTTGCTGTCGTTGATAAGGCTGTGGGAATGTCCCTTGGGACAGTAATGGCACTGCCCCGCTTTCAGCGGCAGCCTTTCTCCATCGTACAAAACGCTTCCCTCGCCCGAAAGGATATATATTATCTCGCTGTTGCCCTCATGGGTGTGCAGTCCTATGGACGCACCCGGCTCAAGCTTTGCTTTCATTATCCTGTTCAGTCCGTCATAGTGCATTTTCGACAGCATCTCGCCCTCTCCGCCCTTGAAGTTGGGAAAGGAAGCAAACTCCTCATTGTCAAAATCAATTACCATATTATATCATTCCTTTTCAGAGTCCGGCTTTTTAAAGCCGTATATTACACGGTCGTTGCCGCCGTAATCCTTTTTTATCCGTACATTTTCAAAGCCGTTTTTCTCCATGATGTCCTTTACCGCCTGCCCTTGCATATATCCTGCCTCAAATGCCAGCAGTCCGCCGTCTTTCAGTATGGTTTTCCAGAGGCAGGATATCACACGGTAGAATTTCAGCCCGTCAAGTCCGCCGTCCAGCGCCATTTTCGGCTCATAGCCCACCTCCGTCTGGAGATCGGACATCTCCTCCTCGGTAAGATAGGGCGGATTCGATACGATGCAGTCTGCCTTGATATACTCGCCCACATCTTCCTTATCGGCGAAATTCTCCATGACAGCACCGTTCATCACATCTCCTTTGATGTATCTCAGAACAACGCCGTTCATTCGTGCATTTTCCACAAGATAAGGCATAGCCTCCGAGGAAAGCTCCACCGCCGTCACCTCAGCCTCGGGAATATGCTTTTTCAGCGCCACCGATATGCAGCCGCTCCCGCTGCAAAGATCAACTATTTTAGGCGATGTGCATTTTATACTATTAAAATAGTCAAGCACGGTCTCCACAAGTATCTCCGTGTCGGGACGTGGGATAAGCACACCCTCGCCCACCCTGAAAGGCAGCCCGAAGAACTCCCATTTTCCCAGCACATACTGGAGCGGATAACCCTCCGCACGCTTTTGTGCGGCAGCTATCGCACGCTTTGCCGCAGCATCGTCGGCTTCACGTCCGCCGTCTGCGGCTATCGCCATTCTGTCCGCATGAAGATAATCCTCCATGATGCAAAGGCTGTCGAACTCATAGTCCTCGATATCCCTTGCGGACAGTATCGACTTTATCGTTTCAAAAACCTGCGATATTACCATTTGTCCTCTTCTCCGTCCTTGGGCAGACAGGGCGTAAGCGCCGCTATCGCAACCTCGATCATTCTGTCGTCAGGCTCCTTTGTGGTTATTCTCTGGAGCCAGAGTCCGGGGGCTGAAATTATCTTCGTGAACAGATTGTCATATCTTCCCGCAAGCTTGATAAGCTCATAGCCGATAGAAGCCTCAACAGGCAGAAGCAGCAGCTGGAGCCCGAATCTGAGCCATACATTGCTCCATGGCAGGAACATTCCCACGCATACGCTTATCAGCACCACAAGGAAAATAAAGCTTGTGCCGCATCTTGGGTGGAATCTGCACTGCTTTCTGATATTTTCCACGGTAAGATCAAGCCCGTTTTCATAGCAGGCTATGGTCTTGTGCTCCGCACCGTGATACATGAATGTGGTATGGATATCCTTCATATGGGATATTGCCCACATATAGCCCACCAGCAGGGCTATTTTGATAATACCCTCCGTGACGGTCTTTGTCCAGTCGGGAGCGCCGATATATTTCAGCGGACTTGATATTGCCGCAGGCACGAACTTGAAAATGCACACCGCAACAACCATTGCCGCAATGCAGCATACCATCATTATGGTGTCCATTATCTCCTTGCCGTGCTCTCCCTCCAGCTTGGAACTGAGCCAGCGCTCAAAACGGGACATCTTTTCGGGATCCTCTTCCTCGTCATCGTCGGTGATCTGCTTCTGTGCGGACTTCATGGTGCATTTTATGCCGTCTGCCAGTGAATTTGCAAAGTTGAAGCAGCCTCTGATAAAGGGTGTTTTCACATACCAGGGTGCGTCCTTGCCGTTTCTTATCTTCCATGTTTCAACGTCTATCGTACCGTCGGGCAGTCGGCACGCCATTGCCGAGGTGTCTATTCCTCTCATCATTATGCCCTCGATAAGCGCCTGACCGCCTATTTTGGACTTAAAGGGCTGTTTTTTCTCGCTCATTTTTATCAATCCTTTCCGCTGTGCTCCGAAAAAGCACGGCTCTTACGGCATAACAAAGAAATTGTTCTTTACCTCCGTAAGCGTAAGCACCAGTGATTCCGTGCTGTCCTCCGACAGCTTCACGATATAATCCGTGTCCCCCGAAGATGTTATAAGCTGCCAGCCGTCGGAAATATAATCCGCCGAATCACGGCTGCTCACAGCCTTTATCTCCATAAGCTGGGGGCTTGCGGACAGCGAAGCATTGTATCGGCAGAACACCGCCGAATCGGAGCTGCTGTCACGGCGCACCGTTATCAGTCCGTCCCACCTTACGGGGAACATCATGCACCAGCCGCCGCTTCTGCTGTACCAGCCCGAATACTTCCGCTTTATCTCATAATTCTCGAAAACGTTCCAACGGGTAAGATACATTTTCTCCGCCTCGTTCTCATAACCGGGAAGAAGTTCGGTAACGGGTATCTCTGTGATGCCGTCGCCGTCGATATCGGCGCAGCTGTACCCTGCGGGACGCACCGTATCCGCAGAAACGCTGCTGCCCTCCACCTGCGCAGGATTTCTCAGCTTGCCGCCCACGCAGTAAACTATCTCGGTGGATACTGTTCCGCCGCTGTTCACCTCGTCGATGAAAAGTGCGGCAGTGTTGCTGTCAAGCATCCCCTGCACCACGGACTGAAAATCAACAGCCGATGCGGACAGAGCCGCCGTATCGGCACAGCCCAGCTTTCCGTCCTTTCGGTCCACCAACGAAACATAAGCTCCGTGAGTCTCGGTGTTCTTGTTCACGATAACAAGGTCCGCCGAGGAATCTCCCGTCAGATCGGTGACGTAATAATCATCATAGCTCTCGCTGTACTCGGTATTTATCACGCCGTCGGCGAAGCTGTACACCTGAAGCACCCTGTCCCCTGCGGACATAAGATTATATCCCGCAATGATATAGGTACCGCCGCCGATAGCAGCCACCGACGCACTTTCAAGGGAAACTCCCGTTCCCGCATGATCGTACACCGAACGCCACTGCCCGTCCGAATTATCCAGAACGTTAAAGCGTATGGAATTGTCATTGTCCGAGGGACGGTAGAAAACCGCTGCCTCGTCGATGCCGTCACCGTCAAGATCGGTGAAGATATAAGCCGAGCGGTTCTCGCCGCTCATGGGATAAACGGGGCTTACCTGCCCCACGGAATCGGTGAGTGCCTCATACACGGCGCTCTGCTCCTCCGAAAGCATAGGCGGAGAAAGCAGCGAATCCGCCGATGTGATAAATCCGCAGCCGCTCAGAAGCATCGGCACAGCCGATATCGCAGCAAGACGGACACTTTTTTTCAACAACAAATTAAAACCTCCGTAAAAAATGAAAGGGTGCCGCAGTGCATGGAAAAACCATTGCAGCACGGCACCCCTGAAATATGCTGATCTCCGAACAACGCAGGAAGTACCTCCTGCGGGTCAGATCTTGATATCTATCTCGGTATCATCGACCTCAAGGGATTTCATCGAAGTATCCTTGGGTCTTGCGGCAGCCGTCCAGCGTCTGCGGCCCGTATCTGCCATTTTGGGCATTACCCTGTACACATAAGTGCTGAAGAAAACAGATGTAATGGCGATCGTCACGAATATCAGACCAAAATCGGTCATTTCGGGAAGCGCCATATTTATTCTGTCGTCATAGCCCTGGGGTGTTACCAGCATGATAAGTCTCGGAATGACCGAAACCGCTTCAAGAATCGAAGCAAGATAGCCCGTAACGCACATCCAGAAGCGGGTGCTTTTCTTTTCGTAGCCCATGAAGAATCTCGATGTATTAAGGAAGAACAGCACCGAAGCCATGTTTGCCAGCAGGATATATACCTTCTCGGAGGAAACGGCGATGATGTTGTTTCCCGAGAACATTCTGAATATCTCAACGACCTTCCATGCGGCAAAGAAGCAGAGCGCTGCGCAGTTTGCACGGCTTATGCCTTCCTTTTTGAATATGTTTATCGCCATTGAAAGAAACGTCAGAAACACGAAGAACATCAGCACGCCGGAAATAACACCGACAGCGGTGGTTCCGGTCAGCAGGCTGTAATTCTTTGCTTCGTCCTCGGGCAGACCCAGCCGTATCTCCTTATTCAGGCTTATGAGCTGTGCCACATCTGCGATAAGCTCAATAACTATCAGCAGACACATCATAAGACAGGCATATCCTGCCTTTGAGGACACCTTTTTCCTAAGTCTGTCATATCTCAGGCGCCACGGATTTATAAGTATGCATGACTTTATGACCTTATCTCCCGATTTGCCGACGATAAGCGTAACTATTATAAGAGCCATACCGATAACTATCGCAAACAGCGTATGATTTTTGCCGATGCTGTTATCAATATATCTTCCCGTGTTAAAGTTTACATTATAAAACAGCTGCTGAGTTCTGCACGCAACGGCAATTACCAGCGTTGCGAGATAAATAAACAGCGATGCTTTCTTGGGGATACCTTTACCCGAACCGCCCTTTTTCGGCGCAGGTGCAGAAGTTTTTTTGTAGTTCATCTGTTTAGCCATTACTTCATTATCCCTTCCTGTAAAAAGTATGTCAAGAGTATTAAATCCGCTGCGGACAGGATTCGACCGCTTTATCGCAGACCGTATGATACACTAATAATTATATTATAAATAAAAAGTCTTGTCAATAGATTTGCGAAAATCATTTTTAGCTAAATATAACAAAAAGCTGTACATTTAATGTATAAATATGTACAACACGATTAATAAAGTGGCGTAAATGTTACGAAAACGTTTATATCAGATTAAAAGTATAGTGCATTTAAGCTCTGAAAAGGAGTGACGGACAATGAATGATTTTGCAAAAATAACGCTGATGTTTGCGGCATTTATGGCGGCAGTCCCCATAGCCGCAGGACTTATCTCCGCCCGTGAAAAAAGCGCCGCCGAGAGAGCCGCCCCCGCAGAAACTGAAGCCGTATTATCGGCAGAGGCTTCGGAAGCAATATACATATGCGGCGGCAGCCGTGATTTCCCCATACTGCATGAATCGGACGGAACAATTGAAACATTGACGCTTTCGGATTATGTCATAGGAGCGGTAATGGCGGAAATGCCCTACACCTACCCCGAAGAAGCGCTGAAAGCGCAGGCTGCGGCAGCCCTTACCTATGCGGTACGGCGAATGGAGGAGCAGCTCTCCGCACCCACGCCGCAGCTTTGCGGAGCATACATATCGGACGACAGTGAAAAATACCAATGTCCGCTGTCGGAAGAGGACGCCCGTGCCATGCTGGGCGATGAATACGAAGCCGCCTATGAAAAGATCAGTGCCGCCGTTGAATCCGCAGGCGACACAATAATCATATACAACGGCGAGCCGATAATCGCAGCATTCCACCCGATCTCCTGCGGAATGACGGAATCCGCCGAAAACGTCTGGGGCGAAGCGATACCGTATCTGACGCCCGTAAGCAGCGAATGGGACTGTTCCGCCGACAATTTCAGCCAAAGCTTCAGTTTCACAACTGCCGAATTGAAAGCTCGGCTTAGCGCAAAATACGAGGACTGCACATTTTCGGACAGCGGCAGTTTATCCCTCACTGCGGAGTACACCTCCTCGGGGTATGCAAGCAGTGTCACTGCCGACAGCTTCACAATTTCGGGACGTGATTTTGCGCACATATTCTCATTACCCTCGGCGGCATTTTCGATATCGGACTCAGGGAACACGATAACTATTGTAACGAAAGGTGTGGGACACGGTGCGGGAATGAGTCAATACGGAGCCAAAGCAATGGCGGAAAGCGGAGCTTCTTACGAAGATATACTTTTCCACTACTATGCAGGAGCGGAGACTGCTCGGCTTGAATTTTCCTCTCCGTAAATTAGGGTAACTTCTGCGGCGCATAGTTTGTAGGATAAAGCTTTTCTTTAGTTTTTAAATGGTTGTTACTCCCTGCCTTGCGTAATTTTTGTTAGTTAAAAGCTTACTTTTACTATTTTGACATGTGTATCAAATCAACTTCAAGTTTTGCAAAGGGAACACCAAAGGGCGAAGGAGAGGGGGGCGTGGCGCAGTACCTGCGCCTAAGAAAAGCGTAAGCAAAAATCGAGGCACTCTCCGCAGGAGAGTATCTCCCTTCTCCTTACCCTTAGGTTTTCCCTCTGCACTCTCTTTCCTTACCCATCCTCACTCCCGCCTCGATTTTTGCACGCCCAGATATTTCTCTGTCTTTAGATTTATTATGATAACGGTTCGTGCAACGCTTATAATTTACTGTTTTTCATGGTGCGCTCAACCGACGTAAAAGTTGGTATATTCAACCTTTAATGTTGAAATTATCAGCTTTTCTTTTTCTCGTCAATTTATACGTCGGGTCGCTTAGTGGCAGGTAGTAACAGTTACTCGCAACCTATAAGAACTAAGCGACCCGTCGGAAAACTTTAAGATAAAAAGTTACAACTATAATTAATGACTTGAAGTAATCCCTACACCAAATAGCCGACGGTTGAGCGCCGCATGGAAAAACGTAAACGACGTAGATTTATGAACCGTCGGCTATATGAAATCTAAAGAATAATCAATAACTGGAATTTCAAAAATCGGGCGGGGGATAAGGAAAGAGAGTGCAGAGGGAGAACCTAAAGGGGCGGCGCCCGATTTTTGCTTCTGCTTTTATTTTTCCCGCCCCTTTTGGTTCATCCCTTTGCCCGCCGGAGGCGGTCCTCCGCTTTCTCTATGGTTGAAAACCATACTACAAAATATTATAAACTAACAACAACTACAATAAGCAAAAGAACAAAACAGTTGCAAACCATACTACAAGATATAAAAACAAACATAAAAAAGAATCCCCCTGCCGCAGAATGCACACCCCACAGCAGAGAGATCCTTGATTAAAAATTCACTTAGTTGGACTTGGAGGCAGCAGCCTCGTCAGCCATCTGCTGCTTTGCGGCAGCCAGCATCAGCTTGATGCGGTTCTCCTGGTTGACGGCAGTTGCACCAGGATCGTAGTCGATCGGAACAATGTTCGACTGCGGGAAAGTCTGCCTCAGCTTCCTTATCATGCCTTTGCCGATGATGTGGTTGGGCAGACAGCCAAAAGGCTGTGCGCAGACAATGTTGTTTATTCCCATGTGTACCATGTCGATCATTTCCGCTGTCAGAAGCCAGCCCTCACCCATTTTGTTTGCAGGTGAAACAAACGGCTCGACCATTTTCTTCTCTTCCTCAAAGGGCGTGGGTCCGAAGAATCGTGAACCTTCAACGGCTTTGATGATCTTGTTCTGCATCGACTTGAAGAATCCCTTTACAACACCCGATGCAATGTATTTCTTGTACTTTACATGATAAAGCTCTGTCTCAACAATGTGATGATCACCCATAAAGCAAAGGAAGTCCAGAAGTCCGGGCGAGTATACCTCGCAGCCCTCGGATTCGAGAAATTCCTGGAGCTTGTTGTTGCCCAGAGGTGAGTATTTGATGTAGATCTCGCCTACAATGCCTACCTTGATCACCTTGGGATCGGGCTTGTAGGGAATTGCCGAAAAGTCTCTTACGATCTCGGCAGCTACCTTTGAAAATGCTACATAGCTGAATTTCAGCCTTACAAGCTTTTCGGTCCATTCTTCAATAAGACGGTCTGTATCGCCCTTGTTTATCTCGTAGGGACGCACCTGGTTTGCTATCAGCATAAGCAGATCGCCGTAGCATACGCCTGTAATAAGCTCCATGAGCATTGCGGGGGTAAGCTTAAAGCCGGGGTTTTTCTCCAGTCCCGCAAGGTTCAGCGAAACAACGGGTACCTGCTCCATGCCGTTTGTTTTAAGCGCTTTTCTGATAAGATAAATGTAGTTTGAAGCACGGCAGCCGCCGCCCGACTGTATCATCATAAGTGCGGTCTTGTTTACGTCATACTTTCCCGAATGGAGAGCGTCCATAAACTGACCCGTTGTGAGCAGACAAGGGTAACAGGTGTCGTTATGTACACATTTAAGTCCCTCGTCAACTATGTTTCTGCCCGTTGTTGTGAGCAGCTTTACTTTATATCCGTGATTATTAAAAATCCTCTCGAGGAATGTAAAATGAATGGGAAGCATCTGGGGAATCAGAATTGTATATTCCTTTCTCATTTCCTCGGTGAAGAGAAGTCTGCCGTGTTCATCATATACAAGCTCTGCCATAAACGTCTTTCAGCCTCGTTTCATAAAAATAGTATTCATTAAGCTAATATTTTTATTATAACACAGACTGTCGGAAAATGCAAGTAAAGATTTTTTTAATTTGTGTTTCCGCCATTCATAAAGCAATGACCGTATTATCCAAAAAGTCCCCGATCACATTGTAATCGGGGGGCAATATCTTTATGTTCGGGAAAAATCCGCATTTTCACGGCGGTAGCTGTCATTGTCCTTTAATGCAAGCTCCTTTTCAACCGCTTCAAGCTGCTTTTCAATATCATCACGCTTGTCCTCGGAGGCTGTCCTGAGCTGACTGCGAAGCTGTTCCTCTTTTTCTTCCAGCTTCTTTATCTCACGGTCAACCCTGTCGGTATTTGCCGTGCATTCCTCACCGGTATCCTCTTCGGGAGCGTCATACTCAATATACGGCGTGCCTTCTTTATCTTCGGCAGGTCTGTACAGACCTATGGACTTATCCTCTTCGGAGGGAATATATTCATCTCTGTTCTTTTTCGGAGAAGCTTCGGGAATAGCTGCACTTTCGTTCTTATCCCCGTACCCTGACGTATTGATACCGTTCACATTTACATTGGGTGATGTTAAGCCAATACCGTTTACGTTCATATTACCGCCGCCTTATAATTTATTAAGGTCGCCTCTAAAAACCATAGTGCCTCAGATGCGCAGTCAGATTTTTCGTCAGATTGTATAGAAATTTCGCAGGCATACTGTCGTATGTCAAGAAATTTATGTGCAAGATGACGGAAAATCTGCAAGCAGATGAGGTACTAAGGCTTTAGCCGGTGGTTTTTAGAGGTGACCTTAATATAATTATAGCACCGTTCAATATGCCTGTCAAGCTTTGGAAAGCCTGATGCTTTAGCTTGTGATTCAGCGGTCATTTTCCATGTTTATAACAACATTGCCCGAATGCTCCGTGTCGGCTGCCGTACGTATAGCCTTTTCGAGCCTGTCCAGCGGAAATTCATGAGATATTATGCTTTCGATATCCCATTTTCCGCAGGACATAATATCCTGAACGTCCTTTACGTCCTCGGGCATATAGCCGCCCGAACCTATGATGCTCTGCTGTGCATAGGTCATATGCAGCAGGTCGATATTTCTCGGAGCATTGTTCACCGCAACGGAAACAAATCTGCTTTCGATCTTTCCCAAATGCAGAAAATCATCGAGTATACTCTCCGCTCCCGCAGCGTCAAGCCAGCAGTCGATATCCGCAGTACCGCCACCGAGAGACGGCGCTGTCCCGAAATATCCGCAGGCTTTTTCATAAAACGATTCAGCCGAAACATTGCATACCTCAAAGCCCAGCCCCTCGGCAAGCCTTAAACGAAAAGCCGAACGGTCGCATATCATAACCTTATCCATTCCGAAATGCCTGAATGCAACCGCTGCGGCTATGCCGATAGTTCCGCAGCCGAAAACCACTGCCGACTGTCCGCTTATGTATTTTCCGTTTCCGCAGGGTATCATTCCACGTCTTGCGGCACGGCAGCCTACCGTGAACGGTTCGATAAGGCAGGCTGCCCTGTCGGATATCCTTTCGTCAACGGGATAAAGCGAATGATATTTTTTCACTTCGGGGATAAGGATATATTCGGAAAATCCGCCTATCGTACCTGCACGGCGTGTATCGTTCTTTGCAAATCTCGGGTACGGATATACACGTTCTCCTACGGAAAACTCCGTTATATTTTTTCCTGTCTTTACTACACGGGAAACTGTTTCGTGTCCGAACTCACCGCCAACGTCAACCCTATGACCCGTATTGGGTCCGTGCATAAACACCGCCGTGTCCGTACCGCATATGCTTGAATAAATATTCCGCACAAGCACATCATTATCCCCGACTTCGGGAATATCAAGCTCACGTATCTCAATATTTTCCTTTCCGAGATAAACAGCGGCTCTCATTTTCCCACGCTGTAATTCTTCACACATTTCTGTATCACTTCCGTTATATATTCTATCGGCTCGGAGCAGCCGCCTTTGAGCCATTCTCCGATTATCGCCATAAGCCCGTGGATATGGAATGCCATGATATATTTCCTGTCCTTTTCGGGAACGCCGTATCTTTCAAGTATCGGCATGATAACATGGCGCAGCAGACCGTTGTAGCTCTCCTCCAGCCGCAGAGTCTCCGCATTTTCGATATATGTCCTGAAAAGCCGCCTGTATTCTTTTATATACGTAAGATACGGCGCAAGGTATTCGGGAGTCAAAAGATAAAGCTCCTCCGTAGGACAGCTGCTTATCTTTTCGACAAAACTGCCGGAGCTTATATCCATATGCTCCAGAAAATGCAAATTTATGTATTTCGCACATTCCGCCAGCAGATCACCCACAGTCTCATAATGAAGATAAAATGTGGAGCGGTTCACTCCCGCTTCAGCGCATATCTCCTTGACCGTTATGTACGGGAGATCCTTTTTCTCCAGCAGCGTCAGCAAAGCCCTGTCCATTTTTTCAGCCGTATTGAAATATTTGCTTTCCGACTTATTCATCTGCCGAAGCCCTCCTACACCTTATGAGCATTATCAGCGCGGTAATTATGACAATGCCGTAAACACAGCCGCCCGTGATGCCCGTCATTGTTCTGCGAAACTGCTCCGAATTCTCCGAAAAGCAGGATATCATTGCAGTTTGCAGTCCCAGAAGTGACATCATCGCCGCAGTAAAGTTTATCACCTTTGCAGCAGACAATATGGGACTGCCTGCTCTGCGGTATTTTATCAGATTCATCACCGATATTATCATAGTGCAAAACGTAAACAAAGCCGACAGATATATCACATACTGAGAATATACCGTGCTTGTGTCCGTGCGCACCGTCAGCAATATCATATATCCCATAGGGATATTAAGCAGAAACAGCATATATGCCGCCGCACCGTATGCCATATCAGCCGCAAATATATAAATAAGCACGGAAAAAGATATGACAGGCAGAATTATAAGCACTGCTTTCGGCGGAAAGAGCAGTCTCATAAGCAGCAATTTTGCCTTTTTCACAACTTATTTATCGCTTATTTCCTTAGCCAGCCGGATTATATCATAGGCATATTTCCGCTTGCCCATTTCCAGCAGCTTTTTATATATGGGATAATTTACGCCCATTGCCGCAAATCCGATGATCCCGACGATTATTCCCAGAACAAAAAGCGCATCGCTGCCGCTGCCTATGACCTTCATGCAAAGGCACATTCCCACGCCTGCCACAAGCGAAGCGGCAATGCCGAATGTATAAGCAAATACCGATGCAGGCTGCTTTGCCTTTCTATCCAGCTTACGAAGAGCATTCACCTTTGACGTATCCTTTGGAGCATACTCATTTGCCAGCTGCTCCGCATAAATTTTATCTGTGTTCATATCCACAGCCTCCCTTTCTTTGATACATTCATTATACATCAGGAAAGCGTGAAATCAAACAACACAGACCGTCAAAAATGTCGGATTCAGAGAAAACTTTTCTTACTGTTCTTCTCCCTCGCCGCAGATATCAACAATAACAAGCTCGGGATTATTGAATATTCTTGGGATTATCTCCTTTGTCCTGCTGAGTCCCCTGCTCACGATAAAGGTACAGTCATCAAAATCATATCTTCCGCCTGCATATTTAGGGAAAAGACCCTGACCGGGAGCATAAATTCCGTTAATAAGATAAGGAACACGCCACTGTCCGCCATGGGCATGACCCGAAAGCACAAGATCAAATTTTCCGAAAGAGCGGTAATAATCTATCTGTTCGGGATAATGTGCCAGCAGGACAGAATAACCCTCGGCATTTTCAGCACATTTTTCCACGCTTTTACGGAAATCGGCGCTTCCGTCAGCGGACACCACAGCCGCACCGCAGAGAGTTATCCCGTCCACGGTCACATCATCGCCCTCAAGGACGGTTATACCCATTGACTGCATTTCACGGACAAACTCATCTATCTTACCGCTCCAAAGCTCATGATTCCCCGAAACATAATAGCAGGGATATTTTTTGGAGACATCTTCAAGGAATATCCTCGTATTATCGTTACTCACAACATTATCATAGATATCCCCCGTAAGCACCACAACATCTGGTTCCGCATCATCGAGAGCCGACACAAGTACGCTCATATTTTTACCATATCGGCAGCTATGGAGATCTGAGATCTGAGCCACTCGGAGGCTATTTGATATTTTATCGGTATACACGGCATAACAAACCGTTTTAAGTCTGAAGCTCAACACAGAAAGAACTGCGAACAAAGCCGCAAGAGCGCCTATTATCCTATTATTTTTAATATTATATGGGAATGGGTTTGGGGTTTTTCTTCTGTTTCTTCTATTACGGGCATTACTTTAAGTTCCTGCATGGTGACACCTCTTTGTTTAATGTTTGTTTTCTTCTCTTAAATGATGATTTGCAACTGTTTTGTTCTTTGATTATAGTAAGCTTGTGTTAGTTTAAAATGTTTTGTAGTATGGTTTGCAACCATAGAGAAAGCGGAGGTCCGCCTCCGGCGGGCAAAGGGATGAACCACAAAGGGGGCTAAACAAAAAAGCAGAAGCAAAAATCGGGGCGCCCCCTTTGAGGTTCTCCCTCTGCACTCTCTTTCCTTAATCCCTGCCCCGATTTTTGAAAATCCGTTTATTGATTAGTCTTTAGATTTACTTATGCCGACGGTTCATAAAACGCTTATAATTTTCTCTTTCAGTCGTGGCGCTCAACCGTCGGCTATTTGGTGTAGGGAATAACATCAAGTTATTAAACGTAGTTGGTATTTTTAATCTTCATGTTTTCCGACGGGTCGCTTAGTGACAGATAATAACCGTTACTCACAACCTATAAGCACTAAGCGACCCGACGTATAAATTGATGAGAAAAATGAAAATCCAATCTTTTCAACATTTAGGGTTGAATATATCAGCTTTTACGTCGGTTGAGCGCACCATGGAAATAGTAAATTATAAGCGTTGCACGAACCGTCGCCATAAATATCTTTAAAGAGGATTTACGATGCGGACTTGCAAAAATCGGTGCGGGGTGAGGATGGGTAAGGAATGAGAGTGCAGAGGGAAAACCTAAGGGTAAGGAGAAGGGAGATACTCTCCTGCGGAGAGTGCACCGATTTTTGCTCTCGTTTTCTTAGGCGCAGGTACTGCGCCACGCCCCCCTCTCCTTCGCCCTTTGGTGTTCCCTTTGCAAATCTTGAAGGTGATATGTTACACATTGCTATATAATAAAAGTAAGCTTTTCAATAACAACCAATCCCAAAAGGCAAAGAATAACAATTACCTCAAAAAGAAGCTTTTCAATTACAAAAAACCAAATAAGGCAGAGAGTAACAATAAAATATATATTACAATTGTATCAAATAATATCATCACTGTAAATATAAAGAAAAACCCCATGACAACCATACCGCTGTGGGTATGAAAGCCATGGGATTCCCATAAAAACTTACATTATGTCGGCTTCTTCCAATTTGTCCTCCAGAGTCTCTTTCGGACGCCATTTTCCTGTGCAGTAGAAGAATAATGCAATCGCAGTCGATATGCACCAGCCCACGGGCCACGAAAGCCATATGCCCTTTGAATCAAAGGGTCCTACCAGTACAAACGCAAGGATAACTCTCAGAATAAGATCGGTAAAGGTGGATATCATGAAGTAGAACATCTTTCCCGCACCTCTCTGCAAACCGTCCGCAGCAAGCTTTAAACATACAATTGCATAGAACGGTGAAACTATGTGCAGGAATGCAAGTCCCGAATCCATAGCTGCTCCCGCTGCTCCGTCCTCCATGAATAAGCCCAGCATCAGCTTTCCGCCGATGAAGTATAACAGCGAAACAGGCACCGCAACGCAAAGTCCGATGAATACGCCTGCTTTGAAGCCCTTTGGAACTCTGTCGTATTTCTGTGCGCCGATGTTCTGCGCCGTGAAGTTGGAAAGTCCGTTTCCGAGGGTTGTAAAGCTCGTGATCGCAAAGGTGTTCAGCTTTATGGCTGCCGAATATCCCGCAATGACCGATGAACCAAAGCCGTTTACCAGTACCTGAATGAATAAGTTGCCTACCGAAACAAAGCTCTGCTGGAGAATACTCGGTATCGACATAAAGGATATTACTTTCAGCATCGAAGCGGAGAATTTCTGCGGCTTGTCGGATTTGATCGCTCTCATACGCTTTGTGAGCAGTGCGAATGCCGCAGCGGCAGCTATCGCCTGTGCTATGAATGTTGCCCATGCCGCACCTGCAACGCCTGTCTGCCATACCGCAACAAACAGCAGGTCAAGGAAAATGTTTCCCACAGATGATGCTATCAGCAGATACAACGGCGTTTTTGAATCGCCCAGCGCCGTGAATATTCCCGTGCAGATGTTGTACATGAACACGAAGAACATTCCGCCCGAATAAATATTCAGATATGTTACGCCCGATGAAAAAATGTTCTCGGGGGTTTTCAGCAGACTAAGCATTCCGCCGCTGAAAAATATTCCGATAAATGTAAGGATTATGCTGAGTATGCCAAAGGATATGTAGGAGGTATTTATCGCCGTTTTCATCTCGGTGTATTTTTTGGCACCGAAATTCTGGGATATTACAACGGAAGCTCCGACATTGCAGCCCAGCGCTATCGCAGTGAATATCTGCGTGATCGGATATGAAGCGCCGATAGCCGCAAGAGCGTCCTCTCCTGCGAATTTTCCCGCAATAATGCTGTCGCTGATATTATACAGCTGCTGGAACATTGCACTCCACAGCATCGGCAGTGAAAATTTCACCAGCACCGACGAGGGTTTTCCCTCGGTAAGGTCAGTTATCATAATTATCTCCTCTTTCATATTATTTTACTTGAATTTTCTCCTGATTTATATTATAATACATTTATAAGCATATGTAAAATACATTTTTATCGGGTGTATTATTAATTTTTTTTATATAAGGAAATATCATGGACGTACAGGTTCTAAGAAATTATGTTGAAATAATCGAAAGCGGCAGCATCACAGCCGCATCAAAAAAGCTATATATAGCCCAGCCTGCCCTAAGCCTACAGTTAAAATCGCTGGAAAAGGAGCTGGGAACGGTCCTGCTTATCCGATCGGCGCACCGTCTTGAGCTGACCGATGCAGGGCGTATGCTCTACCGCCGTGCGAAGCACATCGTATCGCTGGAAAACTCCATAAAAAAGGACGTTCTGGAATACGAAAACGGCAGCAAAGGCTCTGTAAGGATAGGCATGACACCATCTATTGCGCTCACAGTAACGGGAGGAATCCTTGCCGAATTCTGCGCTGCACACCCAATGATCCACTGCGAGATATACGAGGAAAGTTCCTTTGAGGTACTTTCTCTTCTGGACAGCGGAGTCATCAACATCGGCATTATCCGAACTCCCTGCACACTGACCGCAGACATGAATGCGGTACGATATTCGGGAGACAGCATGGCTGCGGTTTACAGCGGCAGGCATTTTATTTTCAAAGGTGAAAGCAGTCTTTCCGTAACTGATCTTTTCGGACGTCCCGTTGCGATAATCCGCAGATACGAGCAGCTGATAGACGATGTATTTTCCTCCGCACTGAGAAAAAGCACAGACAAAACGGCGGAAGCCTCACTTCCCGAGATAAAATGCGTTGCGACGGAGTTATCCACAGTAATACAATGGGCATCGGCAGGGCTTGGCATAGCGATAGTCCCCATGTCATCATTTGAAGCCTTTCGCCGTGAAGAGGGATTATGCTGTCGGGTTATTGACGAGCCTGCATTCTGCACAGAGCGTATCATTGTCACGAAGAAGAACGCTCCGCTTTCCGTTCCCGAGAAGCAGTTTTACGATTTTGCTCTTTCACGGCTTCAAGCCCAGAAGAAGTGAGTTTATCGGATTCTCCTATGGCTTTTCTTTTTATGTAGTTGTTACTCTCTGCCTTCAATTTTGGGGTTACTTAAAAGCTTACTTATATTTTTTTGACATGTGAATCATATCACCTTCAAGTTTTGCAAAGGGAACACCAAAGGGCGAAGGAGAGGGGGGCGTGGCGCAGTACCTGCGCCTAATAAAATTGGATACAAAAATCGAGGCACTCTCCGCAGGAGAGTATCTCCCTTCTCCTTACCCTTAGGTTTTCCCTCTGCACTCTCTTTCCTTACCCATCCTCACCTCCGCCTCGATTTTTGCAAATCCAGCTATTAATCATTCTTTAGATTTATTATAGTAAATGTTCGTGCAACGCTTACAATATACTTGTTTTTTATGGTGCGCTCAACCGACGTAAAAGCTGATAGTTTCAACCTTTAATGTTGAAACTATCAGCTTTTCTTTTTTACTTCAATTTACACGTCGGGTCGCTTAGTGGTAGATAGGAACAGTTACGTAAGCCTATAAGCACTAAGCGACCCGTCGGAGAACGTTAAGATAAAAAGTTACAACTATAATTAACGACTTAAAGTAATTCTCTACATCAAATAGCCGACGGTTGAGCGCCGTATGATAAAAAGGAAATGGCGTAGATTTATGAACCGTCGCCTTTATGAAATCTAAAGAATAATTAATAACTGGCTATGCAAAAATCGAGCAGGGGTAAGGAAAGAGAGTGCAGAGGGAGAACCTCAGGGGGCGGCTCGATTTTTGCTCACGTTTTCTTTTTAGCCCCCTGTGGTTCATCCCTTTGCCCGCCGGAGGCGGAACCTCCGAGAAAGAAACAGTAGAAAACCATACTACAAAAAATAATAAACTAACACAAGCTTACTATAATAAAGAACAAAACAGTTGCAAACTATAACAACTGCCCAAATCTGTCAAAACTGAAAAGCCTCACCGTATTTTGAGGCAATAAAACAGTAATACTTGTAGGGAACAAAATATCCGCAGGATACACTGCATACGGGACATCTTTCGGGAACTTTCGCACCTTTGAATATGTGCCCGCAGTTCAGACATATCCATTCGGTGCTTTCATCTCCGCTGAATAATGCCGATCTCTCCATAAGCTCCGCAAAACAGCCGAATCTGTCTCCGTGGACTTTTTCAGCGGCGGCTATCTTCTCAAAACTGTATGCTATCTGCGCAAAGCCTTCCTCCCGTGCAGTCTCCGCAAAGGCAGGATATACTTTTTCGTATTCTTCGTATTCGTTGTGCTGCGCAAACCTTAAAAGCTTTTCTATGTCCTCCGTGCTGTATACGGGATATTCCGCCTGCGGGATAAGACAGCTGCTCTCCCCAAGCTGCTTCATGTGATCGTAGAATATCTTCGCATGGGCTTTCTCCTGATTTGCGGTAAGCGTGAAGATGTTGTATAAAAAATAATATCCTTTCTGCTTTGCGTATTCCGCTGCCATGTCGTATCTGTTCCTTGCCTGACTTTCGCCTGCAAAGGCTCTTATCAGATTTTCACGGGTGCGGCTGCTTTCAAATGCTGCTGACATTGTCATCATTCCTTTCTTGATTTTATTATCTGCATTTTCGGAAAATTTATACGGCACACTCCAAAATAAAACGGATTCCAAAAAAATATTATTTCACAGAATTCGTTTCTATATCAAATTCTGTAAAATTATGCTATAATCAATTACAGAAACAGAAAAGGAGGGCCAGCCCCATGAATAACGAGATCATTGATGAAGCGAAGCTCTATGAATATGAGGACGATGCCGAACTTTGCGATGATGATTTTGATGACTTCGATGATGACATGGACGATGATGAGACAAATTCTTTTGAAAATGTCATGAAAGCTCACAGCACCGATGTCGGTAAGCTAAGGATAGCCTATAATAAATTCTCGGAGTGGTATAACGGTATGCTCTCGGAGATAAATTGCCCGGGGACCCAGAAAGCGTTGGTTTGCAGCTCACTTATCCGATATATCAATTCGTCGGGTCCCAACGACGATACCGCAAAGCTCTGGGCTGTATGCATGGCGGATCATTCCGATATGGTCTTTGAGGGCGATGAGGACAGCAAGAACGTTGAGGAATATCTGCTCTATAATTATATGCTGCTTTCCGATGAGATTGAAAGCGTAATGCTCCGCCTGAAAAAAGAAAAATATTATACCCGAAGCTTTCTGGAGCTTGCAAATAATATCACCTTTGCCGATAAGCCCTGCGTGGATTTTGACCTTGCCGATTTTTATGAAAGCTTCAATGCCAACAGTGACCCCGACGAGCCTATCCGTGATAATATAAAATTTGCGGCAGAGAAAATTATCCGCTCCCCCGAGCTTTCAAAGATTATGCCAGTTGCATTCACGGCACTTTTTACACGATATCAGAAGAAAATGTATTCCTCGCAGGGCTATGAGCCTAATTTCACCAAGCTGCTGCGCCGCATGGAATATGGTATCGACAGAGACAACGGCAAAAATATCGAAAGCTTTTGCAGGCAGCTGAATATGTATAAAAGCTTTCGGCATTACTTTGACTGCTGCGACAAGAATCTCTGCGACGCAGGCTTTGCCGCCATATCGAATATCACCGCCTGCGAGATGATAATGTGGGAGGACTATCCCGAGCTTACCCTCCCCGTCTGCGATGAATACCGCTACCGATATTTTGACTGCTTCCCCAACGGATATCTTGACAATCCCTATTTCACGGGGCAGAACGTCAGCTACCGAAAGCTTGATAAGTTTGAATATAAGGACAACCTTATGCCCGCAAGGTGCCGCATAATCGAAAATGCGGAGAAATATATCCGCTCCGATGCCTCGGTATCCGAACGGTACATGGAGCTTATCCGCAGAAACGAAACGGCAAAATGCACCAAGCTCATCAATGATGTTATTGACAGCTCCGAGATACAGACCGACCGCATCACTACGGAAAATGCGATCTATGCATACACATCTATCGTGGGCTGCATCATGAATGATCTAAGCGGCAGGATAAAGCATGATATGCTTGCCGCTGCCGATGCTATTGAGGAGTATTATTTTAATACGCTGACATGAATATCAACATATTTTAAGGAGGTGATCCCATGCTATCCGTAACAGTAAGAGAGGACCGTGTCCTCTGCGCATTCTGCAAAAACTGGTATGACCCGACAAATCAGTACATCAAGCCCAAGTATCCCCAGCTGAATCAGTGGTACTTCGACAGTCAGGCAAAGTGCAAATGTCTCGCAAAGAATCAGATACGTCAGGCAAACAGCGGCTGCGGCTGCCATGATTTTGAATGCAAAGTCCCCCTAAGATAATTTTCCGACCAAAACGAAAACCGTCTGCGAAAGCTCTTCGCAGACGGTTTTTTCAGAAATTAATAAAGCAAATAATAACATAAACTATGATAACGGCTATCCAGAGCGGAGACGTCCATACCAGAGGCGCACTTCTCTTCTTTCCGGCTTCGTTTGCCTTTCTAAGCCCGAAGCCTTTCATGCCCGAAATCACCAGCACGGTTATTCCCGCAGGAAGCGACACAAGCCTTACAATAAGATTTATCACTATCCCCGCAGATGCAAATCCGTTCAGTCCGCTTATACTGCCGCCCATTATTTTTTCAAGCATTCCGCTGTCGCTGTAAAGCATCACAGAAAGCAGCGATGTGACCGTGTTCATAATTATATGCACCGCCGATGAGGGTATCAGCGATCTGCTTCTTACATAAAGCGCTCCCAGCACCAGACCGACGATAAATCCGTTCACCGCCTGGGGTATGTTGCAGTGCATCAGCCCGAATATCAGCGATGAAAATACTATTGCGAACCGCTCGTTGTACTGCCTCATGCTTTCAAGGATAATTCCGCGGAACAATATTTCTTCAATGACAGGCCCCAGCAGACACACATAGGTGTACATGATGATATTCGCCGCCAGCGATGTTTTTGCGGTTATTGCCGACTGAACGATGTCCTGCGCTTTGTCCGCAAACAGCAGCGAAAGCATTGATATCAGAAATGCTGCTGCGGTCTGACCGAAAAAGCTTGCGGCAGTTCCGCCTGCAATATCCTTTCCGCTGACTCCCGTAAAGCTGAATTTGCTTTTCAGATCAATACCCAGCGCCCTTGCACCGAAGGCTATCGCCGATATTTCCGCAAGAATGGGAAACCCGCAGGAATACATCACACTTAGGATATCGTTTGACACAACAGCACTGCTTCCCGCAGCGATTATATCCGCATATCCTCCCGAAGCGCCTTTTAACAGTCCTGCCGCCAGCAGCACAAGCCTGCTCAGTCCCTGAAAGACCGCCACATCAATAAGCATCACCAGCGCAGCTGTAAGATACCGCTTTTTTATCTGCTTTTTCTCCTGCACGTCAGGATAGACCGTCACCGTCCCGCTATACATAAGTCCCTCCAAAGTCTGAAAAAGCGGACGTCAGAACTGACGTCCGCCGATCATCGGAATAATAAATTCAAAGAAAATTATTCAGCCGAATCTTCTTTCTTGTCAAGATCAACGCCGTCAGCTGTCTCTGCTGTCGCTGCTGTTTCTGCCGTTTCCTCGCCGCAGGCACTTGCATCAACATCGTCCTCGTGGTCAATGACCTCAGGCTCGGGCTTGATCTCGGGCTTTTCAACCTTTGCGCCGCACTTGCCGCAGAACTCATTTTCGAGATCCACTTCGGCACCGCACTTGCCGCAGATAACAACGCCCTTTAATGCGTGGATCTGCGCCTTGATCTCCTTAACGGAATCAAGCTTTGCGGCGATCTCCTCGCACTCTCCGAAAAATTCGGAATCAGCATTGCCCTTTGAAGCCTCATATGCCTTTTTGCCAAGCATGAGCAGAAGCTCATCGGCTTCCTTTTCGGCTGTTCCGAGCTTGATGTTGAGCTTTGCGATCTCCGATACCTGCTTAGCCTTCTCGCCGGCAGCCTTTCCTGTCTGTGAAATTTTCTTACCGATTTCCTCAAAATTGAACATATAAATTCCTCCTGTCAGAATCAATCATGTACCGACGGTCAGCACACCGCCGCTGTATATATTTTCCGAACAGATCCTATATTCAGATTATAACCGATATTTATCGTCTTGTCAACTATTTCTCAATATTTTTATAACATTTCGGCTTTTTGTCACCTTTTCATCACAATAGGAAAAGGCTCCCTCAAAACGCTTTGAGATATCTTCAAGACAGCCGCTGTCGGAAGTGTGAAGCACTGCAAGCAGATCTCCCTCCGATACCTTGTCGCCCACCGAAACATTGAATGCGATGCCTGCGTTCATGTCGATGCTGTCACCCAGCTTATGCCGTCCCGCACCAAGCTCAAGTGAACACATTCCCGTGATGTCGCAGGATATCCCGTTTATATAACCGCTTCTGCAAGCGTAAATTTCCTTTTTATATTCTGCCTCACCGAACAGTGAATAATCATAGCAGATATTTCCGTTTCCACCCTGAAGCTTGACTGTTCTTTCAAAGGCTTCAAGCGCCCTGCCCGACTTTACGGCTTCTTCCACCGCACGTCTGCACTCATTTTCATCGCCGACTCCCGCCAGCATAAGCATTTCGGCGGTTATCTCGGAAGCCACCTCATAGAAATCGGCGCTGTAATTTCCTTTCAGCGCTTCAATGGCTTCAATGACTTCAAGAGCATTTCCCACGTTTTTCCCGAGAGGTCTGCTCATGTCGGTTATGACGGCAGTGCATTTCATTCCCGCAGACTTTGCCGCGGAAAGCATGGCAAGCGCAAGCTTTTCGGCAGATTCGGCGTCCTTCATAAAAGCGCCGCTGCCAGATTTAACGTCGAGAACAAGTCCGTCCGCACCCGTTGCGATCTTCTTGCTCATAATGCTGGAGCAGATCAGCGGAATGCTTTCAACCGTGGCTGTTGCGTCACGCAGAGCATAAAGCTTTTTGTCCGCAGGAACAAGATGTCCTGTCTGACCTGCCACCGCAAAGCCGTTTTTCTCAACTATTGAAATGAATTCGTTGTAATCAAGAGACGTTCTGAACCCGGGGATAGATTCCAGCTTGTCGATAGTTCCGCCGGTGTATCCCAGTCCTCGCCCCGACATTTTCGGTACATAAACTCCGCAGGCAGCACAAACAGGTGCCGCAAAAAGCGTCACCTTGTCGCCGACTCCGCCTGTGCTGTGCTTATCCACGCAGAATTTTCCAGGCAGCGGATCAAGCATCTCTCCCGAATGCGCCATGGCATCGGTAAGCACCGCCGTTTCCTTCGGAGTCATACCCTTTATGCATACCGCCATAAGCCATGCGGCAGCCTGATAATCGGGAATATTTCCATCGGTATATTCCCTGATAAATTCCCTGATGTCAGCCTCGGAATGCTCGCCTCCGAGGCGCTTTTCGTTTATAAAATCAAAAACGTTCATTACTGTACATAGGTTCCGGGGAAATAGAAGCTGAGGATATCAAGATAGCTGTATCCCTGCTTTGCAAGAATATTTGCACCGTTCTGGCTCATTCCCACGCCGTGACCGTAGCCGTAGGTCGTAAATGTGAACACTCCGTCATCATAGCTTACCGTAAATGCGGCGCTCTTCAAGCTGTAAGAAAGCACGCTTTCACGCATCTGACGTCCCGTGATCTGATAATGTCCGTCAATGAGTATCGACTTAACGTAGTTTCCGTCCTCATAGTCGGTAACTACCAGCCAGTTTGCGGGATCGTCAGAAAGACTGTCTCCCAGATATCTCTCCAGCTTCGATCTCATCTCGTCCTCGGTATAAGTTACCTTTACGCCGTAGTTGGGATCATAATCCGCATCAAAGGGGCATTCCTTGCTCTGAAGATAAGGAACATCGCTGCCGCCCCATACATTGACTGCGGAAGCAGTATAGCCCGAAGTGGAAGCTGTATATACAGTCTGTGCAACGGAGCCGTTATAATAGCAGCACTGACCCCATACCTCGGAAACGCAGTCTCTTATAGTATCGGGGATCTCTTCCTTAACAAGCACTGTTGCGGGAACGCCCTTGTTGTTGTGATACTTCACGTAGGAATAAGCCGCAACTGCCTGCGCCTTGATAGCCTCACGGCTGAAAGAGGGTGATACCTCGTTTGCAACGATCATGCACACCAGCTCATATGCATCAAATTCCTGCACCTCGCCGTGTACCTTTGCCGTGAAGATCTCGCCGCTGTCGGTATCGGAAGCGGAAAGTGCCGCTGTATCGGACATTTCCACAACTTCTCCCCATGAATAATTTGATGCGGGAGCATCGGGCTGAGCGGCTGATGCATAAACTGCGATATCCGCATCATCATTATCGTCAGCCATGCCGCTGTTTATATCATCGGCAGTGACATTTCCGCTGTTTACGGAGGAAAGAGCCTCCTTTTCGCTCTGCCTGTCGGACTTGCTTTCGCCCTTTGTCTTTGCGGCAGCTGTCTCGCCGTATTCGTCAACATCGTCCTCCTCGGGGAAATAATCGTCCATTTCCTCGTCGGAGATGCTGAGATCATCGATATCGCTGTTCTCACGGTAGTTTTCATCGGTGATCTCGTCAAGTCCCTCGGGTGCGGGGAGCATGGGTGCCGATGAGATAAGTGTATCGGAATCGGGCACTGCATCGGGAATGATTATTCTCGACGGTGATCTTGATGAAAGGGTCGGCACAGCAGCCTCACCTGACACAGCTGATGTTTCCATGGGCATTTCTCCGCCTATGTAATCGGAGGCTTCCTGAACTCCCTCGCTCTCGGTCTGATCGTTTTTATCTGTCTGATCGTAATCCGCAGCGATATCCTGTTCGTGAATGTCCTGGACCATGCAGAATGCGAACGTATAGAACATTCCCACTGTGAGGAGTGCCGCTATGCCGTTCAGTATTCGTTTGAGCTTCATAATAAAGATTCCTTTCCCGAGCCTTGCAGATAGCGTGCATATGCACAGCAGACCCGTTTAAGCTTTCGGCGCCGCCTTTCACACGGAAAAGCACCGCCCCGTTTTACTGACCCGAATAGCTGCCGCCGTTGTATTTATAGTATATGGCAGGCCACTTGGGGTCGGGATTAACGGAAAATTTTGTTTTATCGATACTGTCCTCGGTCTCGCCGTCACGAAGCCGTCTTGCCACTACAACATGGCGTGAAGGCTCCCATTCGGTGGAGCAGGTGGACAGTGTGAGGAATTTGTCGTCCTCGGATACGTCAACGCCTGTGATGATCGTGCTGCGCTCGGTTATTTCGGAAATAAAATCATCGTAGCTGTAATTGCCGCCGAAGTTGATATAGTTCCAATAATCAAACACATTGCCGTTGTCATGCTCAGGCTCGGTATTTGTAACAAACGAAGAAATTATCACATATGTATAATCCTTGTATTTGTTGCTGAAATATATAAAGGGATTAGTCTGCCAGTAATTGTAATTCCAGCGGTAGTAATCCATATTTCCAAACATAGTTCCGTCAGCTTGATTGTGTCCGAAAAGAATAATGTTGTCCGACTGGTTTGAATCATAATCGTTCACAACATCACGGTAATCCGCAAATATCGTTCCGCAGGAACGCTTCTCGCCGTAAAGATTATGCTCAAGATAGTAGGAATTGTCGGTATACTGAACGACAGCCTCGTCCATCACATCGGGAATGCGCACATAGCCGCAGGCATCGGGATTGATATTTTCAAGCTCGATGGCAAAGGGCTGTTCGATAAGCGGTTCCAATACCTCGGGAGCTTCCGTCACCGCAGCGTCACCCTCGGCAGCTTCATCGGAGGTGTTCTCCGTCTGCGCCGAAGTAACATCGGGATCGGGAATGACCTTGTATTTCAGCGAGGACATATTGCTGTACATATCTTCAAGATCGGACCGTGCCTTTTCGGCTTCAAAATACTGATAGCCGATAACGCCCAGCACCGCAATACAGCCTGCAAGCACAACGCCTGCGCCTATCCTTACGGGATCGGCTTTCTTTTTGACCTTGCCGTGCTCACCCTCGGGCTGTGCCGAAGCGAAGTGTGCGCCGTGAACATTTTCGGCAGGCTTGCTATGAGAAGCTTCCCCGGTGGGGTGCTTCTTTTTCTTGCTGGCAGAAACCTCGCCGTCGATATTCATGGACGTACCTCTCGTTTATTGCTTATTCGTGTTTTCTTGTGGTAAGGACAACTCCGCCGTTGGTGTCATAAGTATGACCGCCTGCCGATGCTGCAGTGGTTGCTTCCGTCGTCTCCTCGGGAGGCTCTGTCTCAGGCTCGGTAACAGTCGTTTCGGGAGTTGTGGTCTCCGTCGTTGTTTCTGGCGGAGCTGTTGTGGTTGTAACTGTCGTAGTTGTAACAGGCTCGGTAACGGTAGTCTCCTGCGTAGTTTTCTTGGTACGCTTGGTGGTAGCTTCCGTGGCAGTGGGCACTGTTGTTGTAACTGTTGTCACTGTCGTGGGACGTGTTGTCACTGTTGCCGCAGGTGCAGTCGTGGCTCTTGTGGGAACGGACATTATCGCATTCCAGTCGATACCCTTTGCGGTCTCATTGAGCTTTGCCGATGTAAAGTCAAAATCGTCAATGCTCTCGCCGTCACGAAGCTTTCTTGCAAACACAACAAAGCGTGAGTCGGAGTATTCGTTTGAGCAGGTGGAAAGCACCAGCAGTCTGTCGCCGAATTTTACATCGACAGGTGATATTATCTGATTCCTGCGCTCGATCTGATAGATATACCAGTTGAAGGTAGCAGGATTATTCAGCGTTTCGATATAATCGTGATAGTGGAATACCTCGCCGTTGGTGTCCTGCTTTTCCATAGTATTGGTAACGAAATAGCCGAAAATGACATATTCGCCAACCTCATACTCGGTGTTGAACTTGACAACGGGATTTTCCGCATAGAAATCCAGATTATATTTGTATTCACGGAGATTGCCGAACATCGTTCTGTCCTGCTGATTGTGACCGTAAAGCACAATGTTGGGAGAAACGTAATTCTGCGTCACCTGACAGCGGTAATCCATGAAGATCGCACCTGCCTGATTCACTCCGTTGTAATATGTATGTGTGAGGTAATACTCGTTGTCGTCGCCCTGAACAACAGGCTGATAGATGTCACAGCCCTCCAGCTCAATGAAGCCAACAACGTCCTCGTTCATGCTCTTGTAGTATTCCATTACGGAGAAGTTATGCTCCAGCTCCTCTTCCTCGGAAGCGGTGACCGTAACTACCTCGCCGTCCTCGTTGATAGTTGTGCCGACGGTGGTGGTAACGAATTCCTTTACCTCTTCGGCGTCCTCCACGGCATGGTTTGAATCAACAAGATTTCTCACAAGCAGTATGCCTGCGACTATAAATACGATAACAGCCGCAAGGAAAACTATCTTTCTTATGATCTCGCCCGTACTGTCTCCGCTGCAGGGAAACAGGCTCCTGAAAAAGTTGGGCTTTTTCGTATCCTCAACGGTATGGACAAAATCGTCCGAAAGCATTTCCTCGGTGGTGGGGATATGCTTTTCCTCATCGGTTTCTTCCGATTTTTCGGAATCGGCATTATCGTCGGTACTTTCAGCACCGTCAGACTCTGCCTCATTTATGATGCTTTCAATGATATCCTCCGAAGCTTTCTCCTCCTCGGGAGCAGCTTCTTCCGCTTCATCGGAAGCTTCATTTTCCTCTTCCGAAGCAGGCTCTTCCTCCGAAGGCGAAGCATCATCGGCATTTTCAGCAGGCTGACTGAAGCTAAGCTTTTCACCGTTTTCCTCCTCGGAGTCAAACAGAACAACGGGATCGGTGTCCGCAGTGGTAAATTCGGCACGGAATTTCTCCGCAGTGATGCCGTCCACTGTCTCCACCATTGGCTTATCGTCGGTATATTTATCATCGGAAACGTTTATAGGCTCAATGGAATCAAGCGAAAAATCCGCAATAAGGCTGTCAAAAAATCCGCCTACGCTGTGGGAAGTATAATCGCTTTTTTCCGAGCTTCCGTTTTCCGAATTGTCATTTTCCTTAATTTCTTCTGACATATCTTTCTCCATTTCCTTTCACGCAAAGCCGAAAGGACATCTGAATGTATTTTTACAGGCAGCTGTCAAAGATCAGTTTCCGTAATAGATGAAATCAAGATCGGGTTCCTTTGCATCGGGGTTGAGCTGTGCAAGAGAAGTATCGACCTCGGGGCTTTCACCGTCGCGGACCTTTCTGCCTATAACTATAAATCTGGAATTGTCAAACTCATTCGAGCAGGTGGAAAGGGTCATGAACTGATCGCCCTCTTCAAAATCCACTCCCGTAAGAACTGCGGTGCGCTCGTTGATATTCTTCTCAAAGTTCGCAAAGCTGCGCTTCTCGGCAGGATCGGGATTGAATCTGACAAAGTTGTGTGCGTCAAAGATAAGTCCGTCCCTTGCCTGGCTCTCCGATGCCTCGGAGATGAACATTGCGATTATCTTATATGTATATTCCTCATAGAGGTTTGAGAAGGTGAAGGTGGGGTGCTCCTGATAGAAGCTGAAATTGCTTGTGTTGGACTTCTTTATCTTGTAATACTGGAGAGTTCCGAACATGGAACCGTCAGCCTGATTGTGTCCGTAGATGATGATATTATCGGACTGATTGAAGTCATAATCATTGAGAATGCAGCGGTAATCCACATAAAGGGAGCCTGCCGCAGAGCTGTTTCCGTAAAAATTATGATCCAGATAGAAGTCGTTGTCCTCGCCCTGAACAACCACGCTGTTGATAGCGGTGCCGTCCATTTTGAGCCAGCCTGCGGTATCATTGTTCTGATTGTAGTAATCAGTCATGGAATCCAGCATTACCAGCGGCTCGGGAGGAGGTGTTGTTGTGGTAGGTTCAGTTTCCGTTTCGGTAACGGGAACTGTTGTAACGGTAGTCTCCGCAGTTGTCTCGGTGATGACCTGAGTTTGTGTCTCGGTCGCCTGAGCGTCAGCCTCGGAGTCCGACTTATCGGTTATAAGATATACTATAAAATACACCAGCACGGCAAGCAGCGCTATAATCACAGCAAGGATAACGATTTTTCTTGCCTTTACAGCTCCGCTGTCGGAGGACCGGGGAATAAACTTTGCAGCAAAGCCGCTGTCGCTTTCGGACGTTTCGGCAAATCTGCTTCCCGCTTCCTTTTCTTCGGTATTTTTATTTTTTGTTTCTGTTGACATTGGTATCTCCTTGGTTTTCCCTTTGGGCACATTCACATCAGTAAATTACGCTCCAGTCAGGCTCTTTTGCATTTGTATTTATTACCGCCGACGAAGTATCGACTGAAGTATCCTCGCCCTTTCTCGTTTTTCTTGCGAAAACAACGAAGCGGGACTCATCAAACTCATTGGAGCAGGTAGACAGCACCAAAAATTGGTCGCCGTATTCCACGTCCACGGAAGTAAGTATCTCCGAGCGCTCCATTACGTTTGAAATATACTCATTATAGCTGTTTTTGTCAAGGTCTATATAGTTATGATATCGGAAAACATTTCCGTCCGCTGTCTGGGACGGCTGCGTTTCGATAACGAAATAAGCAAAAATCTTATAAACGTCCATGTCATAGTTGGAGTAGAAATTTATAGTAGGGTGTTCCTTGTAAAAGTCCACATCATGCTTATAATATTTCAGCTCGCCGAACATGGTGAGGTCACGCTGATTGTGACCGTAAAGGGTAAGCACATCCGAACGCTTTTTCGCGGTAAGCTCGGCACGGTAATCCAGAAAGATCGTGCCTGCCTTATTGGGCGAACCGTCAAATGCGGTCTTGAGGTAATAGCTGTTTCCGTCGGAGCCTTTGCGCTGAACAACGGGCAGCGATATGTTGTCCATTCCGTCGATAGACACATAGCCCACCGTATCGGGATTGATTGCAAGCAGCTGCTGTGCCGCAGGAAGTATCTCCTTTTCACCGCCCAGCCCCGAAGAGATGTTGTCGGCAATATCCTCAACATAGGTATGGAATATATCCTTGATATTGGAATTAAGCTTTTTTGCGCTCAGAGACTGGACAGCCTCATTCACAAGTATAACTGCGCAGCCTGCCAGCACAAGCACAGCCAGCTGGGTTATCAGCTTACTGCAAACCTCGCCGAAGCCGTCACCGTGCTGAATAAACAGCCAGTTTCCCCTGCGGCGTTTTTTCTTTTGCTTAACGGCAGTTTTGAGCGCTTTTTTGGTATCCTTTGAAATTCCCAAGATAAACGCAAGTCCTTTCAGTGGTTCTGCACATTTTCATGTTTATAGCAAGCAAAGCACCTGTCTGTTTTATCTTTATCAGGACATACTTTTACTTAATTATATGATACTACAAATCAATGTCAATGTCAACAAAACGGAATTTATTTTGTTAATTTAGTCAAAACGGCAGGTCGCATTTAGTCATATATCAGCAAAAATATCGTATAAAATATTAACAGAATATTATGTACAAATTCAAACGTTTTTGCCAAAAGTGCCGCAGCCATACCGCTCCGATATACTATTATATATGTATAAATGACAGCTGCGTGATAGAATCATGAAAATAATCACGGAAGCACCGATTTTGCATAAAAAACCGCCGCATCTCATAAGAAATGCGGCGGTATATCGCAATATTAAGAGCCGATCGCAGACTGCAAATTAAAGAGCAGCAGCCTCGTCAACAACCTTCTTGATAGCTGCAACAGCATCATCGGGAAGCTTATCATAGCCGCCCTTATCAGTTGCGAACTTGTTTACGCTGTCAAGACGGTTCTGCATAGCGTTCTTGAGAGCCTCTGCATAGGACTTATCGGAAAGGTCAACCTTGAAGTCTGCCCAATCCATGATCTCGATGTCCTCGAAGGGACCCCACTTTGTGAACTTGTCCTTACCCTCAACGATTGTCTCGAGGATTCCGAGTGTATCAGCGGGCTTAACCTTCTTGCCCATGAAGTCGCCTGTGTTGATTACGTAGCAAGCAACGTTCTTCTCTTCAACGAGCTTCTTGAACTTCTCGTAGTCGTTTGCGAGAGGATATGTTCTGAAGGGGTTAGCATAAGGAACGATACGAAGTGCGTTCATATCTGTACCTGCCTTAACACGCTCAGCTGTGGAAGTCTTTGTAGCAAGTGTAGCACCCATAACTGCTGCGAGGGAAGCACCCTTGAGCTTGATAACGGGAGGAATTGTAGGATCCTTCATGATCCAGAAGATAGCGTTAACGGGAGAATCGATCTTGTCAACACGGTTGGGTGACCAGATCTTGGACTTGATAGCACGGCCGTTGCCGTTTCTGATATCCTGTGTTACGAGCTGGATCTTGCCTTCCTCGTCGATTGTAGCACCGCAGTTCTGAACTGTGAGGAGGTACTTGTTATCGGGGCAGCCTGTAGGATAGTCAGCTGTCTTATCGAAGTAAGAAGGCTCAAGAGCAACAGATGCGCAAGTATCAGTATTGATGATGAATGCGTCATCGTGGAGAACCTTGATCTCGTACTTGCCGTTGTGCTTAGCGTGTGTAAGAGTGGACTTACCGGAACCGGAAAGACCGTAAACGGAAGCAACGAACTTAGAACCGTCAGCGAGAGTATACTCCTTCTGACCGCCGTGGCAGGAAGCATAGCCGTTTCTGTTAGCAAGTGCCCAAGCCATTGTAAGTGTGCCCTTCTTGTGCTCGCCGAAATACTTCATGCCGAGAATTGCTGCGCAGTTAGCATTTGTATCGAAGTAGCAGAGTGTGAGGGGGTCGGAGAGGCAGGAATAATCAACATCGGGGCTCTCTGTGGGCTTCCACTGAGGATCGGAGAGGATGTAGATATCAGGCTCATTGCCATTGCCTACGGGGATAGACTTCTTATACATCTTTACATACTCATCGGACATATACTGGAAGTTGAGCATCCAGTTATAGAGGATATTCTCTTCGCCCTCGGGAATGAGGAGATGAGCCTTAACCATAAACTCGGGATCAAGACCAACGAAGCAGGTTGCGTGATAGAGCTTCTTATAACGTGTCTTATAAACAGCGTCCATAACTACCTTATCAAGCTTAACCTCATCAACGCCGGGCTCACCCTTGATGCGGCGAGCTGCTGCATAACGGCCTGTTACAGCGCCGTCATTGAAAAGCAGAACCTTAGCGTCTGCATCAAGACCGAACTCTTCGCCTCTGTATACAGGCATATCGGTAACGATTGTACCGGGAGAATTCTTAGCAAGATTGTAAGCTTCCTTTAAAGTGTTGACCTTAACAACATTGTTGCCGTAGAAAGCAGTTTCGATGATAGTACGTGTTTTGGAGAAACCGACCTTACCGGCACCGATTTCACTGATCGGATAATTGGCTTTTGTTGACATGGCAATTGCCCTCCTTGAAAAATTTAATAATGCATGAAAGCGCAGAGCATTCCGCTTTTTCACACACATTATCTATAATACATTTTATAATATTATTTGCATTAAGTCAAGTCATTTTTTTTAATTTTATACAATACCGAGTCCAATTCTGTCATTAAGTATCATAATTTCAGTTACCTACCGCTAATTTTGCAGCAGCTTACACAAATAGTTTTTCACACAGCTTACACATTTTATAGATAATAGTAGATTTTACGGCTGATTTTAATGAATTTATTTTTCTTATACTTTCATAAAATTTTCTGATACACGGATATTGTACACGGAAATACGGTTTTTATACCCATTTTTAGGTGTTGGTGATGAAAGTTTCTCGGGTTGTTTTTTCTTTTTTGTTCTGCATTATTTTATAGTGTGGTTTTCTGCTGTTTTGTTCTTTTTGATGTACTATTGCTTATATGTTCGTTTTCATCTCTTAAATGATGTTTTTCAACTGGTTTTGCTCTTTGTTTATTGTGTTTGCTGTCAGTTTGTGATGTTTTGTAGTATGGTTTGCAACCATAGAGAAAGCGGAGGTTCCGCCTCCGGCGGGCAAAGGGATGAACCACAGGGGGCTAAAAAGAAAACGTGAGCAAAAATCGAGTCGCCCCCTGAGGTTCTCCCTCTGCACTCTCTTTCCTTACCCCTGCTCGATTTTTGCATATCCAGCTATTAAATATTCTTTAGATTTAGCATTGCCGACGGTTCATAAAACGCTTTCAATTTTCTCTTTCAGTCGTGGCGCTCAACCGTCGGCTATTTGGTGTAGGAATTACTTCAAGTTACTAATTATTGTTGTGATTCTCAATCTTAAATTTAGCCGACGGGTCGCTTAGTGATTATAGATTTACGTAACTGTTCCTATCTATCACCAAGCGACCCGACGTATAAATTGACGAGAAAAAAGAAAAGCTGATATATTCAACATCTAAGGTTGAATATATCAGCTTTTACGTCGGTTGAGCGCACCATAAAAAACAAGTACATTCTAAGCGTTGCACGAACCGTTATCATAATAAATCTAAAGATAGAGCAACATCTGGGCGTGCAAAAATCGAGGCGGAGGTGAGGATGGGTAAGGAAAGAGAGTGCAGAGGGAAAACCTAAGGGTAAGGAGAAGGGAGATACTCTCCTGCGGAGAGTGCCTCGATTTTTGTGTGGAATTTTATTAGGCGCAGGTACTGCGCCACGCCCCCCTCTCCTTCGCCCTTTGGTGTTCCCTTTGCAAGACTTGAAGGTGATATGTTACACATTTCTATAAAATAAAAGTAAGCTTTTAAATAACAGCATAAAATTGAAGGTGAGCAATAACAACAACTTAACAAAACAATTTAAGCTTTTCAGTAACTAAAACAAACTGAAGCCAGAGAGTACCAACAACATCAAAAAGTAAATTCAAGCTTTTCAATAAAAAAATTCAGGGGCGGTCGTGGGCGGGAATATCCCCTTTCAGTTGAGCAAAAAGGTTAGTATCCGTCTCCCGGAATAAAGATCAGTGTAACTTATCCTGCCGCTGAATCCCGCCGCTTTCATTGCGGCAGTTATGTCCGTGTCCCTGCCGTTGCTGCTTTTCACGGAAATGTCACTCAACACCTGCGCATATAATTCGTCCGAGGCAAGCTTTATCTGAAAACTGTGCCGTCCATTCTCCGCTGCATTGCGGCAGCCGCTTTCTATGGCATTCAGCGCCGCTTCGTAACTGTCCGCATACATTCCTTCGTGATAAAAATAATTCATGACACTGCCCGTCGCTCTCGGCGGCGTGAAAAGCGAATCGTCAATGGTCCGTTCGTCCGTGATGTCCGCATCGCTTACAAGAAAATAATTGTATAATACCGCATCGGGATATGCTGCGGATAATGCCGCATCGGGGTGATCCCATGTCAGGTCAACGTGATACCAGTTTCCGTCCAGCTTCACCATGTTCCACATATGCGCTTCGTCCGCATATCCCGTCACAATGGTGTTCTCTATCCCCACACGTCCGCATAAATACGAGAATGCTTTCGCATATCCCTCGCAGAGAGCCTGTCCGTCTACCAGCGCACCGTAGATGTTGTCCGCATACTCTCCGTCCGTGCTGCTTTTGCAGCCTGTGATTATTTCATCATGGAACAGCTTCAGCTTGTCGTACTCCGTCATGTCGGGCGTGATCTTCATGATGATGTCGTCTGCGGCAGTCTCCGCTTTCCGCAGCATTGTGTTTGCTTCCTCGGCTGTGTATCTGTACTCAAAGTCGATGTTGAAGCTCTTTGATGCGATCGTCCTGCTGCCGATGCTGCGGCTCTTCACATGAAAATATCCCAGATTTTCACATCTTATAAGCTCCAGCACTCGGTTGTACAGCTTTCCCGTTCTGTCAACATTGGGTATCTCCACCGTGGGCTGACAGTTCTTCATTGCGTCCGATATAAGATTGTATATGACCCTGCCGCTTTTGTCCAGCTGCTCATAGCCGTATGAAAGTATCATTTCATCGGGAACATCAATAAATTCCGTTTCAACAGGCTTTGAATATCTGTCGGGGTCAAGCGCCGCTCCGCTGTCACCCTCGGATATGACCTTATAGGTCACTTCGCCGATCTCGGTCGGTTCGGACGGCTGATCCGCACACCCCGAAAGCAGAGCAAGTGCGGTACAGCAAAGCAGTATATTTTTATATATATGGCTTGCGCCGCATTTTTTCATTTTCGGCTCCATTCCTTAACAGGTCATTCGATATAATCAAGGAAAAGCTTTATGGTATAGGTGCTTGCGTTGCTGTTGTGATATATCGAATCGGTGTTGAACTTGTTCTCCGCAAGCTTGTTTGCTTCGGTAAGTATCGTCAGCGCATTCTTTGTGGAGCTGTTGAAAAGATCCTCATACAGCTGCTCATATACCGCTTCGTCGGAGCACTGGAACTGTATGGTCGATGCCTTTGTCTTTGAAAGCTCGTATGCCTGATTCATTATAATTTCCTTTGCTTCGTCATAATTCGACGCAACAAGGTGATTTTTCACATAGTATTCCATATCCGTCGAATCCGCCGCAGGAAGAGTATGGCTGTTGCCCTCAATGGTGCGAAGCTCCTCCATGCGTGCCGTTGTAAGACAGAAATAATCATATCTTACCGAATCGGGGTACTGCTGCTTGTCGGGATCGTCCCATGTAAGGTCGATGTGATACCATTTTCCGTCGATCTTCACAAGGTTCCACATATGCTCCTCGTTGGCAACGCCCAGCACGATATCCGTCTCGATGCCGACCTTTTCACAAAGGTATGAAAATGCTCTGGTGTAGCCCTGACACTGTGCCTTGCCGTCCGCAAGAGCGCCGTAAATGCTTATGATATCATCGCTGCCCTCAACGGTATAGGTGCAGCCCTTTATTACCTCGTCATGGATAAGCTTTACCATGTCATACTGGCTCATGGAGGGAGTTATCTTTGAAAGTATCTCATCGGCACGTGTGTCGATCTTAGCCTGCATCTTCTCCACCTGTGACTTTGAGTAGATATATGAAAGTCTCATGGTCTTGATAAAGCCTGTGGAGCTGTCGCTGACATATTCCATAAGCGTGTCCGCATAATACAGCCTTACCTCGTCGGTATAAACGCACTGATATGCATTGAAAAGATCGTCAAAGGTGATCTTCTTTGAAAGAGGAAAATCAATGCTGCTCTCATAGTTCAGCATAGCGTCAACGATAACATCATAGCAGTATTTTTCGTTGTCGGTCAGAGAATAATAGCTGTTGGTATGCATCACCTGATCTGCCGAAGTATATTCGCTGGGAACCTTTGCATTGCGCCTGCTTACCCTTTCCTCATTTGCGTCCGACGAAGCGGAAACGGTGGTTTCCGCAGTTGTCACCGTAGTTTCGGCGGCAGTCTGCACGGTAGTCACGGAAACCGTCTGAGTGGGCTGCGTCTGGGTATAGGAATAAGAATACGGCTCCGTTACAGCGGAACTGCTGTTTGTGGTGACAGACTGTGTGACCGTAGTCTGGGGGCGCATTTCCGTCAGCGTATTTGCGGGATCGGTGTTCTGATAATACTGCTCAAGATCAACATTGGGCAGCTCGCCGAAGGGCGATTCCGTTATAACGATGCTGCTCTCCTCGGTCTCGTCATCAGGCTCAACGCCGTAGATATTGCCGTATTCGTCCGTATAGGTGGTGGCAAGCTCCGTGCCTGTCATATCGGGACCCGTATATTCCGCAGGCGGAGCGGTGGTCACCGCAGTCTGTGTATCCTGCGAGGTCTCTGCAAATTCAACTGTTGGACCGCTTGTCAGCCCGGGCATATCCGATGAAAGTGCGTCAGGGTCTGCCGTTTCGCCGCAGGCTGTCAGAAGTACCTGTGCTGTCAGTATAAGCGCCGCAATTCCTGCCGTTTTTCTTTTCAAAAAGCTCACCTTCCGTTTTATAACAAATAATTCACGTTATTCCGAATGTGCCATTGTGATATGTATTATATAAAGCTCGTCATTTTTGTAGCGTTTCGATCTTGCCGCAGTGATCTGTCCCGAAACTCCCGCCTCTTCGGCTGCGGAATTTATGAGACGGCGTATGTCCCCAAGATCAAAAAGCGCTGTCTGTGCGGCGGTATAGTCCGATTTTCTCTCAAACCGCACCTCCGCATCGTAATGTCCCTGTGAAAGCGCCTCAACAGCGCTTTTTTTCAGCTTGTCAATGCCGTCGGAGGAGCTTTTTGCAAGGAATCCCTCCGCCGCAAAATATGTTCTGCCCGAATCATAGCATTTCGGGTATGTGAAATATTCCTCGTTCCGGAAATGAGATATGTTAAGTATATCGCTGTCGGGCACAAGGAAATAGTATCTTCTCAAAAAATCCGTATTAACGGGGTCAAGTATGGGATCGTCCCATGTGCAGTCAACATTGTACCATATCCCGTTGAGATCGACAATGTTCCATGCATGGGTGCTTCCGCTGCTGTTTGTTCCCGTAACGGTCATGCAGTCTATCCCCGCTCTGTCGCAGAGATATTTATATGTAAAGGCATATCCCTCACACTGGGCAAAGCCGCCGCAGAGCGCACCGTATACTGTGGACGAATATTCATCGTCCATTGAAAAGGTACAGCCCCTGACGATGCTGTCATGGAAGAAAAGCAGCTTGTCATAAACGGACATACCCTCCGTCTGTGCGTCAATATCGGCGCATACGCTGTCTATTTCCGACTGCATCTGCTCCGTCCGCTCCCTGTCGAAGCGGTATTTCAGCAGCTGGACATTTTCATTGGGCGGGTAGAAAATGCTGTCAAGCCAGAACAGCTGCGGCTCCTGATTATACACCGCGGCAAAGATCTTTCTTGCGGTATCCTGATCCACCTCATCCGGATATTCATAGCTTGCGGCATATTCCTCCGCTGCCTTTTTCAGTCCGTCATAATATATTTTTTCTTTGTCGGAAAGCTGCTCATACACATATTTTCCGACGGTATTTTCCTCATCGGCACTGTCGGAGTTCTCATATATGATGCTGACCGATCCTGCCTGCGGAAGCTCTGCGCTGTCCTGCTCCGCAGGAAGCTCGCTTATCTGCCGGCAGCCTGAAAGCACAGCTGCCGCCGCAATAACGGCAGCTGTCTTTAAATATTTTTTCATAGACAAATTACAGAGATCAGTATACCAGATCGTAATAAACCGAACCCATTACCTTATATTTATCGTTTGTGTGGCGTCTGATGCTTGTAACGGCACTGCTCTGCTGCTGTGCGTATTTCTTAAAGCCGAGAGCCGCCGAATTCGATGTGAGCTGATCGAAAAGCTCGTCCGATGTAACTCTTATCTCGATAACATTGGTCTTATTGGCAACAGCCTCGTCGATCTGCTTTTGGAGTGCCTTTTCGGCAGAATCATAATCCGAGAAAACAAGTCCGCTCTGTGAATAATAGTTTGCTGCGGTGCTTGTGCAGGCAGGAGGCGTGAACAGCTCGATGACCGATCCGTCGGAACGTATCATCTTGTTGATGTTGTAATGGCTTATGCCGTGAGTCCACTTGTCGGGCACCATGAAATACGTATATCTGATATAGCTTGAATCATATTCATTGATAGGGTCGCCCCATGTTGCGTCAAGGTTATAGTATGCCCCATCGCAGTTGACGATATTCCATGCATGGGAGGAGTTCTCGTCATTTGTTCCGATAACTGTCATGCATTCAATGCCTGCCTTGTCGCAGAGATACTGGATAGCCTTTGCATAGCCTATGCACTGGAGCTGACCGTTTGAGGTGAATGCATTGTATACGGAAACATTGTATCCGCTGCTGTCAAGGCAGAAATCATTGTTCAGAACAACATAATCATACATTACCTTCAGCTTTTCATATGTTGAGGACTTTGAATTCACCTTTGCCATGACCGTGCTTACGGAAGCGTCCAGCTTTGCCTGCATATCGTTTATCTCGGAACGGGAGCTTGTCTTATAGGATATCTCCATGCTTGTGCCGAATACGGAAACTTTGTCTCCCATCCAGAAAAGCTCGGATTCCTCGTCGAACACCATTGTATATACCTTTATAGCATCTGTTTTGCCTATGCTTGAGGGGATAGTAACGTTCTTCTCAAGATTTTCCACGGCGGAAACTATGCTTGCATAGAGAGTCTGCTCATCTGCGGTGAGCTTCTTATAGCCGTATCTCTTTGTATAATCCCCGTCGGAGGGAAGAGCTTCGGTATAAGAAACGGTAGTCTCGGCGGCTGTTGTGGTCGTGACAACTGTGGTCTCCTTGGGCTTTTTCGTTGTGGAGGCTGTGTCATTGTCGCCGTCGAAGCTTACATCATCATCGGAATCGGTATGAGTTGTCTTTTTTGTTTCGGCTGCCGTCTCGGTCTTTTTGGGCTTTGTCTTTTTGGTCGTATCCTCGGAGGAGCTTTCGGTTTCGGGGACTGTGGTAGCCTCCGTTCTTACGGTAGCCTCTGTCTCAAAGGGAACGTCCGTCAGATAAGCGGAGCTGATATATCCGCCGTATTTCAGCTTGTAATAGCCAGAATCGGTAAGGGCAATGACCTCAACCTTTTCGCCTGCGCTGTATGTTCCCACGGGAGTTGCGGAGCTGTAAGGGCGCTCGGTCGCATAGCAGCTTTCAAGAACATACATCACGCCTGTGGTGATAGTTTCGTTCCATGAGGTCTGCTCTTCCTCTGTCTCGGAAGTCTCCTCGGTGTCGGAGGCATCGCCTGTTTCATATGCGGAGGGAGCTGTTTTCTTTGTGCTTTCGGTGACCTCATCGCCGTTTTCGGGAACGGTCGTCACATCGGAGGTCTCGGAGGAATCCTCCCATGCGCTTTCCATAGGGGGGATAACTTCTTCGGGGGGAACGTCCGTGCTTGCGCAGCCTGCCGCTGTCATCATTACAGCCGCAAGAGCCGCTGCCAGCTTATGTATTTTCTTTCTCTGCATTGTCGTCAGCCCTTTCTTCATCTTTATTTATTTCAGCTTCATCGTTTTCGGGGATAATTTCAGCCTTTATGCGTGTTATGCGCATATCCTCGGTAATAAGCGCCGTAAGCTTCACATTCTTATACACTGCCGACGGCATCTCGCCGTTTTCGGGGATATGCCCCAGCAGACTGATAAGAAATCCGCTCATTGTATCAAAGCCGCTGTCCTCGGGGAGCGGTGCGCCCAGCTTTTCCATGATATCCTCGGGCTGAGCCGTTCCGCTTACGGAATATTCGTTGTCGGAGATCTTTATAAGTTCTTCCGTTTCGTTATCATATTCGTCCTGAATGCTGCCCACGATAGATTCCACAAGATCCTCCATGGAAACTATTCCCGCAGTGCCGCCGTATTCGTCAACAGCCACCGCAAGCTGGGTCTTTTCCACGGTCATGCGCTTGAACAGCGCTCCGCAGCTGCTGGATTCGGGAACGTATATTATGTCACGTATAAAATCATTTATCGAAAGTGAATCGGCGGAATCGTTGCCAACCAGACAGAGCAGGTCTTTAACGCAGATTATGCCGATGATATGGTCGATGGACTCCTTATAAACGGGAATACGGGAAAATCCGCTGTTTATGGCAAGATATACAAGATCGGATATTTTTGCGTCGGTAGCCACTGCGGTGATATCCGTGCGGTGAGTCATAACGTCCGATACAGGCAGGTCGCCGAACTCGAAAACGTTGTTTATCATTTCCCTCTGAGTTTCCTCGATAACACCCGTTTCATTGCCTGCGTCCACCATCATCATTATTTCTTCCTCGGTGACAAGCTCTCTTTCGGCGGAGCTGTCAACTCCGAAAAGCGACGAGCAGCCCGTGATAAGCTTCTCGGAAACAACCGTAAGGGGCATAAGCAGCAGGATAACTCCGTGCATGAACGCCGAGCATTTCAGAGATATCGCCTCGGAATTGCCTTTGAATGCGGTTATGCGCCTGGGAATGCCGTCCGTGAAAACTGTAAGCATCACCACCAGCACAAGAGTCAGAAGCAGCACCGAAGCAGCCTTCAGACCAAACACAGCCCATACATTTTCCGTTTCGTCCGCAAGGCGGTAAAAAAGCATAAAAAGCGGCTTATAAAACCAGCTTGCCGTAACAAACGCTGCCAGTGCGGCAGTGGTTATCCTTATAGCGGAAAATGCCGTCATGAGCCGCAGAGGCTTTTTCAGCATTCCGTAAACGGTACGCTCTGCCTTTACCTTGCTTTTTTCAAAGCTTTTGACCTTTCCGTCGCTTATCTCGGTAAGCGCAGTTTCGCACACCGTGAAAAAACATCTTATAATTACGATCAGCAATATCAGCAGCACGCCGATAATAATACTGCCACCGTCAGAATCCATACCCGACTTCCTTTCAGCATATCCGTGAAAACAGCCTTTCGGCGGCACGGAATATAGTTTTCGCAGACGTCTGAGCAGACTATCCGCAATTTTACATAGTACAATAAAATTATAACCTATTATTAAAAAAAAGTCAATCAATCTATTGCAGAAAGCTAAAGCCATTTGCGCCCCAAAATTGGGCATTATGTACCGAATCGGGACATTTTTAATCCAATCATAATCTTTATCCGATTGACAAAGCATGGGCGGCACGGTATAATTATTATTTGTCAAAGCAATAAAACAGACATCGGAGGTTTTCAAATGGAACAGATCACTGCGCAGCAGACCACCCCGCTGTACAGCGGCAGCATCAGCAGAGAAGCAATAAAATATTTCGCCATGCTGACCATGCTTTTAAATCACATCGCAAATGTATTTCTTACGCCTAACACGCTGCTGTCGGATATTTTTCTGAACGTGGGCTATTTCACGGCAGTGACCATGTGCTATTTTCTGGTTGAGGGCTATCGCTATACCCATTCAAAGAAAAAATACGCTCTGCGGCTGGCGCTTTTCGCCGTTGTTTCGCAGGTGCCCTTTGCACTGGCATTTCACTCGCCCGACGATTTTGCGGCAATGGGACTGCCTGCATCAGCCATGTTTTTCATCGGCTTCAACATGATGTTCACCCTGCTGCTGTGCTTTCTTATACTTATGGCGCAGGAATACATCAAAAACAAATTTCTGCGGTACTTGGCAATATTCCTGCTGACATTCATCTCGCTTTTCAGCGACTGGGCGCTTATGGCGCCGATATTCACACTGCTTTTCTCATGGTCCTACGGCTCAATGAAAAAGACACGCATTGCCTATATCATAAATGCGTGTATGTACGGACTTATTGAAATAATATCGGGCACAGACAGGCTCATCGACATCACAGGCGGAATGATCGCAATACTCGTTTCGGGCATTGCAGTAACTTTTCTTTACAGCGGAAAAAGAAGCGAAAAATGCGGAGCCTTTTCAAAATGGTTCTTTTATCTTTTCTATCCCGTGCATCTTGCCGTGCTGTGCATTATCAGGGCGGTCATAGTCAAATAACATCAGCCTGTGTATGTATCATTTCATACGCAGGTTGTTTTGTGTTTATTGATATCCGATACGGCGCATATTCTTCATATCAACCAACGGTATGTTTACATTTCTGCCCGTATATCCTATAATATTTACAGGAAAGGGGGCTGTATCTGTCATGGATATGGACAAAACGGGAAAATTCATTGCTTCGTGCAGAAAAGAATCAAAGCTCACTCAGGCACAGCTTGCCGAAAGGCTGGGGATAACCGACAGAGCCGTTTCAAAATGGGAAACGGGAAAAAGCCTGCCCGATGCTTCCATTATGCAGGAGCTTTGCAACATCCTCGGGATAACGGTCAATGAGCTGTTTACGGGAGAGCGGCTTGATACGGAAAACTACAAAGAAACCGCCGAGAAAAATCTAAGAGAGATGCTCCGTATTGAAAGGGAAAAAAATCAAAAGCTGGAAAAAGCCGAAGCCTTTATAATATGGACAGGACTTGCCGCATCGCTTTTTATGGTAATATGCGGTTTTATCATCGTTTTTGACAACACAGCCGCAGGCATTGCACTTATGTCATTCGGTGATGTCATCATACTTGTTGATGTGCTTTTTGCGGCATTCCTTGAATACAGCTCGGGATACTATGAATGCCCCAACTGCGGACACAGACATCTTCCGTCCGCAAAAACCGTAATGTTTTTTGCTCCGCACGTCGGCTCGGACCGTTACTTAAAGTGCCCTTACTGCTCAAAAAAGGGCTGGCACAAAAAGGTGCTTACCAAATAAAAATCATATTTATCACACAAAAAAGCATATCGGAAAAATCCCGATACGCTTTTTTTAATTACATCATTATATTTTAGAAGAAAATTCTGTCCTCAATATACTTAACAAGATCGTCGATCTTAACTCTTTCCTGAGCCATTGTATCTCTGTCACGAACTGTTACACAGCCGTCCTCAAGAGTATCAAAGTCATATGTGATGCAGAAAGGTGTACCGATCTCGTCCTGTCTGCGGTATCTCTTGCCGATCTGTCCTGCTTCGTCATACTCAACATTGAATCTCTTTGCAAGAGTTGTGTAAAGCTCTGTTGCAGGCTCTTTCAGCTTCTTTGTAAGGGGAAGAACGGCAGCCTTGACAGGTGCAAGCGCAGGGTGCAGGTGCATTACTGTTCTTACATCAGCCTTATCGCCCTCACCGATGTTTTCCTCGTCGTAAGCTTCGCATACGATAGAGAGGAAAAGTCTCTCAACGCCCAGCGAAGGCTCGATAACGTAAGGAATATACTTTTCGTTTGTCTCGGGATCGAAATATTCAAGGGACTTGCCGCTTGTTTTCATGTGCTGTGTAAGGTCATAGTCGGTTCTGTCGGCAATGCCCCAAAGCTCGCCCCAGCCGAAGGGGAACTTATACTCGAAGTCGGTAGTTGCCTTTGAATAGAAGCAAAGCTCCTCGGGAGAATGGTCACGGAGTCTGATATTCTCTTCCTTTAAGCCGAGGCTGAGGAGGAACTCACGGCACTTGGAGCGCCAGTAATCGAACCACTCAAGGTCTGTGCCGGGCTTGCAGAAGAACTCAAGCTCCATCTGCTCAAACTCACGTACACGGAAGATAAAGTTGCCGGGAGTGATCTCATTTCTGAAGGACTTGCCCACCTGACCAACGCCGAAAGGAACCTTCTTGCGGGAGGTTCTCTGAATATTCAGGAAGTTTACAAAGATACCCTGTGCGGTTTCGGGACGGAGATAGATCTCGTTCTTGCTGTCCTCGGTAACGCCCTGGAATGTCTTGAACATCAGGTTGAACTGACGGATAGATGTAAAGTTCTTCTTGCCGCAGTTGGGGCACTTGATATCATGAGTCTCGATAAATTCCGCCATCTGGTCGTTTGTCCAGCCTGCGGGATTCTCGTTTGTCTGAGTTTCAATGAGCTGGTCTGCTCTGTGTCTTGTCTTGCACTCCTTGCAGTCCATGAGGGGGTCGGAGAAGCCGCCGATATGACCCGAAGCCACCCATGTCTGGGGGTTCATGAGTATAGCGGAATCAAGACCTACGTTATAGGGAGATTCCTGAATGAACTTCTTCTGCCATGCTCTCTTGATATTGTTTTTCAGCTCAACGCCGAGAGGACCGTAATCCCATGTATTTGCAAGACCGCCGTAGATCTCGCTTCCGGGGTATACAAAGCCTCTGCCCTTGCAGAGGGCAACGATTTTATCCATAGTTTTTTCAGCCATTGCAAAAAGCCACCTTTTACAAAATATAATAATACTTAACAATTATAAAATATTACAGCGATAAAGTCAAGCAATATTTATTAATTTTTATGATCCATGCAGTTTTTCAGCCGCGTATCAGCTCGTGAATGATGCAGAACCATTCCCTTACCCAATAGGTCGGTGCAAGATACCATGCCGTAGGCGTGGGTGCGGCGGACACATGAAAGCCGTATTTTTCCGCCAGCAGCTTTGCCCTGAACTGATGAAATCCGCTGGTGGACACCACCGCATATTTTTCAATGCCGTTTGCCTCAAACACCTTTGCGGAAAATTCAAAATTCTGCGAGGTGCTTTCGGAGCGGTCCTCAATATATATCCTGCTTTCGGAAATGCCTGCCTTTACAAGCTCATCACGGATACATTCCGCCTCCGTGACAGGCTCGTCCGAGCCTATCCCTCCGCTGGCAACACACACCGCATCGGGGTTCCTTTCAAGAAACTCATACGCCGCATTTATCCGCTTTTTCAGCATCACCGAGGGACCGTCCGCCTTAACACGGCAGCCAAGCACGATAACAGCTCCCGTCTTTTCATCGGGTCGGGCATTCATCGCACCTATCATCAGCCCCGACAGTATCACCGCCGTCAGGATACATATTATCCCGACAGTACACACCGCCGTTACAAGAACACGTCCTGCCGCATTCCTGCGAAGCTCCGCCGCAAGCCTTATGATATCACGGTGACGCAGAGCGGCTGCAATAACTATCCCCGAAAGGATAACTCCCGCAATATTCCCCATATTGATTATCCCCGAAAACACGGGCAGGATAAACCATATCAGAAACACCGCTCCCGCAGCCGCAAAAAATATGCTCGCCGCACGTTCGGCAAAGCTCACTTGCCGACAGCCTCTTTAAGCGCCTTTGCCAGCTGATCCGGACATGATGTTCCTCTGCCGCGGCAGTCGATGTTTTCCAGCTTTGCTATAACATCTTCCACCTTCATGCCCTCCGCAAGACGGGAAACACCCTGAGTATTTCCGCTGCATCCGCCTGTGAACTTTACCTTTTCAACGATGCCGTTGTCATTGATATCAACGGAAATGTTTGTGGAACATACGCCCTTGGGCTTGAAATTATAAGTCATTTTAAATTCCTCCATTTTAGAACCTGTCTTCATAAGCATATGCACACGTCTTTTCGGCAAATTTTGCTGCATACTGCGTTAAAAATCCTTGCCATGCGGCAGCATGCCTGCGGATTTTTGCCTTGTCTGCAACAAAATTATGCCCGAAAATCCGCATACATTTCTTATGAAGACAGGTTCTTAAAAATTCAAAGGGAGATCGGCAAAAAGCAGACCTCCCCCGTTTAAACGAATTACTTGCTGATGCGTGCAACGCCCGACTTTACAGCGGCGTCCGCAACTGCGTCGGCTACTGCAAGAGCAACGCTCTTGTCAAAGGAGTTGGGCAGGATATATTCCGCATTCAGCTCCTCGGGCTTAACTGCGCCTGCGATCGCAAATGCCGCAGCACGCTTCATTTCTTCATTGATATCTCTTGCTCTTACCGCAAGTGCGCCCTTGAAAACGCCGGGGAATGCAACAACGTTGTTTATCTGGTTGGGATAATCGGAGCGGCCTGTGCCGACTACATATGCGCCTGCTGCCTTTGCAGCATCGGGCATGATCTCGGGAGTGGGGTTAGCCATTGCGAAGATGATAGGCTTATCCGCCATTGACTTCACCATATCTTCCGAAACAAGGTTGGGCTTGGAAACGCCGATGAACGCATCAGCACCCTTCATTGCCTCCGCAAGACCGCCTCTGCGGTGGTTCTTGTTTGTGATCTTGGCCATATCGTAGTGAGAGGGATTCTTGAAATCATCGCCGTCGCAGATGATGCCTGCGATATCAACAAGGATTATATCACCGATACCCATTGAAATGAACTGCTTTGCGATAGCACAGCCTGCTGCGCCTGCGCCGTTGATAACGAGAGTCATATCCTCAAATTTCTTGCCGCATACCTTTGCCGCATTCAGCATTGCTGCGGAAGCAACGATAGCCGTTCCGTGCTGATCGTCATGGAATACGGGGATATCACAGCGCTCTTTCAGCTTCTTTTCGATCTCGAAGCAGCGGGGAGCGGAGATATCCTCCAGATTGATGCCGCCGAAGCTGTAAGAGATAAGCTCAACTGTGCGGACGAACTCATCAACGTCCTTTGTATTGACGCAGATAGGGAATGCGTCAACTCCCGCAAACTCCTTGAACAGCGCACATTTTCCCTCCATAACGGGCATTGAAGCTCTGGGGCCGATATCTCCCAGACCGAGAACTGCCGTTCCGTCGGTAATTACCGCAACAAGGTTTGCTCTTCTTGTAAGCTCATAGGAAAGATCGGGGTTCTTCTCGATCTCAAGGCAGGGCTGCGCAACGCCGGGAGTATAGGCATTGGAGAGCTGCTCTCTGTTTTCCACGGTACAGCGGGAAACTATCTCGATCTTGCCCTTCCATTCATAGTGCTTCTGAAGAGATGACTGCATAATATCCATTTTTATTCAAGTCCTTTGCTAAAATATATTATAAATAGTATATACGTGATCTGATCTGGCAGGTATCGGGGTCACTTATCTGCCTTTTCGGATTTTTTGCCCGACATTTTCAATATTCTGTCAAGATTTAACATATCGGTGGTATTCGATCCGATAAATGTGGGCTGTGCATTATACAGTCCGTGGAAATCGGAGCCGCCCGTTACGATAAGGTCATACTTCTCCGCAACCTCCAGCAAACGCTTCTGCGCCGCTTCATCGGCTGTGTAATGATAGACCTCTATTCCGTCAATTTTTCCCGCTGCGGCAAGCTCCGAAAGCAGCTCCTCCGAATCATAATAAACGGGGTGAGCCATTACGGCACAGCCTCTTGCGGAATGTATAAGATCAAGCACGAAATTAACATCGGGATATTCACGCTCAACGATACAGCTTCCCGTTTTCATATTGAAAAGCTCATTGTTAAGGCGTCCGTAAAAATGGGTGGAATAGCCGTAGTCGATAAGTGCGTGCATGATATGCTGTTTAAAGATACTTTTTGCTCCGCCAACGTGTTTGAGAACGCTGTCGGCGGTTATGGGATAAAGCTGTGTTACCTTTTCGATCATTTCCTTTGCGCAGGCGGTGCGTATCTCGCAGGATCTGCGGCAGATACCCTCCAGACGGTCGGGCTTCTGGGGAGCATAGCAGAGGATATGTACCTTTCTGCCCCTTTTCTTATCCCATGCGGAAAGCTCCACACCCGGGACGGTAAGCACGCCGTGTCTTTCTCCAAGCACCTTTGCTCTGGATATGGACGACATAGTATCGTGATCGGTGATAGATATAAAATCAATTCCCGTACGCTTCGCCTGGACAATGATATCCTCTATACCGAGCGAACCGTCGGACAATGTTGTATGACAGTGAAGATCGCCTTTCATTTCTGTGACCAATCCTTTCCGGTCGTATTTCGTATAAAAACGGAAACAATATGGGTAATCAATTACAGCCATATTAAATCAATTATAACATATCACGCCCATGAACGCAAGTGTTTTTTTATAAAAACCGCCAAAAAAGGCTGTTTTTACAGAAATTTCTCCCTGAACCACACATCTTTCACCTCAAATTCACGGCCGTCAAGGTAAGAAAGCAGACCGCCGTCGGTCTTAAAGGCAAATTTCAGCTTATAGGAATAAAGAGCCTGCGTGCTTATTTTATATTCACGGTTAACTTTATTTATACCGTATTTGCCGTCTCCCAGCAGAGGGCAGCCGATATAAGCAAGGTGCGCCCTGATCTGATGAGTACGTCCCGTCATAAGCTCAACCTCCAGCAGAGAGAGCTTACCGTTGGTTTTCAGCACACGGTATTTTGTGATTATAGTACGGTTCTGAGAAGTCTTTTTATCGCTGACGGTGACGGTATTGGACTTACTGTCCTTAAAGAGGTATGCAGTGAGAGTATCCTCTTTTTTAGGCGGCTGACCGAGGCAGATACAGAGATATTTTTTCTCCAGCTCTCTATCCTTTATCTTCTGATTAAGGATACGCAGGCTTTCCGCATTTTTTGCGGCAATAACGATACCGCCCGTATTACGGTCAAGGCGGTTACAGAGAGACGGAGCGAAGCTATTTTCGGAGGAGGGGTCATACTCGCCCTTATCATAAAGATAATGTTTGATACGGTTTATAAGTGTATCGGAAGAACCCTCATCGTCCTCATGGACAACAAGCCCGTTTTTCTTATCAACGAGCATAATATTTTCGTCCTCGTAAACAATATCAATATCCGCAGGAGCGGACATAAAATCCTCTGCGCCGCGTTTTGGCTCAAAGAACTCATCATTTATATAAAGTTCAAGGACATCGCCCTCACTGAGGCGAGTAGATATCTCACATTTTTTTCTATTAAGTTTAATACGTTTTGTACGGAGATACTTATACATGAGATTCTGCGGAAGAAGCGGCACTGCCTTTTGGAGAAACTTATCAACACGCTGACCGCTATCGTTTTTATTTATGGTGAACTGTTTCATAGGGTTATTTATTCCTTTAATTTATTTTTTGGTGGGTTTATTTCTCAAATGATGTTTTTCAACTGTTTTGTTCTTTATTATAGTAAGCTTGTGTCAGTTTATTAAGTTTTATAGTATGGTTTGCAACCATAGAGAAAGCGGAGGTTCCGCCTCCGGCGGGCAGAGAGATGAACCAAAAGGGGCGGTAAAAATAAATCGACACAAAAATCG
>CAKSKG010000014.1 GCA_934464775.1 uncultured Oscillospiraceae bacterium
CCTGGTAGTTCAGTTGGTTAGAACGCCGCCCTGTCACGGCGGAGGTCGTGGGTTCGAGTCCCATCCAGGTCGCCATTTTGCCTCTGTAGCTCAGTCGGTAGAGCAGGGGACTGAAAATCCCCGTGTCGATGGTTCGATTCCGTCCGGAGGCACCATATTGCGGATTTAGCTCATCTGGTAGAGCGCCACCTTGCCAAGGTGGAGGTAGCGAGTTCGAGCCTCGTAATCCGCTCCACTGATTCGTCGAGGCAATAGCCTCGGCGTTTTGTTTTATACGGAGTTTTTGCCTGTGATCTTTCATGGGCTTTTTTATTTATACATTATATATAGTATAGAAACGGGGCGGTGTTATTTTTATCAGGGAATATACTTCTTCGGACTGCGTTCGGCTTGCGGAGCTTTTCTATCGGACAGTTCATACGGTGAATCGTGCCGACTACACCCCTGCCCAGCTGGACGCATGGGCAGACGGAAACGTTGATATTGCGGCATGGGACAGGTCATTTACGGCGCACTGCACGCTTGTTGCCGCCGAGGGAGATGTTATCGTCGGGTTTGGCGACATTGCTCCCGACGGCTATCCGGACAGGCTGTACGTGCATTGTGAGCATCAGCGTCGGGGGATTGCCTCCGTCCTTTGTGACAGGCTTGAAGCGGCTGTGAATGCTTCTGTTATCGTCACGCACGCTTCCCGTGACCGCAAAGCCTTTCTTTGAGCAGAGGGGCTATGTGACGGTCAGGGAGAAGCAGGTTATGAGAAAAGGCATTCTGCTCACAAATTTTGTTATGGAGAAAAACAAGGAGAGATAATATGAAGTACAATTTTTACGGTCGGGAAGCTGCCGATGTTCGCCCGACAGATGAAAAATATGCGGAAATATCCGACCCGAGAGCTTTGTACGATATGCTTTCGGAGATATGGTGTGCCGATACCTGCGCTCCCAGACTGCGTGAAAAGTGGACTGCCGATAACAAGACTCTGGGACAGTGTTCGATAACGGCTTTTCTTGCGCAGGATATTTTCGGCGGCGAGGTTTACGGTATTCTCCGCTCGGGCGGGAATTATCACTGCTATAATGTGGTGGGTGACTGTGTTTTTGACCTTACCAGCGAGCAGTTCGGGGACGAGGTGCTGTGCTATGAGGGAAATCCGATACAGTCCCGCCGGGTGCATTTTGCCAAAGAGGAAAAGCGCTTGAGATATGAATATCTGAAGCGCAGGCTGGAGGAGAAGCTGGGCATATGACTGTATATATTGATGCCGACGGCTGTCCCGTTGTGGATATCACCGTCAGGCTGGCTGCGAAATACGGTGTCGGGTGCGTAATAATATGCGACACTGCCCATAGGATCGAGCGAGAGGGCGCCGAAACCATAATCGTGGGGCAGGGAGCGGACAGTGCCGATTTTCGGCTGGTGAACCTGCTGCAAAGCGGAGATATTGCCGTGACGCAGGATTACGGGCTGGCGGCGATGTGTCTCGGAAAGAACGGCATCGTTCTGAATCAGGACGGAAAGCGGTACAGCGATGACAATATATCTGGTCTGCTGGAGTTTCGTGCCGTGGGCAAAAAGATACGCCGAAGCGGCGGCAGGCTGAAAGGCGCTTCAAAGCGGACTGCACGTCAGGACGATGATTTTGCACGCAGCCTTGAAAATATTCTGAAAGAAAATACAGGCAAATAAAAAACCCTCCCGACGATCTGCACCGTCGGGAGGGTTTTAATTTACAACAGTATCTGTAAAGTTCAGATTAGTTGAGCTCTGCGAAATACTTGATTGTTCTTACCATCTGAGATGTGTAAGAGTTCTCGTTGTCGTACCAGGAAACAACCTGTACCTCATAGAGGTCATCAGCGATCTTAGCAACCATTGTCTGTGTTGCATCGAAGAGAGAACCGTACTTCATGCCGATAACATCGGAAGAAACGATCTGATCCTCGTTGTAGCCGAAGGACTCAGAAGCAGCAGCCTTCATAGCAGCGTTGATGCCTTCCTTAGTAACGTCAGCACCCTTTACAACAGCTGTAAGGATTGTTGTGGAACCTGTGGGAACAGGAACACGCTGAGCGGAACCGATGAGCTTGCCGTTGAGTTCGGGGATAACGAGGCCGATAGCCTTAGCAGCACCTGTGGAGTTGGGAACGATGTTTGCAGCGCCTGCTCTTGCTCTTCTGAGGTCGCCCTTTCTGTGAGGACCGTCGAGGATCATCTGGTCGCCTGTGTAAGCGTGGATTGTGGACATGATACCGCTCTGGATAGGAGCATAATCATTAAGAGCCTTAGCCATAGGAGCGAGGCAGTTTGTTGTGCAGGAAGCAGCGGAGATGATCTTGTCATCAGCTGTAAGTGTCTTCTCGTTTACAGAGAATACGATTGTCTTGAGGTCATTGCCTGCGGGAGCGGAGATAACAACCTTCTTAGCGCCTGCATCAATGTGAGCCTGAGACTTGTCCTTAGAGCAGTAGAAGCCTGTGCACTCGAGAACAACGTCAACACCGATCTTGCCCCAAGGAAGATCCTTAGCGTCCTTTTCAGCGTAGATTGTAAGTGTCTTGCCGTCTACTGTGATTGTACCCTTTTCGTCATCAGCGGAAACAGTGTGCTTGTTCTCACCGATCTTGCCGCAGTAACCGCCCTGTGCTGTATCGTACTTGAGAAGCTGTGCGAGCATGGAAGGCTTTGTGAGGTCGTTGATAGCAACTACATCATAACCCTCTGCACCGAACATCTGACGGAATGCGAGACGGCCGATTCTTCCGAAACCATTGATAGCAACTTTTACTGACATGATAAAGTTCCTCCTAAAAATTTTTAAATACCCTGATGTACTGTTAAATTTATAACGTACATCATATACCTTTATTTTATACTATTTTTTATTGTTTGGCAAGACCTTTTTGCAAAAAAATTATATTTTTTTATAAAAATGCCCGTGCCTTCGATACGATTCAACAAAAATTAAATATTACCGTTAAATTTGTTAATAAAAAATTTCAGTATTGACCTTTGTGTGTGTTATAATATAAATTGAATATACAGGCGTCGATTGGAGGTGACAGCATGGAGCGTGATGAAACCGAAGCCGTTAAAGCGGCGGCCGAGCTGCTGCTGGGAGGCAGCGCTTATGCTCTTATGTGTGACGGAAAATTCATAAGCATGAGCGGCAGCTTCTCGGAGATCTGCGGCAGACTGGGCGAAGAACGTCTGCTGGCTGCGGCATCAAAGGGCGGTCATATCTGCTGCGAGGGGCTTATATATACTTTTAATGTTATGGCTCCCGACAAAGCCGTTTCGGCAGTCACTGTGACATCAAGGACGCTGTTTGATATGTATCCCGAGCTGAAAAACTGCTTCACCGCCGTTGATGCAAGGATACGTAGTGCGGTCACTGCGGTCACTGCGGCTCTCGACGAGATATATGCAGACCCCGTGAGGGACACGGACACCGCTGCGGACAATCTTGAAACTATCGACCGCTGTATGCTCATGCTGTATTCCGAGGTGGTGGTTCCCGATGAGCTTATGCTGTACAGTAATAATGTCAGCGGAGTTCGGACGGATATCACGGAGCTTGCCTTTGACGTCGGCTCGGGCATTGCTTCGGCATCGGCAGGCACGCTCAAAACGAGGGTGAATGCTCCCGAGGGCTGCTTTGCGGAAATACGCCCCGAAACGCTCAGGATCATACTTTCCTGTGCGGCGGCAAAGGCGGTAAGACGCAGCGAGCGCACCGAATACTATTATATAAATATCAGCAGGCAGGACGGCAGCATTTATCTTTCGGTGCTTACGGGAAGCCTTTCCATGAAGCCCGATGATACGGCGGCATTTGATCCTGTGAATTTCATGGCGGATTTTTCCGCCGAGGATCTTTCTCTTGCGCTGATACATTCGTTTTGCAGACAGTTCGGCTGCCGTCCGTACATGATGGAGGCAGAGGGGATATCCACTCTGGGACTTATCATTCCCGAGTGCAAAGGGGATAATCGTTACAGTAAAATATCTGCGCCGAAGCTTTACAGACCTGCGGCATCGAGGTTTTCACCCGAGCGTGTGATGCTTGCCGAGAAGCACAAGTCCGTAAGATACAAGCGCAGATTCTAAGGGAGCTCCGAGATCGGTGCTTCCCGAAAAAATGTGAAAAAAGTCTGGAGATAATAGCTATGAAAAAGAATATCAGAAGAATAATTGCCGCTGCTGCGGCGCTTGCAATGTGTGCGGCACTTACTGCCTGCGGCGGAAAAGACGGCACGGAAGCCGAAAGCACAGCATCGTCCGAAAGCACATCTGCTTCGGAGAACGCTGCAAACGGCGAAGATGTGAACATGGACGAAGCTCTCAGCGACACGGCTACATGGGCATCGACCACCGATGTTGAAAATGAAGTTGACCGTGCCATTTACAAGGCACAGGTAGTTCTGCCCGACGGCTGGCAGCTGCTTCAGGACACCAACGAGGGCAAGCTTTACAGCTCTGCGATAGCAATGCTGACGATACAGGCAAACAATTTCGGTGCCGATGCGGAGCTTCAGGATCTGGCTGTGTTTGCGGACAGTGCCGCTGCCTCTATCAAGATGAACAATATGTTCCAGAGTGCGGATACGGAGTTCGGCGATCCTCAGGACGCAACGGTTGCGGGACTTCCTGCCGTAAGATATGACTACACCGTAACATCATACATTTACGATTATGACGATGACGGAAACCGCATTGACGATTCAAAGCAGGTTTACGGAGTTTTCAGCGACCGTCTGTACGTACTGTACAGCGGCACGGACGCTTATGTTATCAGACTTGAATGCAGAAAGGACGATCTTTCCGAAGCCGAGGCTGATTTTGACAGCATAATTGAGGGATTTTCCATTGCCGAGGACGGAACTGCGGGATATGAAGCCGCTTCCGAATTTATGTCAAGCCAGTCGGAGGCAATGGCGTCTGCTTCGGAGGCAGCTGCCGAGACTTCTTCCGACGGGGAATAAGCATTGACTGTTATTAATATAGTATAGTAGCTTGAAAGGCTGTCTGTTTTTTAACGGCAGCCTTTTTATTTTTATTGATAGCTACAAATCCCCGACAGATATATTGTGTATTCTGCGGATTTTGGTGCCTATCCTTTGACTATCCGCTTCGGCTGTGATATATTATCATTAAGGAAACGCTGAATAATGCAACGCAATCGTTTTGTCGTATGGGGGAACGCTCGAAAATGCGTGGCTGAGAGGGTTCCCGCAGACGGCAGAAACGATTTATTCAGTGTTTCGTTAAGATACCTTTAAATGGAGTGATCGTGTGGAAAACGCAGAAAATGAACTTCTTTGTATGATATGGCTGACGCAGATATTCGGTGCGGGCAATCCTGCGGTAAATGCGGTGGTGAAAAAATACGGCAGTGCCCGTGCGGCTCATGATGCTTTGTATGATTTTTCTTCCGATGAGTTTGCTTCGCTGGCTGAAAAATATAGGGAAAATGTCAAAAAATACAACTTTGCTTCCGCCGAAAAGGTGCTGGAGCAGTGTGCCGTCAGCGGCATCGAAGCCATTGTCAGGGGAAGCGAGGCTTATCCGCAGGCTCTTGATGAGATAGACAATCCTCCTGCCGTGCTTTACTGCAAGGGCGATATCAGCAGCATAAATGATTCGGTAAATGTTGCGGTGGTCGGCACAAGACAGCCCACAGAATACAGCAGAAAGGCAGCTTCGGCTCTGGTCAGGGGCATGGCGGAGTGCGGCATTGATATAGTCAGCGGCTTTGCGGTGGGAATAGATATCGTTGCCCATGCGGCGGCTGTGTCCTGCGGACGAAAGACCTATGCCGTGCTGGGCTGCGGCATAAATTACGATTACCCCAAGGAAAATGCCAGATTCAGGGGCAGGATAATCGAAAACGGCGCATTCATCAGCGAATATCCGCCCGAAACACGTCCCTCTTCATTTACATTTCCGCCCAGAAACCGAATCCTTGCAGGGCTTTCCGCAGGAACTGCCGTTATCGAGGCGGGAAAGAAAAGCGGCTCGCTTATTACCGCAAATCATGCAAACGAACAGGGAAAGATTATTTTTGCAGTTCCGCCTGCGGATATTTTCAGCTCGGCATATGCAGGAAATGTTTCGCTGCTCCGTGACGGTGCCGTGCCCGTTATGAGCGTTCGTGATATACTGTATGAGCTGTATCCACGCTGCGGAGAGAAACTGTCCGAAAGGGCAAAGGAGCTGTGGGAAAACGGCAGCGGAGGCACCGTTGATGTATACAAAAACAGACGCAAAGCCACCGATGAAAGACCGCCCGTTCCGCAAAGCCGAAGCAGAAAGAGCCGCATAAGGAACCGTTCCGTCGGGAATCCTGCGCCCGAAGCGAAAAGACCCGTTTCCGTTGATATTTCATCGCTTCCCGAAGAGCAGAAGCGGATAGCGGAGCTGCTGCGGAATGCAGGCAAGCCTATAATCGCAGATGAAATATCTGCGGGAGTGGGAACGGATATCTCACGGGTGCTGGAGCTGCTTACCGAAATGGAGCTGGACGGTACGATAGCCTGCGGTACGGGAAACACTTATTACATAGCAGATACATAATATTTACAGAAAAAATGTCCGTGTATTATAACGGGCATTTTTTATACTGATTGTATATCACTGACTGTTATTATGAATAAAAAACAGTAAAAATCAGTTGCAAAAAAGTGCATTTTTTTGTGCATAAACACTTGAAATTTTTCGCTGTCGGTAGTATAATTATACTGAATAAAATTAGGCGGAAATTTGCCGTATCCCGCTTGATTTTATAGAGATAAAAAAGAAAAAAGTGCAAGGAGGAAAACAAATTATGACAAGTGTCAAAAGCGGACTTTCCAGAGTCGCTGCCTTTGTCACAGCCTTTGCGTTGTTCCTGACGGTATTTCTTGTATATCCTCAGTCGGCAGCTGTTCTTGCCGAGGACGGCGGGTATCATCAGTCGGGAGACGGCTATTCCATTAACGTCAAGGCCGCTGATATACTTATCAACGGTAAGGCGATAACGGAAGGCATGCAGGTAAAGGACGGCGATAATCTCAGCTTTAACTTTGTCTGGTCAATGGATCAGAGACCTGACGCAACTCAGATCATCTTTGATCTTTCAAGCCTGCTGAAAGGCGTGCAGCTGACCGATAAGGTGCTGAACGACCCCCAGGGCAGAGGCTCCTATACCATAAGCGGTACGCAGCTTATAATGCAGCTGGATACTTCCAAGTTCCAGGACGAAAACCTTTCGGGCGGCGTAAGCTTTGACGGAGTTATCAGGATCGACAGCAGCAAGGTTGACGAAAGCGGCAAGTTCCAGCTGAACATATTTGATGTTATCACGAATGTTGTCGTTCCCGATTATATCCCCAAGGCAACTGTGGACAAGAGTCACAGCGGTCAGATATATATGGGCAGCGACGGCGAATATTATGCCGATTACAGCATCACCGTAAAGAATCAGTCCACACAGAGGGCTATTGAAAACGTTAAGGTCACAGACGTTCCAAGCTCGGCTGTTACGAATATTGCGTGCAGCGACAGCTTTACGAAAACTGCTGACGGCTATGTTTTTGATATCGGTGATATTGCTCCCGGCGGCAGCAAGGTCATAACTTATACGGCAAAGCTTGACAAGACTGCTCTCGCAAACGGTTCGGGCACTCTCCAGAATACCGCAAATGTCACTTCCGACAATGCCGATGAGGTATCGGACGTTGACTGGTTCGGCTATTCAAAGCCTTCTACAGATAAGGTCGGTACTGCCGACAAGGACGCAAAAAAGGTAAAATGGACTATCACCGTTGACCCCGGCTTCCTGAAGGACAAGGTGGCTGACGGCAGTCTTACATACAGCCTCAAGGATATCCTCGGTGCAGACAGCGGTGCTTTCACCGACGGCACAACGGCATATGACGATGTGCTTTCCAAGGATTCCAAGTGGTGGAACGGCAGCAAGTTCGTTATCGAGCTTGAATCGGGCATTCCCGATGATAAGCTTGATTCGGGCAAGAACGAGTCCGTTTCCAACAGCGTTACGGTAACTCCCAGCGATCCGACTTTGCCGCCTATGAGCGACGATGAAAAGGTCGAGCTTGAAGTTGTATATTCTGCAGGCGTTGACAAATCCTGCCTCGGAAAGACCGAAGCAACTGAAAATGAATACGGCTATATCACATGGGAAGTTGTTGTAAGCATTCCCGATACAGACCATAAGATCGAAAGGATCACTGTAAAGGACAAGCACGACAAGGACTACTTCATGGAGGCTGAAAGCGCCAGCGCAGACAGCTTAGTTCTTACCGATCAGGCAGGAAAGACTTATAACCGTAAGGCAATAGAGGCTCTTGGCAGCGTTACCACATATTACGGCATTGATGTCAATATCACGGATCAGGATTTCATCAATGCTCACAAGGGCAAGTCCTTCACAATAAGATATGCAACTAAGGTCACAACGGAAACAAACTTTACGATCACAAACAGGGCTTCCGTACAGGTGCAGATAGATGATGTTACCTGCAAGGACAGTGAGGACAGCGCAAGCTACGTCAATGTAGTAAAGGCTCCCATGCTTCAGAAGAAGGCTGCGGATTATAACAAGTACGGTGCCCACTATCCTCTGGGCTGGGATATCGGCGTTGTATCGCCTCTGAAAAACCTCAAGCCCGATGATATCATCACTGTAACAGATACACTCCCCAAGGGATTCACTTTCTCGCCATGGAACGACACCCTGGAGGTATCCACATACACAGGAAACAGCTCATGGAACAATGATACCTTCAACAGCTGTGTAAGCGTTTCCTGCAATGACAATATCGTTACATTTGTTATCACCGCAACACAGGAGCTTGCCGATTATCTTAACGGCGACGCAGATGCGGTATTCCACCTCAGATACGGTTCGGTAATGACCGATGAAGGCTATGAGGACTTTAAGCAGGAAGCACTCAAATCGGGCGTTACCGGCGATTATACCAAAAATGTGACAAACAGCGCCTCAGGCAAGATCAAGGACGGCGATGAATACGGTCCCGAAAGCGCAACACAGACCATTACATACAGCGTCGGCAATACAATCAGCAAGTCAGCCGATGTAAGGGACGAAAACGGCGAGCGCTTTGCTTATTACACAGTAAAGATCAACCCCAACAGGGAAGAGCTTTTCGAGGGAAACACTACAGTTAAGGTAAGAGATGAATTCGGTACCAACCTTACTCTCGTAGGTCAGCCTACGATCACTCCCTCGGCACCGATCACTGTCCATGAAGCCGAAAATTATTTTGAAATGGAGCTTCAGGACAAGACATATTATGAAATAACATACAAGATGAAAGTCAAAATGATAAACAAGGACGTTGACTATTCCGATGAAAAGATCGCAGAAAAGTTCGGCAATACTATTAAGGTAATGCTGGATAACGGCGGTTCATTCGGAAAGTCCACTATCCTCAGCAGTGAGGATTACCGCTCCAGCCTCTGGTATGATGACAATACATCTGAAAAGAGCGTTACTATCAGCGGAACCAAGAACTGGCAGAATGACTTTGATCCCGCAGACCTGGCAAGACCCAAGAAGATCGCAGTTAAGATCGACAAGGTAAGAGTTGTCGGTCAGCTTGATGAAAACGGCGTATTTGTCGGTGAGGAAGACCCCACTCATGAGGACAGCAAGCCTATCTACGTGTCACAGGAAGTACAGCCTGACGCAGACGGCAACTGGTCATTCACTATCGACGATCTTAAAACCGTTGAAAGCAGCACAGCAGTTATCAACGGTCAGACATATCAGGTGAAGAAGAGATATAATTATTATGTTTCCGAGATCACCGTTGACGGCTACAAATCGTCCTATTCCATGAACGGAACAGACGTTGCATCTCCCGAGATCAAGTATGATGTTAACGGCGATAATGTTACACTGAATATCGTCAATACATTCGATGCGGACGAAAGCGAAGTCGGAAGCGTAAGCATCACAAAGCAGTGGGAGAATGAGACTGCAAGTGCAGTCCGCCCCGAGATAAAGCTTGTGCTTACCGATGAAAACGGCAATAAGTATGAGAACTTCACAAAGAGCGAAGATGTTTATACATTCAGCAACCTGCCGCTTTACAAGTATTCAAGAGATGCTTCCGATAAGCTTGTAAGAGAGCCTATGACCTATACTCTTTCCGAAACTGACGTTAACGGCAATGCTCTTGCAAATTATGAGCTTTCGGTAGTTGGAAGCACAAACTGCAAGTTCGTTCTTACAACTTCTCTCACACCCTCCGCAGTCAATGCGGCAGTAACAGCAAAGAACTCTTATGTTGACAACACAACATCTGTTACTGCAAAGAAGATCTGGGTAGGTACTCCCTCTGACAAGCAGACGGCAGTTACGGTTTACCTCATGCGCACCACAGACGGCGCAGCATATGAATATGTTGCCGCAAGCGGTGCCGATACAGGCGTGACTGTTTCCGAAGCCGACAAGGACAAGGCAAAGATAATTCTCAACAAGACAAGCTGGACTGCTGAGATAACAGGTCTGCCCAAGGCTGACGCTGCTAAAAATGCTTACACATATGTTATCAGAGAGGATCTTGCGGCTTCGGGCCTCAAGGAATATATTCCCAATGCAAGACCCGGCTTTGAATTGACTCAGAGTGATGAAATGACAGTTACAAACACATGGCATGACATTACAATAAGCGTTCCCGTAACAAAGGTATGGGCTGACGGTGCGGCACACTTAGATGATACCGTTACAGTAAAGCTTTACCGTCATATTGAGGGCGGAGCAGATGAATTCGTTAAAAATGTCACGTTAAACGCTGACAAGGACGGTACATTTACCGTATCCGAGGAGCTTTCAAAGTTTGATGAAGACGGCAATGAATATATCTACACTGTCAAGGACGAAAGCGGCGTTACACTTTATGATGAGGACAACGGCGTTCCCGGTTATGAACCTACATACAGCGGAACTACCGTTACAAACACATGGAAGAATGTAATGACTTCCATAACTATCACAAAGGTATGGCAGAATGATGATGCCGCAAACCGTACAGATATAACGGTTGACATTATGAGAAGCGTTGAGGGCGGTACACCTGCATACTATGCGCAATACACTCTCAGAGCTGACGAAAATTATACAGCTAAGATCGACGGTTTTGAAAAGTATGATCCGAACGGAAAGCTGTATACATACACCGTGGCAAACGAAACAGGTACTTTCCCTGTTTACGATGCTGCGAATAATGTATCGGGCTATGTTACAACATACAACGGAACAACTGTCACAAATACATGGAATGATGCGGCTGCTCCCACAATATCGGTAGAGGTTGAAAAGATCTGGAACGATTTGGACAGAACAGGCGTGTTTACACATGCCAACGACACCGTAACGGTAGAACTTATGAGAAAGAGCGCAGATGTTGCGGGAGAGTTTGTACAGAATGTAACACTCGACAGCACAACAGGCTTTAAGAAAACCGTAAGCGGACTTGATGAAAAGGACGCAGGCGGCAATCCGTTTACCTATTATGTTGAAAGAGAAAGCGGAGTTCTTCCCGTATATGATCTTTCCACAAACACATCGGGCTACGAGGCTTTATACAGCGGAACAAAAGTAACGAATGTATGGAGAGAGATCACCGTAACACCCTCCAAGATATCGGTAGAGGTTGAAAAGATCTGGAACGATTTGGACAGAACAGGCGTGTTCACACATGACAACGACACCGTAACGGTAGAGCTTATGAGAAAGAGCGCAGATGTTGCGGGAGAGTTTGTACAGAATGTAACACTCGACAACACAACAGGCTTTAAGAAAACCGTAAGCGGACTTGATGAAAAGGACGCAGGCGGCAATCCGTTTACCTATTATGTTGAAAGAGAAAGCGGAGTTCTTCCCGTATATGATCTTTCCACAAACACATCGGGCTACGAAGCTTCATACAGCGGAACAAAAGTAACGAATGTATGGAGAAAGATCACAGTAACACCCTCCAAGATATCGGTAGAGGTTGAAAAGATCTGGAACGATTTGGACAGAACAGGCGTGTTCACACATGCCAACGACACCGTAACAGTAGAGCTTATGAGAAAGAGCGCAGATGTTGCGGGAGAGTTTGTACAGAATGTAACACTCGACAGCACAACAGGCTTCAAGAAAACCGTAAGCGGACTTGATGAAAAGGACGCAAACGGCAATCCGTTTACCTATTATGTTGAAAGAGAAAGCGGAGTTCTTCCCGTATATGATCTTTCCACAAACACATCGGGCTACGAGGCTTTATACAGCGGAACAAAAGTAACGAATGTATGGAGAGAGATCACCGTAACACCCTCCAAGATATCGGTAGAGGTTGAAAAGATCTGGAACGATTTGGACAGAACGGGCGTGTTCACACATGCCAATGACACCGTAACAGTAGAGCTTATGAGAAAGAGCGCAGATGTTGCGGGAGAATTTGTACAGAATGTAACACTCGACAGCACAACAGGCTTTAAGAAAACAGTAAGCGGACTTGACGAAAAGGACGCAGGCGGCAATCTGTTTACCTATTATGTTGAAAGAGAAAGCGGCGTTCTTCCCGTATATGATCTTTCCACAAACACATCGGGCTACGAGGCTTTATACAGCGGAACAACAGTAACGAATGTATGGAGAGAGATCGGTGTGACACCTGCAACGACCTCCGTTACAGTCAGAAAGGTATGGGACGATACCGACAGAACAGGCATTTTCAGCCACGAGAATGATTATGTAACAGTAACTCTTATGAGAAGCACAGGCGCTGTTGCAGAGCCTGTACAGAACATAGTTCTTACGGCTGTAAACGGCTTCACGGCTGTTGTTGACGGTCTTGCTGCGGCTGATGCCAACGGCAATGCATATGTATATTACATTGCCAACGAGAACTGCGCAGGCGTCAAGATGTATGACGGCGTATACGGCTACATTGCTTCCTATAACGGAACCACCGTTACTAACACATGGAAAGAGGAGCCTCAGCAGCCCGATACAGCTTCGACTGCCATAACGGTTGTCAAGAGATGGGCTGACAACACAGTGGGCGTTTCCCACGGTGCGGTAAATATCGTCCTCAGAAAGTACGGCACAACAGCTATCATCGACACGGCTTCACTCAATGAGCTGAACGGCTGGACATACACATTCAGCGAGCTTCCCGTTTATGACGGCAACGGTTCAAGGATCATTTATGAGGTAGTTGAGGCAACGGCTCTCAGCGGCTACACGGTATCTTATCCCGACGGAAACACTGTTTACGCAGCGGAAGGACTTGCAGGCCGTGTAACTATCCTGAACACTCAGGACAACTCCGGCGAGCCTGAACCGATACCTCCTACGCCTTGGTTCCCGCCCTTCAATCCCTACATTCCCGAGGACAGCGATGACATTTCATCGGGTGCGGGAATAATTGAAGAAAGCGAGAGAGATAATGGCAGCCTTGCACTTGCGGCTGTTGGTGCGGTATCTGCCATTGCGGCGGTTTCCGCAACAGTGATCGCAGCGCTGAAAAAGAAAAAGCGCAAAAGCAGATAAAAACACCTCGGCACCTGCCGAATAAATGAAAACAGACTGTATCCGAGCGGATACAGTCTGTTTTTTTATGTATTGAGTTATTTTGGTCTTGCGGAAATGCCGATCAGCGGATCAGTAGTTTCCGAGAATAAGGTAATTGTTCTTTGATGTGTTTTTGTTGCAGAATCTGACATTCGGCAGTTCGTCATCGGGATATTCAAACAGTCCCAAAGCTATGTATGCGCTTTTCGGAGCATCGGAGTTGCTGAAAGTGAACTTGTATGTGCGTTCCGTACCCGATCCGAACGAGCCGGAGTCTATCTCATATTTTGCCGATGATACCTTTATGACCTTTCCGCTTTTATTGGTAAAGGCGATTTTCAGGGTAAGCGGAAAATATGCAGGTGCGGCGCCGGTGTTCTTTATTTTGAATGTGAGTGTGGATTTCTTCTCGGAACGGTTAAGCCGTGCCGATGTAACGGTGAAATTGTATCCCAGCCGGTTTACAGCTGAAACAGTGGCGTATTTCCGCTCATTGTACATTCTCAGTCCGTCGGAAATGCCGCCTGCCAGCGCAAGATATGTGATCTTTCCGTCACTTATGACCTTGTACAGCTCATCGTCCGACCACTTGTCCTGATCGGCAAGATATCCGTAACCGTAGCACATTTCACCGATCGCAGGCAGCTTTCCGTCGGCTCCCAGCAGACTTTTTTCACAGCCTTCAATGCCGATAAGCCCGTCCCTGCGGAGAGTTACGCCCTTTGAAACAGCATATTCCGCCAGCCGGGAGGCATAGCTTTCGTTGACGTTAAGCGCAGTTGTTGTCTCGCTGAAAAGCTCCGACCATTTGTCGATGCACTGCTTTTGTATCTTTACAGAGGGCATTTTGCTGCCCTCAAGACCGTAGGTGTGCCATTCGCCCCAGTTTCCGAATGCACGGATATCAATGTATTCGATGGACTTGTTCCCGTCGTATTTTTCCGCAAGTGCTTCGGAGAATTTATAAAATTCTTCAAGGTATATGGGATCGTCCCAGACGGGAGTTCGCTGTACCGAGGGTTCGCTGTAAAAGCTGGAGGTTTTTGCCATGACATACTTGCAGCCCTTGTCATAGACAAATTGGGGAACAAGTCCCTTTTCGTCTACCGAACCCGAATCGGCAGGAATTATCCCGAAAGCGAAGGTTTTTCCGTTTTCTTCGCAGAGGGAGATCATGTTGTCGATAGCCGACCAGTCATATACGCCGTCGTCGGTCTCGATATCTTTCCACTGAAAACGGCTGTAAACTGTTGAAACGATGTCCCATGTGGGATTGTTTTCCACGCCCTCGACGGGACTTTCAAAGTACCACGGACTGTAAACGTACTGCACCCAGCCCTTGTGGGGATTTGTCACAGCCGCAGTTTCGGGCTTTGTGACGTAATTGTATGTCTGCGCAGCCGTGTGTATCGGCATCAGCAGTGCCATTGCCGCAGCTGCCGACAGTGCGGTTATCTTTTTGAGTTTCATAGCTCCTCCTATAAAACTATGCCAAGTATCATAAGGATAATATCGGTTATGGCAGCCCATGCCGTCAGCAGATGTATCAGCGTCAGCTTAATATATTCCCGTTCGCAGACAGTGCCGCTGGCAGGAACCGCACGGACGTAGGGACCGTTTTCGTAAAAATATATCCCAACGGGCTGATCCTTTTTGAATTTTCTCACTACCTCGCAGCGCTGTATGACCGTCTTTTTTTCTTCTTCGATGCGGAAGATCACGAACAGGAAGCCGTCCTGATATTTCATGACCTTGCCGTCATAATAGGTCAGCCCCGTGATGTCCCGTGCGAACTGCTCTGCGTATTTGTATCTGCTGCGGCGTGCGGAAAAGGATACATAGATAAGCAGGGGCAGAAGTACAGCCCCAAGTATGTAAAGTACGGTTATCATTGCGTGCCGCCTTTCGGCAGGGACTGGATCTCCGTCCATGCAGGGACAAAGCCGCTGTTCAGTGCGGTTTTCTGAGAGGATATATTCCCGGGCCATGTGCCGTAGTACGGTATCGCACCCTGACGGAACACCTCGTTCGCAAGTATGGACACAAGTATCGGAGCAAGCCCATGCCCTCTGTATTCGGGGATAACGTCGATGCCGATCTGCCAGAAAGTATCGCTGTCATTGCTTGCACCTGCCATTCCCAGTATGATATTTCCGCTGAGGGCACAGACTGCCAGCATATCCCGCCGAGGTCCGCCGTGATACATCAGCGCATTTTCATAGCCCTGATAGTAGGGATATATCTGCTCGGTTATGTCCTTTTCATTGAACAGCTCAATGTGATATCCGCCGCTGTCAAGGGGGCTGTACGGAGTTTTCGGAAGATAATACTGGCTTATCAGACCGATATGCTGCCCGTAAGGTGCAAGTGCCGAGTTCACAGCACTTATCCCTTTGCCGTCAAAAAGCGTCACTCCCATGCTTTTTATATCCTCCGCAAAAGGAAGAACTTCTTCCGCACAGGATATAACCGCATTTTTGCCGAAGGTTGCGGCACGGAAAAATATCGGCTTTTCCGTAAATCTCCGCTGACCGTCGGCTTTCACTGCCAATGAAGCTCTGCCGTCGGAACGGTCAAAATCGGCGGCGGAGCAGTTGTAATCGCAGGCAAGCTGTCGGGCTGCCTCGCTGAAAATTTTATCTCTGAACATTTTAAGATGCCTTTCGTCGGATATGTATTATAAATTATAGTACATATCCGACGTTTTGTCAATTTGCGCAAGGATCCGCATGAAAAACATTTTATATAATGAAGAAATCATGCCGTGAAAACTCGCACGAAAAACACTTCTCTTAATGAAGAAAATCATGCCGTGAAAACTCGCACGAAAAACAGTTTTCTTAATGAAGAGCATCATGCCGTGAAAATTCGCACGAAAAACAGTTTTCTTAATGAAGAGCATCATGCCGTGAAAATTCGCATGAAAAACAATTTTCTTAATGAAGAGCATCATGCCGTGAAAACTCGCATGAAAAACAATTACCTTTACGGCGGATATTACAGCTGTCCGCCTTGGTCACCGAAAATACAGCTTTTCGGCAATAAGGTATCCGTATGCTTTGGAATTTATATTTTGGATATGACGCCGAAAAGCTCGATGACCTTTTTTCGCTCGCTGTCGGTAAGCGATGCGAAAAAGTCGAGAAGTTCCTGCTGTTCGGGAGTCAGGTCTCCGTATGAAAGACCTTTTTTGCTGTTGGTCAGCCCTGCGATATAGTCAAGGCTGACGTTGTAGTATTTGGCAAGCTGTATGGCACGCTCAAACGATATCTCGTTTGCACCCTTTTCATACAGCCCGTAATACTGGGTGGTGGTGTGAAGATAGTTTGCAAGCTCGCTCTGGGTCTTGTCGCTGTCCTCACGCAGATCACGTATTCTCGGATAATATGACATATTATGCCATGCTTGGGAGAAAGCACGTTTCCTCCTTTCATAGGCTTATTAAATATAATTCCCGACATTTTTCGGCATATTCGGACATATTGAAGTTATGCTCTGCCGTATAGTCGGTAAATATATATCATATTATTATATCATATTCAGTTAATTTGCACTTGACAAGTAACTATATTTTATGATATATTAGAAAAGAGGTAATTATATATGGTTATTTTCATTGTAAAATGAATTTAATATAACTAAAATTTTGGAGGGTAAATTATGGGTTACACAGAACAGAATCTCGGAAAAAATGAGGAGATCATTCAGAAGGCAAAGATAAGCTATTCGGTATTGATACCGACGGTGATAGGCTGCATTATCTTAATGGTGCTGGCTGTCAAGCTTAATGCCGTCACGGCAGGAATTGTCATATCGGCAATTTCGATCATCTGGAGGCTTATTCCGATATTTTGCACGGAGCTTTCGCTGACGAACAAGAAGCTGCTTGGAAAAACGGGAATAATCATCACTAAGGTAGTTGACTCGCCGCTGAACAAGATCAACAATATTTCCGTGGAGCAGGGGATATTTGGCAAGATATTCGGCTATGGACAGATCGTTATTACAACATCTTCGGGCGGATATAATTTCAGGTGCATCAGCCACCCCGATACTTTCAGAAGCGCTGTCATGAATCAGATAGACGCTTTTGACGAGGAAAGGATCCGCAAGCAGGCGGAACAAATGGCAAATGCAATGAAGCAGTAAAAAAGCGCCTTTCGGCGTTTTGCGATACCGCATAAGGCTGAAAATGCATTATGCGGTATTTTTATAACAGGATATTTTAAAACAGGAGGAAAAAACATGAAAAGAAAAACAATCGGACAGATCGCAGCAATTATGCTCTCGGCGGCTGTGCTTTCGGGCTGCGGAGAACAGGCATCGGAGCAGGCAGAAACATCGGCAGAGGTGACAACAGCTGCGGAGACGACAACGGAGACAACAACCGCCGAAACCACAACAACAGCATCGACTGAACAAGATATGGATTTCAGCAAAGCATCGTATGATGACTGCACCCTCGAAATAACGGAAGCGGGAGTAGTTTCCAAAAATAGCGACGGTTCGGCGGATATTGTTGTAAAGATGCTCTTTACCAATAATTCGGACAGCTCGACTATGGCAAGCACTGTATTCATGGTAAATGTTTTTCAGGACGGCGTTGAGTGTGAGACAGCGATATTGTGGGACAGCGATTATGATACATATTCTCCGTACAAGGAGATAAAGCCCGGATATTCATATGATGTTTATTATGCATATACTGTTCCGAGTATGGAATCGGATTTTGAGATTGAGATAACGGGTCTGTTTGATTTCAATGACAGACTCCTTGCTTATAAAGCATTTCATTTCTGATAAAATAACCGTATAAAGCAGCGATCCCCCGTATCGGCAAATGATACGGGGGATCTTATTTTTTATCGGTCGGTATATTCCGACAGTACCTTATACAGCAGTGACGGGTCGATAGGCTTTGAAATGTGATAGTTCATTCCCGATTCCGGCGTCCGCTTCTGCTCATCGGCAAATGCATCGGCTGTCATGGCGATTATCGGAACAGACGCCGCATCGGGACGGTCAAGGCTGCTGCCCGGACGGTATTTTAATGTATCGCTCACAAACGGGAAGATAAAGCTCAACTATAAATTCCGTGCCCTCGTTGGGCTTGCTATTTACCGAGATAGTGCCGTCCATGGCATAGCTTGCAACATATATCGTCATAAGCACCTGATATGCCCACCAGTTATGTATGTCGTTCATGGCAACGGAGGAGACTATGTCAATTATTACATTGACGATACTCAGGACCAGTACCTGAAAGAAAGCCTTTGCCTGAACGTCCCTTTCATGGGTTCGGGTCGTTTTTTCCTTTTAAACATCAGCAGGAATATTGCAAGTGCAAAGAAGTCGGTTTCAACGTGCCACATAAGATCGCATTTCTAACGGTCGGGGAATGTCGGCTATGTATGTTTACTGCGTGCATGATATGATACTGCGGATATCAGCTTTCGGATATCCAGCGGCTTTGCTATATGAGCGTTCATTCCCGCATCAAGCGCTTTTTCCACATCTTCGGCAAAAGCGTTTGCCGTCATTGCGATAATATGTATGCTTTGGGCATCTCCCTTTCCCGAAGCACGTATTTTTTCTGCGGCTTCATAGCCGTTCATTACGGGCATCATGATATCCATGAGTATCACATCAAAGGTGCCTTCGGGATTTTCTTCAAATATCCTTACGGCTTCCTCGCCGTTGTTTGCCTTTGTGATGTTTGCTCCCGCATCGGAAAGGAGGGTGTCGGCTATCTCCATGTTCAGCTCGTTGTCCTCGACAATAAGAATGTTTATGCCTGTTATATCGGCTTCGGCTTCGCTTTCCTTTTGGGGCATATCGGAGCTTTGAGCCTTGTCAAAGGGAATCGTGACGGTGAATACGGAGCCTTCTCCCGGTCGGCTCTTCACATCTATCGTGCCGCCCATTTTGTCAACCAGCTGCTTGACTATGGACATACCCAGTCCCGTGCCGTCATAGGTGCTTTTCACGTCGCTGTTTTCCTGCGAGAACGGCTCATAGATGTGCTTTAGAAATTCCTCGCTCATTCCTATGCCCGTGTCGGCTATAATTACCGTATACCATACCCTGCCGTCGGAGCGAAGCTCGCAGGACGTTTTGCAGCTGACGCTTCCGCCTTTGCGGTTGTATTTTATGGCATTGCCTATGATGTTTATGAATATCTGACGGACGTGGAGAGGGCTTCCGAAAACATAAGGATAGCTGATATTTGCCGAGCAGTCCTCATGCACAAAGTTTATGCCGCTTTCCGCAGCCCTTGCCGATGTGATAGTAAGCACATCTGTGCAGAGATCTATCGTATTGAACGGCTCATATGCCAGCTTTACCTCAGCCGAGCCTATCTTGTTAAATTCAAGCACATCGTTTATAAGCTCCAGCAGATGCCCTGCCGCAACTCTTTCCTTTTGACGGTTGCTGTTCACAAGTTCACGGTCGTCTGCGTGCTTGTCGTTTATGTCGATAAGACCGATTATGCCGTTAAGTGGGGTGCGTATATCGTGGGACATTCTTGAAAGGAATACTTCCTTTGCGGCATTTGCCTGCTCCGCAGCCTCTTTTGCGGCAAGAAGCTCCTGTTCCTTTTTGCTCAGTTTGTTGAGGGAATGACCTGTGATATAGCAGATGATAAAGAAAGCAATCATCAGGCATATAAATACGGGTATCATCGTATAAGGCAGAGAATTGTTTGCCGCTTTGACAGAATATGCAACGGCAAGATCCTTGTCATCAAAGCGCATAAAGGTTATGTAGCTCATCTCGCCCTGTATTTTTGCGGTGTCGGTATATTTTTCATTTTCGTTTAAGCTGTAAGTCAGCCTGTCGCTGTCGGTAAGCCTGTATCCAAGTATATCGTCTTTTGTGGAGCCTATGACCTCGCCGGAGCTGTCATTTACAACGAACAGCGCCATGCCCTCCGTTACGGGCATAAGTTTTATCAGATTAGACACATCGCTGTCCTGCATGATCTTTAAAAGACGCTGGGGAGCTATGCCTATCTGTATCATTTCGGTCCGCGATTCGTTCCAGACCATGGCATACATCATGGGCTTTCCCGCAGCCGTGTTCGGAACTATATCCTGACACATGGTAAGGCTTTTGTCCTCCAGCATGGGCTTGAAGAAGCTTATCTGCTCTCCCGAATCAAAATTATAGCCGTAATATTCGGGATTGGAGCCTGCGATTATCGTTCCCGTATCATCGAAAATATGAAGCTCGTCCACGCTTATCTCTTCGGCAAGCTTTTTGTAGTCCTCTGATGTAAGATCGGTCTCCGATCGGCATTCAAGGATATCCGCAAGCATTACCGCACGGAGAGTATATTCATCTTTCAGTGTGTCCATAAGCGTGCTGACGTTTCTGTCGTTGTCGATGATAACGTCCTCCAGCTGGTCTAAGATCATCGAGCAGGCAGTTTCTGCATTGCGCTTGTTTGCGGTCAGCTGTAAGAAAAAAACGCCTGCGACAAATAATATAAATGTGGCAAAAATAACGCTGTGTATCAGTGCGATATTTCTTTTAACCTTGTCCATATAAAAATTTCCTTTCGGCGGAAAATTTATGAGGCAGTGTCTGAATATCTGCTTCTGCATTTTAATATGCTAAATCAATTATATAACAATAAAGCAAAAAAATCAATCAAATCAGACCCATTCTATGAAAAAACAGGGATCTTCAATAAGAAAATCCCTGTCAAAAGATCTTTATCTGCGTTTACTTGCTTTTTCGGGTGCTTGTTGTGTAGTAAGCCTCGATAGTATCGCTCTTGCAGAGTATAGCTATCGCCGCAACGCTTAAAACTATTGCTGCGGAGAAGAATACTACCCTTAAATTGAAATCGGGGTCGGGGTGTTCGTTCTGGGTGAGAATGTACATTGTAAGACCCGGTCCTGCAAGCACTATCGTATTTATCGCAAAATACAGTGTTGAAAGTACCTTGACTTTTTTGCTCTTTACCATGAGCAGCAGCGAGAACACAAGTGAACCGCCTGCAAGATAAAGATAACGGTCGTCCATTGGCATTATGCCGATGTATGTTATTACGGCGCAGGCAAGCGTAAGGAGCATTACTCCGATAGTCATGAGCAGTCCCTTTTTAGCCTTTTTGATGCGCTTTTCTTCCATGAGCTTGGCATACATTGCGTTGCTTGCACGCTGATTGAAGCGCTTGGGTCTGCTGTTGATCTCCTCATTGAGGTGATTTTTGATCGCAAGCTTTTCGCTGTCGTCCAGCTTCTTTGTAAGAACGAAGTCGTCCTCGTCGCTCATGCGCTTTTTGGCATTGGTCTGAGGATTGTATTCGTCGCTGAGATCTTCAAGGATAGGCTTGTTGTTCTTCATTTCAAGGGACATATCGTCCATCATTACCTGATTCTTGATAGTCTTTGCGGCGTCCTGTTCGCCTGTTCTTATGTATGAAACACGTGAAGCACGCTTTTTGCCCTGATCCATGTCCTCAAGGATAATTCCGCTGGTGTCCATATCCTCCAGCTTGCCTTCATAATCGTAGTCCTCGTCATCGACAATGTATTCAGGCTCTTGGGGAGCGGGAGCAGGCTTTTCCTCGGGCTGAGGTGCCTGACGGACAGGCTCTTCCGTATAAGCTTCCGCTGCGGGAGCTGCTTCGGCATTTTCCTTGGGAGCTTCCTTTAAAGGCGGCAGTTCAAAATCATCTGCGGCAGTATTTGCAGCCGCATTATCGGCAGGCTCGGACTTTTTGCCTACGGTTATTCCGCCGGTGGGGAGATCGGTGGGAGCATATGAGGGCTTCTTTCCCACGGAGATGCCTCCCGATGAAGCGGGAGTGGATACAGGCTTTTTAACGCCGGGTATGCCGTTGGGGAACATCTGGGAAGCGGGAGTAGATACGCTGATCTTGCCCGATGAAGCTGTTTCCGTTTCGGCTGTGGGAGCAGGCTGCTCCGCTTCGTCATGCTTTGATACTGTAAGAGGGGGAAGTCCATCATCGGCTGCCGCTTCTGTGACAGCTTCTTCCGCAGAAGGAGCTTCGGTCTGCGCAGAAGGAACTTCGGTCTGTGCGGGAGCTTCCTCGGCTTCGGCAGGCTGTTCGTAAGCAGCCTCTTCCCTTGCCTCATATTCCATTACCTCGGGAGGAATATCCTCCGTTTTGTCGGGAGCGGAAAGTATATCATTGATATCGGGTTTGGAATAAACAGGCTTTTCGGTATGGTCCGCTGCGGCCTGTATCGGGGCTGCCTGATTGTCTGTGCTGTCGGAGGTGTTTATTTTCCTCAGCGGAGGCAGCTCAAAATCAAAGTCCAGTAAATCCTTATCGTCAAAATCTGTCATTCTCTATAACTTCCTTCCGAAAAATATTTATATATAATAGTATACCGTTATTCGTCAGTGTCCGTATCCGATACCGTAATGGATTCGGGGAATACGCTGTCCGAATTTTCCTGGAGGAATGTGGTATTGATAAAGCCCTTGATAACTGCGCCGTCAAGAACCGTGATAGTCGAAGCGGTAACATCGCCCACAACAACTGCGTCGGACTTGAATTCCGCCTTGCCGCCAACGTCGATCTTGCCCTTTATCCTGCCGTTTACGTCAAGATACTGTGCATCGACATTGCCCAGCAGCAGGCTGTCCTTATCCATTCGGAGCTGACCCTTTGAAAGGATAGTTCCCTGAACGGCAGAGCCTGACATGACCGCATTGTTGCACTCGATATTTCCAACGACCTTGCCTGTAACGCTGACGTCCTTGGTGATGTGAACATCGCACTTTATGCCGCCGTCGATCCTGAGGTTGTCAAAGCCTGTGATAGTTCCGCCGCTGACAACGATATTCTTGGATATCACCGTAGCGGATTCAGCCTCGTGATAGGGGCGTGTATCGGGACGTGTGCCTCTTGGCTGTATGGGCGGAGTATTTATATTTGTCCTTGTCTGAGGCGGAGGATATGCCGCTGCCGATGATGCATAATTATCGGCTGCCGCATAGGGCTGACCGTACTGACCGCCCTGCTGCTCTGCGTAAGGCTGCTCCGCATATTCGGGCTGTGCCTGCTCGGATACTTCCGCTTCGGCAGGCTGAGCCGCTTCGGGCTGCTGACCCAGAAAGCTGTTAAGGCTGCTGTTCTTTTTGGATTCCTGTGAAAGATTGTCTCCCACAAGACCGTTTTTCATGATCTCTCTGACAGCCTGATTAAAATTATCCTTGAGGCTCATATTATATCTGACTGTCCGCCGACGGAAAACATCGGTCCGACAGTCCTCCTTTCATTTAATATATCGGTTACGTTCTGTCGGGAACGGCAAAGCCGTAGCCGTCGCTTTTGAGTCTTGAGATTATGTCCTCGGCGGTGAAAAGCGTCACAAGGTCGCCGCTGCCGCCTTTAAGTGAGATCACCGAACCGTTTCTGCCGCTTTCGGCAAGCTCCACGGTATTGTTGTATACCGAGCTCCAGTCGGGATCGGGCACATCGTCGCCGTAAATAGCGGGAGTAAGCACCGTGAAGCCCCTGCTTTCAAGCTCCGATGTGATATTATCGGGAAGCTCTGCCTTGCAGGAGATAACGTTGGGATTGATGCCCGTGTCGGCGCTGATGCTTTCAAAGGTAGTATTGATATCGGAAAGGCACTCGTAAACATCGGTATAGCTCTTTTCAAGCTCGATGCCCACAAGATGATCCTCCGAGGTTATTTTATTCAGAAGCTTTGAAGAAAATCCGTCCGTTCCCGCATCTGCGAGGAAAACTGCATTCACCTGCTGGGAAGAAAGTATGGTCAGCAGATCGTTTGTGCAGTCGGAGGGAGAATCCGAAAACAAAAGGCAAAGGTCGGAGCCGCTCTGATACTTTGCCGACACTCCCGTATAAAGCTCGGGAAAATCGGAGATATCGCTGTCATAAGCAGGTGCGTCCGATCGGATATTTTCGTTCATTATCGTTTCCGTAGGTATGCTTTCCGACTGTGGAACGCTTCCTGCGGTCTGGGCGGTATCTGCGGTAACGATAGAGGGCTGTTCCTGCATATTTGTCGGAACTGCTGTATCGGAGACTGAAGCCTCGCTCTGTCCGCCGTCGGGAACAGATGTGACCGCTTCTGCGTCTGTGCTTTCATCGGCAGACGGCATGGTCTGTGAGCCGTTTCCGTCCGAGCCTGATATGCCCGATATATATGATATGATCTCATCGGAGGAATATCCGTTTTCGGTAAGAGCGGAATAAACCTCTTCGATAGGTGCATTTTCGGGGATAACGATGCCGCTTGTGACGGAAGTTTCCTCCGAGGGTGTGCGTGTTGATGCTGTACCCTCGCTGTCCGAGCCGTCTGCGGAAGCGGACACCTGCTTTACGGGTGAGGGCAGTTCCGAACGATCGTTTTTATCGGTATCGTCCGCCGCACATTTTATGCCGAAAATAACGGAAAATGCTGCCGCCGACACCGACGAGCATATTACCGTCGAATATATTAATTGTTTGAAAAAATTAACACTGCCGAAATACATAACAGCTGAATTCTCCGTTCGGAATTATTGAAAGGGCATTTTTGCCCATAATTATGATTATACATTATATCACTATATATAATACACCTTTTTTTGCTCCCTGTCAACAATATTATAACATTTTTAAGTGAAAAAATATATTATTGGACTTTAAGGCAGGAATATCGGAATAATATTTTGTTAAAAAAATCCGTAATACTTATTGCTATTTTCTTTGTTCCGTGCTATAATAAAATATGTATACTATTGGATCGAAAGGAACGGCACGCCTTATGAATAAGCTTAAAGTCAGCGTCTGCGGAAGAACATACAGCATAACAACGGACAACGAGCCGGAGTTTGTTGTGGAAATAGCGGAAAAGCTGGATAAAAATATAAATGCTCTTGTAAAGCAGTATCCGTCGCTGGGAATACAGTCCTCGGCGGTATTCTGCGCTCTTGAAGCATACGAGGAAAAGAAAAAAGCGGAAGAGGGCATGGACAATATCCGCGGTCAGGTAAAGGAATATCTTGACGAGATCGGTATGCTCCGAGACGCCCGTGACCGTGCCGTTATGGAAGCGGACAAGCTCCGCAGGGAGCTGGACAGTCTCAAAGGCGGTTCCGACTCCGATTCCGACAAAAGCGAATACTACGATGACTGCGCCGAGCAGCTTGTACTTGAAAACACGATCACTCCCGCCGTTACCATTCCTGTCGTCGAGCAGGAACAGCGCAACGCCGCTCCTCCGAAGATGAACCGTGCCGCACGCAGGAAAAAGGCTAACAGCAAGTAAATGCTAATACATAAAATTATACAGTGCAGCCTCGCAATGCTTCGCATTTCTCGGTATTCCCGGGGAGTTTCGCCCTCTGCGGAGGGCGACCAAGGGCGCTGCCCTTTGGAAACCTGCAAGCTTTAAAAAGCTTGACCAAACTTTTTAAGCTAAGTTACTATTTCTTGATTTTTTACTTTTTGAGGAACGATTTATGAAAGATCCCGAACTGCTTGCTCCTGCGGGGAGCATGGAAAGCATATATGCCGCCTGCGCCTGTGGTGCCGACGCCGTTTACATCGGCGGAGAAAGCTTTTCGGCAAGAGCCAATGCGGTGAATTTTACCGACGAACAGATCGCCGAAGCCGTGGAATACTGTCATCTCCGAGGTGTAAAGGTACACCGTGCCATGAACACGGTGATATTCGACAGCGAGATCGACAGCTTCGCAAAGGCTGCCGTCCGTTCGGCAGAGCTTGGCATCGACGCCCTTATCGTTCAGGACTGGGGCGGTGCAAGGGTGATACGCCGTTTACTGCCCGATATGCCGATCCACGCTTCAACTCAAATGACTATCCACACCCCCGAAGGTGCAAGAATGGCGGCGGAGCTTGGCTTCTCCCGTGTTGTTCCCGCAAGGGAGCTATCGTTGGAGCAGATAAAGGCGATCTGCGACACAGGCATAGAAACGGAAGTTTTTGTTCACGGAGCGCTTTGTATGTGCGTTTCGGGACAGTGCTACATGAGCGCCATGATCGGCTCCAGAAGCGCAAACAGAGGACAGTGCGCACAGGCGTGCAGGCTGCCCTTCAATGCTGTCGGCGATTTCTCCGAGCGGCACGATCTTTCACTGAAAGATATGTCACATATTCTTAGGATAGACGAGCTTAGAAAAGCAGGCGTTGCCTCGCTGAAAATAGAGGGCAGAATGAAGCGTGCGGAATATACCGCCGCCGCAGTCACTGCCTGCCGTCAGGCTCTTGACGGCGAAAAGCCCGATATGGAAAGGCTGAAAGCCGTATTTTCGAGAAGCGGCTTCACCGACGGCTACATCAGCGGCAAAACGGGAGCGGATATGTTCGGCTACCGCCGCAAGGACGATGTGACTGCCGCCGCAGATGTGCTTCCCGAGCTGAAAGCGCTTTACCGCACGGAAAAGCCCCGATGTCCGCTGGATATGCACCTTGAAATGAGCGAGGGCGAGCCATCGGCGCTTACCGCAAAGTGCGGAAAGAATTATGTCACGGTCTATGGAGATGTGCCGCAGCAGGCTGTAAATCGTCCCGCAGACCTTGAATATGCGTCAAAGCAGCTTTCAAAGCTGGGCGGAACGGTATATTATGCGGGAGAGATAACCGCCGATATCGGTGACGGACTTATGCTTCCCGCATCGTCGATGAATGCCCTCAGAAGAGCGGCAGTCGGCGGGATGAACGCTAAGCTCATCGAAAGCGAAAAGCCCAAGTATACCGTGAACGATGATTATTACGAGGAATTCGGCAGCGTTTATGTTGAGCCGAAGAAAATATATACAAGAGCGCATATACGCAGAAAAAATCAGCTGGAAGCGGCGCTCCGTGCGGCTGATTATGTCATAATGCCTGCCGATGAATGTCCCCTTGAGGGATATGATACAGGCAGGATATATGCCGCTCCGCCGAGATATATCACCGATGAACAGGCGGTATATTCACGGCTGAAAGAGCTTAAAGCGGCAGGGTATACACATCTTTTCTGCAACAACATCGCTCATATCCGAATGGGCAGGGAGCTGGGATTTACCATGCACGGCGGCTTCGGGCTGAATGTGCTGAATTCCTATTCGGCGGCTGCCATGAAAGATATGGGGCTTTCGGATATCACCGCTTCCTTTGAGATGAAGCTCCATGATATATCCGCACTTGCTGATATTGTCGGGATAGCAATGATAATCAGCGGAAAGCTGCCCCTTATGCTGGTAAGGAACTGCCCCATAAAGCAGGCAGTGGGCTGCGGAAAATGCGGCGGCAGCATCACCGACCGCACAGGCAGACAGTTTGAGGTTGTCTGCGACAGGAAAAAGCGTGAATATTCCGAGATACTCAACTGCGATACGCTTTATATGGCGGACAGGAAAAATGAGATACACGGCGTAACATTTTATGATATGCTGTTTTACAATGAAAGCGCAAACGGTATACTTTCCTTTGCCGAAAAGATAAGAAAAGGCGAAAAGCCCGAAAAGGGCATAACAAGGGGACTGTATTACCGAGGCATAATCTGACGGACGAAAGAGGTGCGGAGATTGCTGTTTTTATTGAATATACTTTATACATTCGGGCTTATTGCCTCATGGGCGTTTGCCGCTGCGATATTTATGCAGAAGCCGTCCCATGAACAGAAGCTCATGGAGGGTCTGACGCTGTTCACTGCTGTCGCATGGCTTGGCTACTGGCTGGGAGTGGGTGCGCAGGATCTGGGCGAGCTGATAATGGCGGAAAAGGTGATATATACGGGCAGCTGCCATATATATTTCTTCCTGCTGCTTTTCATGTTCAGATATTGCAGGATAAAGCCTCCAAAGGTGCTTTGCACGCTGCTTTGCGGCATAAACTGCGCCATAAACGCTGCGGTGCTTACCATGGACACCAACAGCCTGTTTATCAAGGACGTTTATCTTACAGACCATGAAGGTTTGAAGGTGCTGTGCTTCCACAGCGGAATCGCCCATACCGCATATGTTATCCTAAGTATGTGCTACTGTGCCGCTCTGCTGGCAATCGCTGTTGTGGGGACTCACCGTGAGAGGGACCGTTTCGTGGGAGCGGGAGGACTTGCCCTTTCGGTGCTGATCCCGACTGCACTGAACACTCTTTATGCGTCGGGCTACACCCGTGAAAATCTTACGCCTGTGGGATATCTTGTTTCCGAGCTTATCATTTTCATTCTGATATATTCAAACAAGCTTTATGACGTTCAGGACACCGCCAGAGAGTTCATCATTGATTCTCTGGAGGACGCTATCGTCGTTGTTGACAGATATTATCACCTTAAAGGCTACAACGGCAGGGCAAAGCAGATATTCCCCGAGCTTGCATATGCAAAGACAGATATGCGCATCGAGGACGCCTGCCCCGACATAAATCAGATACTTTACGAGAGAGGTCACAGCGATATAAACAGCGGCGAGCGTGTTTACCGTCCCTCTATCCGAAAGATCGCAGATGAAAAAAGTCAGGTGGTCAAGGGCTATGTTATCTGGCTCACGGACGTTACCGAGCAGATACGCAACATGGAGCTGCTGAACAACTATCAGCGTGACCTTGAAAGAGATGTTGAGAAAAAGACACAGCAGCTCAGCGATATGCAGGAGCGCATGATATACAGCTTTGCAACGCTGGTAGAAAGCCGCGATGTTGTAACGGGCGAACACGTCCGCAGGACAAGCGCATATGTTACCATTCTTGCCAAGGAGCTTCGCCGCAGAGGAAAATTCGCTGCGACTATCACCAACAAATATCTTGATTATCTCCGTCTGGCGGCGCCTCTCCATGATATCGGAAAGATGACCGTTCCCGACAGCGTGCTGAAAAAGCCCGGCAAGCTCAGTCCCGAGGAATTTGAGATAATGAAAAACCACACCATTCAGGGCGGACGCATTCTTGACGATACCCTGAAAGGCATTGAGGGCGAGAGCTACTTTGACGTTGCAAAGGAGGTTGCCGTATATCACCACGAAAAATGGAACGGCACAGGCTATCCATACGGCATAAGCGGCGATAAGATACCTCTAAGCGCAAGAATAATGGCGGTTGCGGACTTTTTCGACGCACTGACCTCTTCACGCCCCTATAAAAAGGCATATTCCGTTGACAAGGCATATTCGATAATCCAGGAGGAATCGGGCAAGACCTTTGATCCGCAGATAGTTGAGTGCTTCATGACGGTTCGCCCCGAGGTGGAGAAGGTAATCATCGAGTTCAACGGTGCGCTCCCCGAGGACGACGGTCCTCTCTCCGAGCGTGACATGGCAGCCGCAAACGAAAATAAAGAATAAGGACAAAGCAAATGAAAGGTATAAACAAAACTGTCGCATTTCTGTTTTTTCTGCTGGCAGGAATAATACTTGGCACGGCTCTGGGAAGGCTCTGTGCTTCGGTGCCTGCGGTAAGCTGGCTGGCATACAATATGAGCGTTGGCTTCGGCGGAGCAAATCCGGTGGTGCTTGATCTTATAGTTTTCAAGCTTACCTTCGGGTTCGAGCTTTCGGTGAATGCGGCGCAGGTGATATGCGTTATCATATCGCTTATCATATATAATAAGACCTGCAAAGGGATATGACCTGTAAAGGGATATAACTTGTAAAAGAATATTATGAATAATATAAAAGCTGTGATATTTGATCTTGACAATACTCTTGCGGACAGAAAATATGCGTTTTACAATCATGCGGTGCGAATGGCGGATATGTTCATGTCTGACAGAAGCGGCGACGAAAAGGAACGCTTCGTAAAAAGGCTCATTGAGCTGGACAACAACGGCTATGCTGTGAAAAAGCAGGTTTACGACACGATATTTTCCGAATTCTCCCCCTCGGGAACGGCTGATGATATGAAGCGTGAATGGAATGTCAGCGCCGAGCTTTTCAGCAGGACCGAGGACGGTGCCGAGGATATCTTAAAATATCTCAATGGAAAATATATACTTGCACTTCTGACCAACGGCTATACTTCGACCCAGAACATCAAGCTGGACGGCACGGGGCTGAGAGGATATTTTTCCGAAGTGATGATATCCGAGGAAACAGGCACTGCCAAGCCCGACAAAGAGATATATCTTATGATGTGCCGCAGGATAGGCGTTTCGCCCAGTGAAGCGCTGTATGTCGGAGATCATATGGAAAACGATGTGAAAGGTCCGCTTTCCGCAGGACTGGACGCAGTTTTATACGATAAAACGGGATATTACGGCGGAGCATACCCCAAAACGATAGCTTCGCTTTCGGAACTGAAAAGATATTTATAAATGTGTGTTTTTTGAAAGGAACAATAAAGGTTGAAAAGCTTTCTTGAAAAGCTGCGTGCCTATTTTCTGGCTGTACTGACTGCGGCGGCATTCTGTCTCGGGTCATACAGACTGATGAAGATACAGATAGTAAACGGCAGCAGCTACCTTGAAAAATCAATTACGACTTCAACGGGAACGCAGGTAATAGAAGCTCCGAGAGGTGAGATAGTCGATTCGGACGGCGAGCCGCTGGTGAGCAATAAATCCTGCTTCAACGTAATTGTGGACAAGGCGTTTTTTCCGTCGGACGATAAGGATATCAACAGCGTCATTCTGAAAACAGCTGCCGTGCTGGAGGAAGAGGGCATCAAGTGGAACGATATCCTGCCGATGTCGGAGGAACGTCCTTTTGTGCTTGATGATACCGCAGAGGAAAAAGTAACGGAAATGCGTAAGCATATCGGGGTGCAGATCTATGCAACGCCCGATCAGTGTCTTGACGCAATGTGCGATAACTACGGCATATCCGATGAATATACTCCCGAGGAAAAGCGCCGTATCGCAGGTGTAAGATATACAATGGATATGCGGAGCTTTTCCGTTTCCAACACCTATACCTTTGCCGAGGACGTTTCAATGGATACCGTTATAAAGCTGAAGGAGCTTTCCTTTGAGCTGGAGGGGATAGATGTTTCCGAGGACGCAGTGCGCACCTACGGCGAGGGAGATGTTGTTCCGCATCTTATCGGCACAACGGGAGCTATCAGCGCCGAGGAATATGCCGAGCTGAAAAGCAGGGGCTATGCCCTTAATGATACCGTGGGAAAAAGCGGCATCGAGCTTGCCATGGAAAGCACTCTGAGAGGGACAAAGGGCACACGAACCATTGAAATGCAGGACGGGACCGTTGTATATGATGCTGTTACCGAGGAAGCTGTTCCGGGAAATACCGTGAAGCTCACTATCGACAGCGATTATCAGCGGAACGTCCAGACTATACTGGAAAACCACATCATCTGGCTGAACAATCAGAAGCTGCCCGATGCTGCGGGAACAGAGGCGGACGCAGGTGCGCTGGTGGTGCTGGACGTGAAAACAGGCGCTCTGCTGGCGGCGGCTACCGCACCAACATATAATTTGAATGATTATATCAATGATTATCAGTCCGTGGCTTCGGGAGAAAATTCTCCTCTTACAAACAGGGCTGTCAACGGACTGTACCGTCCCGGCTCCACATTCAAGACCGTCACCGCCACTGCCGCACTGAATGAGAATGTTATATCGCCCTACACCGAGATAACCTGCAACGGCGTATATAATTACTGGGAGGACTACAAGCCCAAATGTACGGGCTTCCACGGCAAAATAAACGTTGTCACCGCACTTAAAGAGTCCTGCAACATATTTTTCTATGATACGGGACGCATCACGGGAATAGATACCATAAGAAGCTACGCCGAGATGTTCGGTCTGGGCGGAGAAGCGGGACTTGAAACAGGCAGGGGCATCGACAGAGGATATATTTCCGGCCCCGAGACTTATGATATGCTTGGGCTGGACTGGCAGGCGGGAAATATCGTTCAGGCGGCTATCGGACAGTCCGAAACGGCGGTAACTCCGCTGCAAATGGCGGCGCAGGCAATGACTATCGCCAACAAGGGCGTAAGATATCAGACCTATATGGTGGACAGCATCTACACATATAATATGGAATCGCTTGTGAAAAAGACCTCTCCCGTTGTGGCGCAGGTGATACCCGACAAAACGGGCTATACCTTTGATACGGTCATAGAGGGAATGAAGCAGGCGGCGGCATTCGGCGAGTATAATTATCCCAAGCCCAAGGAATCGGATTATTATACGGGAGAATATCTGCTTACGGATCTGCCCTATCAGGCGGCAATAAAGACAGGTACGCCCCAGATGACCTCCGCCGAGGACACAGGCTCCGCATTCATCGGATTTTATCCTGCGGACGATCCGCAGATAGCTTTTGCGGGATTTATCGAGCACGGCGAATATTCGAGGTTCATGGTGAGACAGCTCATCGAAGCTTATTTTGATGAGGATTATTCGATAGTGAAGCTTGCTCCCGACGGCAGTGTTATTGCCGATGATGAGGATATCTCCGCAGACGAAGAAAACGCAGAGGACGGCGAAGAGCTTTCGGAGAATGAAAATGCGGAAAATCAGGACGTATATAATGATAATGAGGATTATCGTGAAGAATATCCCGCAGTGACCGAGCCTGATGTTACAATCAGCACCGAAGAGATCACTTCGGAGGAGCAGGTGCCCGAAACGGAAGCTCCCGAAACGGTGACAACAGTAACGACGGTCACGGAGGAGATCACAGCATCGGAGACGGAAGCGTCAACCGAAGCAGCGGCTGCCGAAACGATTGCCGAAGCAACGGCAGCTCCCGTGACGGAGCCTGTTACGGAGCCGCAGACAATGCCTCCCGAACCGACGGAGGAGACGACTGTTCCCGTGACCGAGCCGCCCCCGCAGACTGCGGCTGATATCACCGAAAACATTACAGTTGACAATTCTGAGGAAACCTTGGAATGACAATTATGTATCGGTCTGTAAATTGTATATTATAGCCAAAAAAATATTTTGAAATAATGCTAAAATAACGAAAATGTGCAGGAATATTAAAAATACTTTGACTTTTTTGCTTTTTGTGGTAAAATAGTAAGTAACCGATAATGTACTATGGGGCGATAAGCCTACTCACAGGGAGCCGCAGATCCCATGAGAAAAAAGGGTGCGTTTACTATTCCTGCAGTCTGCGGAGAAATGGAGCTGCTATGTCGAAAATTATTGCTGTTACTTCCGGTAAGGGCGGTACGGGTAAATCATCTATCTGTTCCGAACTGGGCTTTGCGCTTGCAAAGCAGGGTCACAGAACACTTATCATCGAGCTGGATTTCGGTCTTAGATGTCTTGATATCATGCTGGGTGTAAAGGACGATATCAAGTACGATCTGGGTTCCGTTCTCAAGGGCGAATGCGATATTTATAAGGCAACAACACAGGTAAAGCTTGCTTCAAATCTGAGCATCGTCTGTGCTCCCGAGGATCCTTTTGCAAAGGTAGATGCCGAAACTATCAAGAACATCTGCCAGGAAATGAGAAAATATTATGAATACATCATCGTTGATACCTCCGCAGGTACAAACGAGAGCGTATTCGATGTTGTTGAACAGTCCGATCTTATCCTTATCAATACAACTCCCGACCCTATCTGCGTAAGAGACGCAAGAACAATGTCGGACGAGTTCTATAAGAGAGGAAACAAGAAGCAGCGTCTTATCATCAATAAGGTAAATCCCGATATCTTCAAGGCAGACCTTATCGTTGACCTTGATGAGATCATTGATACAGTCGGCGTTCAGCTTATCGGCGTTATCCCCGATGATGATGCAGTGGTTATCGCAACAGGAAAGGGTCAGCCCCTGCCTTCAAACTCACTGGCATTCAAGGCTTTTGACGCTATCTCCAAGAGAATAAAGGGCGAGGACGTTCCTTTGAGCTTCAAGATGCTCCTCCAGTAATTGCGGTCTTTATCACATTGAAATTGTCGGAGCGGGGACGGTCCGCTCCGATAAAAATAAAGTTTTGCGGTCTTATTAATAGTGAAAGGGATGAATTATACCAATGAACATTGCTTTGATAGCACACGATTCAAAAAAAGAACTGCTGGTACAGTTTTGCATTGCCTACTGTGGTATTCTTTCAAGACACAATCTTTGTGCAACCGGCACAACCGGAAAAATGGTCGCACAGGCGACAGGACTGAATATACAGAGGTATCTGAGCGGTTCGCAGGGGGGCGACCAGCAGATCGGAGCACGTATCTCATGCAATGAGATCGACCTGCTTCTGTTTTTCAGAGATCCGCTTTCACCGAAGCCGCACGAGCCGAACGACATGAATCTTCTCCGTTTATGCGACGTTCACAATATCCCTGTTGCGACAAATATCGCAACGGCAGAGGCGCTTATCCACGCCCTTGAAAGAGGAGATCTTGACTGGCGTCAGATCGTTAATCCCAACGAGAGATAATTTTTTGAGGGCTGTATTTTTCGTCATGAAAATACAGCCTTTTTTCAATTGATACGACAAATGGCGGTGTTTTCAGATGGACGATTTCAGAGATCAGCTTATTGAACAGAACAGAAATGAAATGCGGCGGATAAACAAAATATTCACTGCGGCATTCTTTATAACGGCGGTACCATCGCTGGCTGTGATACTCGGGAGCCTTATGGATCTTCTTGTTGCCATAATGACGGTGGGAATTGCCAAATGGACCGTGGGCAGCATGATATCCCTGCTGCTGGGAGTTGTGCTTGTCATTGCGGCGCTTCAGGCGCATCAGAAGCAGAAGCACGATATCGTGATAACAATGGTGCTGCTTATCGCCATGTTTTTCGCAAAGCTGCTGTTCGGCGGTGAGGTCTATACCGAGCTTATTGCCATGCTGGCAGGCTGCGGTGCGCAGATATTTACCCTTGCTCAGTTTAAGGCGCTGGAACGTCTCAGCAGGCAGGACGGCTATCCCGATTTCAACCCCATATATTATCACCATGACCCTCTCCCCGATGAAAAAATACTTCGTCCCTCACGGCTTGCAGCCGAAAACGGCGAAAAGACGGACAAGCTCCCCGAGGACAATGATATGCAGGATATAAGCGAGCTTCCCGAAACGGACGGCGATTACTCCGATTATGCGGAGCAGGAAAAAAGACGAAGGGAATTATGATGCGGTAATATCCCGAAAGGAAAACGAATTTTATATGAACTACAAAAACAGAAAAAATTTATTCAATAACGGCTGGGAGTTTGCTCTGACAGCCCCCGATACAGCATATGAAGAGGCCCATGCCGCAAAGCTTGACTATAAGCCTGTGGATATCCCTCATGACTGGCTCATTTACGATTCCGATGAGCTTTATAAGTCGGGCTGCGGATTTTACAGAAAATATATTGATATCACGGACATTAACACTGCGGACTATATCCTTTATTTTGACGGCGTTTATATGGACAGCACCCTTTATGTCAACGGGAAAAATGTCTGCTCATGGACTTACGGCTATTCCTCATTTCAGGCGGATATCTCCGCTTATCTTGAAGAGGGCAGAAACTGCATCGAGCTGCGTGTGAATTATGTTTCACCCAATTCACGGTGGTATTCGGGAGCGGGAATTTACAGGAATGTTTATCTTTACAAGCTCTCTGCGGTGCATCTTAACATTGACGGGATATATATTTCCGCAGATGCGGAAAGCGGAGACGTTTATGTAAATACGGAGACTTCGGGATACGGCGGAAATATGCCCGATCTTGAAATAGTGCATACCGTTATCGGTCCCGACGGAAACACTGCCGCACAGTGCAGGACTGACCTTAAATGGAGCTGTGTGGAGACCACTCTTCATGCGGACAATATAAAGCTCTGGAGCCTTGAAGAGAGAAACCTCTACACTCTGCGGACGGAGCTTATCGTTAAAATGGACGGCACGGTTCTGGACAGCAGCGATGATATTTTCGGATTCAGAAGTGCTGTATTTGACCCCGATGAGGGCTTTATCCTCAACGGAAAGCATATCAAGCTGAAAGGCGTGTGCCTGCACCATGACCTTGGCTGCCTGGGAAGTGCGGTGAATTATTCCGCATTGGAAAGACAGCTTTTGCTGATGAAGGAAATGGGAGCAAATTCCGTGCGCACATCGCACAATATGCCTGCTCCCGAGCTTATTGAGATATGCGACAGGATAGGTCTGCTGGTGAACTGCGAAAGCTTTGATATGTGGGAGCTGCCGAAAACGGACTTCGACAATGCGAGATTTTTCCGTGAGACTGCCCACAGGGACGTTATGAGCTGGGTGAAGCGTGACCGCAACCACCCCAGCGTTATCCTCTGGAGCATAGGCAATGAGATATACGATACTCACGTTAACGAGCACGGCTATGAGATAGCCGAGATGCTGAAAAATTACGTCCGTGAGTTTGATTATAAGTGCAACGCAGGCGTTACTATCGGCTCAAACTTCATCGAGTGGGAAAATTCCCAGAAGATCGGCGAGATGCTTGGGATATCGGGCTATAATTATACCGAGCGCTGCTATGACGCACATCATGAGCAGTACCCCAACACCGTGATATACGGCAGTGAGACTTCCTCTGCGGTAAGGAGCCGAGGGATATATCATTTCCCCGCAGACGTGCCACAGCTCACCCATGACGATCATCAGTGCAGCTCACTTGCAAACAGCACCGTGGGCTGGGGCAAGCCTGCGGAAATTGCATGGATAGAGGATCGTGACAGAAAATTCTGCGCAGGACAGTATGTCTGGACAGGAATAGACTACATCGGCGAGCCTACTCCGTACAGCACGAGAAACAGCTATTTCGGAATGGCGGACACCTGCTGTCTGCCCAAGGATATATATTATTTCTATCAGTCCGTGTGGACGGATTTCAAAGAAAAGCCCATGGTGCATCTGCTGCCCTACTGGGATTTCAACGAGGGTCAGCCCATAGATGTTATTGCATATACAAATGCGCCTGCGGTTGAGCTTTTCGTCAACGGCAGATCGCAGGGAATACAGCATATCGACCATGAGCATGGAAATGTGCTTCACGGACAATGGCTCGTTCCCTATGAAGAGGGCTGTATTTCCGCAAAGGCATACGATGAAAACGGAAACGCAGCTGCGGAAGCCGAAAGGCACAGCTTTACAGATCCCGTAAGAGTTTGCGCACAGGCGGAAAGACCTGTTATAAAGGCGGACGGCAGGGATATATCCTTTGTTGTGATATCTGTCTGCGACAAGGACGGCTATCCCGTTGAAAACGCAAGAAACCGTGTCAATGTGACGGTAAGCGGCAATGGCGTGCTTATGGGCATGGACAACGGTGATTCCACCGACAAGGATCAGTATAAGACAAATTCCCGCAGGCTTTTTGGCGGCAAGGCGGTATGCGCCGTAAGAAGCAGTACCGAAAGCGGAGATATCGTTGTTAAGATAGCTTCGGAGGGTCTGGAAAGTACGGAGATCTTTATAAAAGCCGAAAAGTGTGATATTCCCGAGGGCATTTCCTGCTCCGATCATGTTGATTGCACGGAAAATATCACGGGAGATATCCCTGTCCGTGCGATAAAATGCAGCTGCGGGAATACAAAGCTTGATAAGGAAGATCCCGAAAGCGAGATCGTGCTGAAAATTCTTCCCGAAAATGCTTCGTACAGCGATATCACCTGCACTGCGGTAAAGGACGGCGGCGCTCCCGCACCCAACGGCAGAGCGGAATATGAGGACGGAAAAATAAAGGTAAAGGGACTGGGCGACGGAAAATTCACCGTAAGGGTATACTGCAATAACGGCAGCGAATTTCCGCAGGTCATTTCCGAAACTAACTTTGAGTGCAGCGGAATGGGTCAGGCTGTCCGTGATCCCTACAGCTTTATATGCGCAAACACCTTTGCTTTGAGCAGAAATTCGGTAAATCTTATCGAGAACAATTCGCTGGGCGGATTTTCCGCAGGATCTATGGCTGTGTATACCGGCGTCGATTTCGGCAGGGCAGGCAGTGATTCGGTGACAATATATATCGGAAACTGCAATAACCGTGATATTCCCGTGAAGCTGTATGACGGCGCTCCCGACGAAGCAAGGCTTATCGACACGCTGATGTTCCCCCACAACAACGGCTGGGATCATGCGGAGCCGATAACATATAAGCTGCCCGAAACGCTGAGAGGCGTTCATACGGTCACAATCGGCATTGACGACGGCTGCATCTTCGGCGGCTTTGAATTCACCAAGACCGAGGAAGCCTATGCGGAGCTTCTTCCCGTGTATAATGACGAGATGTACGGCGATGATTATACAATAAGCGGCGAGAGGATAATCGGCATCGGAAACAATGTTGTTATCGGCTTCAAGGACATGGATTTTGCTCACGGCGCAGGACATATCATCATAAAGGGCCGCACCGCAAACAAGGTGAACACTATCCAGCTCCGCACGGTAAAGGACGGCGTTCAGAAGACCCAGCTCCTTGAATTTGCAGGATGTGAGGATTATCGGGAGCAGAGATTTGCCGTTGAACGGCTTGAGGGAGTCAATGACGTAAGCTTTGTATTCCTGCCCGGCAGCAGCTTTGATTTTGAAAGCTTCCGCTTTGAAGAATAAACAGACAGCCGACTGTCGGGCAGCAGTCCCGATACAGAGGAGACTATCACGATGAATGAAAGATCAGGCAGAGCCAACAATAAAAGATTCAGGGGAGCGGCTATCGTTTTTGCGCTGCTGGCGGCGGCTTCCACCACGATTTTCGTGCTGACCAAGGATAAGTCCCCCGATGCTTCGCTGGAAAACGATATTTCTGCGGAAAGCGCCGTTTCGGAAGAGAGCGAAACAGCCGCTTCCGAAACGACTGCGCCAGTAACGGAGACTGCTCCTGCGCATATCGTCACGGCTTCTCCCGATGATATTATCTCTGGGACGCTTCCTCCGTCGGAGGAGACGGAAGCCGATGAGGAAAATGCCGACGGCGGAGAATTTTATGACGAAAGCGGCGGCACGGAGGCTCCGCAGCAGACAAGGACCGTCATAACCAGCCGTGACCGCCGTGAATATACGGGGCGTGCGGTGTATATAGATATGAAAAATATCCTCCAGAATCCCGAGCTTCCCGTGGGCTGCGAGATAACGGCGCTCACCATACTGCTGAATTACTGGGGCTTTGATGCAGATAAGGTTGATATGGCGAAAAATTATCTGCCCGTTTCGTCGGGACGGTATAAATATGAGGACGGCAAGACCTACAAGGACAGCTTCTACGATTATTTTATCGGAGATCCTTTTTCCAGAGGGTACGGCTGCTTTTCAAATGCTGTCGTCAAGGCGGCGAATAAATACATAAGCTCAAACGGCGGCGGATATTCCGTTGTGAATATCTCGGGCTGCGGCCCCGATACGCTGTATGATTATGTTTCCCGTGATGTGCCTGTTCTCGTATGGGCAACCGACGGAATGATCGAGCCTGAATACTACGAAACATGGTATGATATCGACACGGGAGAGCAGCTGGACTGGTATCTCAACGAGCACTGCATGGTGCTGTCGGGCTTTGATATTGACGCAGGCATTGTTACGGTCAATGACCCCATGAAGGGCATAATCGACTATAACATCGACCGCTTTGAGACGAGGTTTTCCCAGATGCACAGTCAGGCGGTGGTGATACTTCCCGATTCTTCGGAATCCGATGAGACGGAAGCGGAGGTTACCGAAACGGCTGCCCCCGAGACGGAAGAAACAACTGCGGAAACAACTGCCGCCGAAACGGAAGCCGAAACACAGACCGAAGCCCCCGAGGAAGAAGAGTATACCGACATTTTGGAAGAATGGGGCGACGATGCGGCTGTTTATGACGGCGATGAGGAGTAAGTATGGAAAAAATATGCGATATAACCGATGTTGACGAGCCGGAATTCGGCTGCGAGGGCAGACCCGAGGGTGTCGTTTATGCACATATAAAGGTCATGGCGGGGGATATTGAATATGATGTCCCGCTGGCGGAAAATGTGCTTTACCGCAGCAGGTGCGACGAGGGAATGAGCCTTGTGCGCCGTGACGGCGGATATTATCTTATAAAAAAGGACGGCAGCGAGCTTGCGGCGGACAGTGAGCTTACCGAAGCGGTATTGTCTGCTTTGGCATGACCGTACGGTCTGTCTATTGAACTGAAAGGAAAAATTAAAATGAGCGAAAAAATAATTCTTGCTTCGGCATCTCCCAGAAGAAAGGAGCTTATGGCCCTTATCGCCGAGGATTTTGAGGTGATACCCTCCAATGCGGAGGAGAATGTTCCCGAGGACATCCCCGCAGCCGAAGCCGCACGTTATCTTGCCTGCATTAAGGCGGAGTTTGTTGCGGCGAAAAATCCCGGAAAGGCAGTTATCGGCTGCGATACCGTTGTTATTCTTGACGGAAAGGTAATGGGCAAGCCATCCGATCCCTATGATGCGGACGCAATGCTCCATGCGCTTTCGGGAAAGACCCATAAGGTCGTTACGGGAGTGTGCCTTGATTATTACTTCCCCGACGGCGGCAAAATGACCGATTCCTTTTCGCAGGAAACGCTGGTGGAGTTCTATGAGCTTTCCGATGATGAGATAAGCGAATATGTAAGATCGGGCGAGCCTATGGACAAGGCTGGAGCTTACGGCATTCAGGGTCGGGGTGGACTTATGGTGAAGAAAATAAACGGCGACTACAACAATGTTGTGGGTCTGCCTGCGGCTATGCTGAAACGCAGACTGGACAGCTTTTTGGTCAGAGTCAATAAAATGAATTCGCTGTAATGGCTTGAATGTTGTTAAAACGCTGAAATTTTTCGGGAGAACGCAAAATCGGGTTTTCCCCTTGACAGAACGGGAAAATAAGTGTATAATGTGTAAAGTGATTTGACTTTACAAAGTAAAACGCTTTACACTGTATGGAGATTGTTATGAACGAGGTTGAAAAGAATCTGCAGATCTCAAGGCTGCTGGATTATTACGGCGATATGCTTACCGAAAAGCAGAGAGGTTTCATCGACCTTTATTATAACGAGGATTTTTCGCTGGCGGAGATCGCCGAGCATGAAAATATCACAAGACAGGGCGTGCGTGACAGCATCAAGCACGGAGAACAGATACTCTGTGAGCTGGAGAGCAAGCTTCATCTTGCGGAAAGATCCGAAACATATTACGCACTTGTCAGAAAGATCGGCACTCTTGCCGAAGAGATACACCGTTCCTGCGGCGGCTCCGCTTCGGGAGCAAAGGCTGCCGAGATAGAAAAGCTTGTGAATACTTATAAGGAGCTTTTCTGAGGCATACATTTGATATATGACTGAAAGGAAGTGCTTTTATGGCTTTTGAAGGATTATCCGAAAAGCTCAATAATGTTTTCAGACGTCTTAAAGGACGGGGAACTCTTAACGAGAACGATGTCCGTGAGGCTATGAGAGAGGTCAGAATGGCACTTCTCGAGGCTGACGTCAATTATAAGGTCGTCAAGGATTTTGTGGGAAAGGTGACGGAGCGTGCCGTCGGCGCTGATGTGCTTGCAAGCCTTACCCCCGGTCAGATGGTCATAAAGATAGTTAATGAAGAGCTTATTGCTCTTATGGGCAATGAGAATTCAAAGATAAATTTCCCCAACAAGCCCCCCTGCGTCATTATGATGTGCGGTCTGCAAGGTTCGGGTAAAACAACTCATGCGGCTAAGCTTGCAAAGCATTTCAAGGAAAACGGCAAGCGTCCTCTGCTGGTTGCCTGCGACGTTTACCGTCCCGCAGCTATCAATCAGCTTCAGGTAGTCGGTGAAAAAGCTGGCGTGAAGGTCTTTGAAATGGGTCAGATAAATCCTGTCACCATTGCAAAGGAAGCAGTTAAGCACGCAAAGGATCACGGAAACGATGTGGTTATCCTCGATACGGCAGGCCGTCTGCACATTGATGAGCAGCTTATGGACGAGCTGAAAAACATCAAGGCAGAGACTTCACCCAACGAGATAATGCTGGTAGTCGATGCAATGACAGGTCAGGACGCAGTTAATGTTGCCAAGGCTTTTGATGAGGCTCTGGGAATCGACAGCGTGCTTATGTCAAAGCTTGATTCCGATACACGAGGCGGTGCCGCTCTGTCGGTACTGGCTGTAACAGGCAAGCCTATCAAGTATGTGGGTACAGGCGAAAAGCTTGATGATTTTGAGCCTTTCCACCCCGAAAGAATGGCTTCCCGTATACTGGGCATGGGCGATATGCTTACGCTTATCGAGCGTGCCGAGACTTCCATTGACGAAAAGGACGCAAAGAAGCTGGCTGAACGTCTGAAAGAGAATTCCTTCGATATGAACGATCTCCTCGAGCAGATGAAGCAGGTCCGCAAGCTTGGTCCTCTGAAGCAGATCATGGGTATGCTTCCCGGTGTGGGCGACAAGCTGAAGGACATCGATATTGATGACCGTCAGATGTTCCGCATTGAAGCTATGATAACTTCAATGACTCCCGCCGAACGTGCAAAGCCCTCTATCATCAATCCCAGCCGCAAGAAGCGCATCGCCGCAGGAAGCGGAAATACCGTTGCGGACGTCAACAGACTGCTCAAACAGTTTGATGATATGCAGAAGATGATGAAGCGCCTCGGCGTTATGGGCAAAAATCAGAAGGGCAGGAAGAACAAGCTCAGAGTGCCCGGAAGATTTATGTAAGCTTTTAATGCATACAATGCGTTAAATATATATCAATTATAATTTTTATGAGGTGAAAAAAATGGCAGTTAAAATCAGACTGAAGAGAATGGGCGCTAAGAAAGCTCCTTTCTATCGTATTGTTGTTGCTGACTCCAGATATCCCAGAGACGGCAGATTCATCGAGGAGATCGGTTACTACGATCCTACAAAGGAACCCTCCGTTATCAAGGTTGATACAGAGAAGGCTAAGAAGTGGATGGCTAACGGCGCACAGCCCACAGACACTGTTAAGAAGCTTCTTGACGTTGCTGAAAAGTAATTTTTCGGCGAACTTAACTGAATAAGTATATTCGGAGACTGCCGTAAGGGCGGTGCTCCGATCGCTTATTTGCCGCTCCTTTTCCGTCATCCGAAAGCGGCAGTATCATCAGACGGAGTGATATATCGGCATTAGCCGAAGAAACGAGGATATTATGAAAGAACTTCTCAAAGTCATCGCATCGGGACTGGTCGAGGACAAGTCGGCAGTCAGCGTGGACGAGGACGCTCCCAACGAAGAGGGAGTTATCGTATATCATCTTCATGTAGCCCCCGACGACATGGGGCGTGTTATCGGCAAGCAGGGAAAGATCGCAAAGGCGATAAGAACTGTTATGCGTGCAGGCGCAGGAAGAGTAAATCAGAAAATAATGGTCGAGATCGACTGATCTCGGCGAACAAATACATAGGGAGGCGTGGCTTGTGCAGCTGACCCTTCTGACGCATCTTTCATCGGTAAAGGTGCTGCTTGCGGTCGGCATAACATTTATTGTTTTGCCGATCATTTTTTATATTATCAGAAAAAAAGCAAAGCTGAATCCCATGCAGAGCATAAACAATGCGGTGGGATTTATGCTGTTTCTCGGCATTGTTATGATACTGCCGTCATTTTATTATGTTTATCTTGATCGAAAGTTTGATATCGGCGATTATTCAAAGGCGGACATACTTTATGTTGCGGCGCAGAATGATGAACTTGGTGCGGTGAAGCGTATGCTGAAACAGGGAGCAAATCCCTCGGAGCCTACTCGCTTCGGCGAGTGTTCCTTTTACAGTGCCGCCGACAGGGGCGATGTGGAAATGGCACAGCTGATGCTGGATCACGGAGCCGATGTGAATTTTGCCGAAGGGGACAAGACGCCTCTCGGTGCGGCGTGCAGAAGAGGATATACCGAGACGGCAAGATTCCTGCTTGAAAACGGAGCAGACCCCGATTATATGCCCGAAAAATATATTTCGGCGCTGAACTGTGCGGCTTCGGGAGACGAGGGGTATGATTACCGCCTTATCGAGCTTCTGTGCAGCTATGGTGCGGACCCTGCGTCGGTGTGTATTGATTCGGACGGAAGAAAAATGCTGCCGTTCAAGTTTTACTTTGACAAAAGCTGGGACAAGACCCTCACCAATGACGAGCAGGAGGCTTATGACAGGATAGCCGCTCTGCTGGAAAGACCCTATGTCGAATGGGTCATGAAGAATGCGGACTTCCTTATAGAAAAGTCAAAAGAACAGTGATGTTTCGGGTGCGAAAGCAGTATCAGATGCTTTTGTGCCCGATTTTTATTTGTATAAAATGCAGGAATTGACTATATGCCATGCAAATTTGCTTGATATATATGTTTGAAATGCTTGCTTGCGGAAAATGACGGAAAATGTGACGATAAAATCATTTCAGTATCGACAGATATGTGGATAATGTGCATAATATGTACTGCTGTGTGCTGTTTATATAAAACAGCGCATGATTTATATGTGCAGGAATATATGTGCTGAATTGCATTATTGGAATTATGCTTATTAATGCTTAAATCAACGGTTTATCACGCTAATACGCAGTATATTTGGATAAAGATGCTTGAAATAATTTTGGAACAAAATTAATATTTGCAATTATGAATTATATAACTTGCAAATGGTGCATAATTTTATCCGACATAAAGTCAAAAATCGTTAACATATGTTGTGCAGTTTTTACTATTCTGCTTTTTGCAGGAAATGATATTATGATTATTCAAACGAAAATGATTTTTTTGAGAAAAAACACTTGAAATTCCCGGAACACTGTGCTATACTTGTAACCAAGATAAGGAATACAAAAACAAAATGAATAACAAAAAGACAATGGCGTCATTTTTATCTGCTGCAATGGAGCAGCGGTATGAATGGCGCTTCTTTTATTTATTTGTATTTTATCTTGAAAAATCAATGAGAAAAATTAAGGAGTGGTCAAGTATGAAAACGAACATGAAAAAGGTAATGGCAGCGATCGCAGCAAGCTGTATGTGCATGGGATTGTTTGCAGGCTGCGGCGACAGCGCCGACACAGCGGAAACATCTGCGGCAGGTGAGAGTTCACAGGATACTTCAGCCGCTTCCGACAATACATCAGCCGAAAGCACAGCTTCCGAGGGCGGAGTCCTGAGAGTCGGCATGGAATGTGCATACGCTCCCTTCAACTGGACACAGTCCGAGGCTTCCTGCCCCGACGGCGGAACGGCAGAGCCTATTTACGGTCAGAACACTTACGCTTACGGCTACGATGTTATGGTAGCACAGAAGATCGCAGCAGAGCTTGGAATGTCGCTTGAAATTCACAAGGTCGAATGGGATTCCATCGGACTCAGCATGGATTCTGGCGAATATGACTGCATCATCGCAGGCATGGGCAGAACAGCGGAACGTGAAAAGTCCTATTCGTTCACAGAGCCTTATTATTACAGAGACAACTGCATCGTTGTAAAGACAGATTCCGAACTTGCGGATATCACAGGTCTTTCGCAGCTGGCAGGCAAGAATGTTACGGTAACAACACAGCTCGGAACAGGCTGGGTTCCTCTTCTGGATCAGATCCCCGATGCAGCACTTGGTGCCAACTACGAAACAACAGCAGAGGTATTCATGGCAGTTTCAAACGGAGTTGCCGATCTTGCGGTAATTGATGCTCCCACAGCCGAATCCGCACTGCTTACTAACAAGGATCTGAAGCTTATCAGACTTGATGAAAGCGATACATTTACAGGCGATCAGGAAATGACAAATGTCTGCATCGCAACAAGAAAGGACGATACAGAGCTCAGAGATAAGATCCAGGGCGCAATGGACAGCATCGGCTGGAACGATAAGGCTGCAATGGACGAGCTTATGGAAAAGGCAATCGCTTCTCAGCCTGCTGCTAACTGATAATTAAGAAATCAGTGATCAAATAATTTGGTCGGAGCGGCTGTTTCGGCAGCTGCTTCGCAAAATTATTAACAGGTTTACGAGCCTATCGCAGATCTGTTAATATGGAGATGCTTTAAGAAGTGAGTGATTTTTCGGAGGTTTCTTCGATCTGATAACGTTTAAAAGGAAGTGCAAAGGGTATGAATTTCACGGATCCAAGCAATATGTTTGAATGGATAGTTTTCCTTGCGGTCAAATACAAGGATATGTTTGTACAGGGACTGCTGATAACACTGTATATCGCAGTTGTCGGTACGATAATTGGATTTATTCTGGGATATCTGGTGGGTATCGTTCAGGATATGAAGATCAACAAAGAGGACAACATCGTGAAGCGTGTGCTTATGAAGCTCCTCAAAGCAATATGCGTTGTATATGTTGAGATATTCAGAGGCACGCCAATGATCGTTCAGGGCATGATCGTTTATTACGGTCTGCTTCAGGCGGACGTTAAGATAACGCCTATCGCCGCAGGTATTCTTGTAACGGTGCTGAACACAGGCGCTTATATGGCTGAAACGGTAAGAGGCGGTATCAATTCGATCGATAAGGGACAGAAAGAAGGTGCATGGTCGCTGGGTATGTCGCCTATGCTGACTATGATCTTGGTAGTTCTTCCGCAGGCATTCAAGAATGTTGTTCCCGAAATGGTGAATACATTCCTTACAAACCTGAAAATGACTTCCGTGCTGAACGTTATCGGCGTTTCGGAGCTGTTCCTTGTGGCAAAGACAGCAGGCGGTACATATTATAAGTATTTTGAAGCTTATCTGGTAATTGCAGTTATTTATTTCATCATCTGCTTTGTGCTTAACAGAGTATTCCTTGCACTTGAAAAGAAGCTCGGCGACAAGAGCGCTTATGTTCTTGCAACGGAATACATCGAGGAGAAAATGTAAAGGGAGGGTCTTTCAGTGGCTGAAAGCAAATATGCAGGCAAGGTTATTGCCGTGGAAGATCTGAGCAAATCCTTCGGAGATCATCAGGTGCTCAGAAAGATAGATTTTACGGTATCAAAGGGCGAGGTCATCTGTATCGTCGGTTCATCAGGCTCGGGCAAATCCACACTTTTGAGATGCATCAACAAGCTTGAGCATCAGACCGACGGCAAGATATATTTCAACGGCAGCGAGGTTGCCGACAAGCAGCGTGACATCAACAACTACCGTTCAAAGGTGGGAATGGTTTTCCAGTCATTCAATCTTTTCAATAACATGACCGTGCTGAAAAACTGCATGGTTGCGGTAACATCGGTGCTTCACGAATCAAAGGAGGAAGCCCGTGAAAGAGCTATCAAGCATCTTAAAGCGGTGGGAATGGCGCCTTATATCAATGCATATCCCGCACAGCTTTCAGGCGGTCAGAAGCAGAGAGTCGCTATTGCGAGAGCGCTCTGCATGAATCCGGAGGTATTACTGTTCGATGAGCCTACTTCGGCGCTTGACCCTGAAATGGTTGGCGGCGTGCTCAATGTAATGAAGGAGCTGGCTCAGACAGGACTTACAATGATAATCGTTACTCACGAAATGGCGTTCGCCCGTGATGTTTCCACGAGAACAATATTCATGGACAAGGGCTATATCGTTGAGGATGCACCGCCCCAGGAGCTGTTCTATCACCCGAAGAACCCCAGAACAAAGGAATTCCTTTCAAGATTCCTTGAGGGAAATGACGGAGGCGGCAGATCATGAACAACATTGTAATCACAGTTGCACGTGGCTTCGGAAGCGGCGGAAAGGAGATCGCTTCAAAGGTCGCAAAGGATCTTGGGATATCCTGCTACGAGAACCGTATCCTTACGCTTGCATCGCAGCTAAGCGGACTGGATCAGGAGCTTTTCAACGAAGTCAATGAGAAAATGAGGAACAACGGCGGCTTTGCGGCATTCATGAAAGGGCTGCCCCGTTCCAGAAACTATATCACCAAAGGCAAGTTCGTCTCGGACGATACGCTTTTCGAGTATCAGAAGAAGATCATTCTGGAGCTGGCGGACACACAGTCCTGCGTGATCGTCGGAAAATGTGCCGACTGGATACTCCGCGGACGTGATAATGTTATCAGTCTTTACATTGAAGCGCCCCGTGATTTCTGTCTGAAGCGCACAATGGAGCATATGCAGGTAAATCAGGCGGTGGCTGAAAAGAACATCGTCACCACCGACAAATACAGAGCCAACTATTATAAGTATTACACCAAAGGCAACTACTGGACAAATCCGATAAATTACGATCTTACGCTGAACAGCGAAAAGGTCGGGATAGATCAGTGCGTTAAGCTTATCGAAGATTATGTCGGGATAAAAATGAAATACCTCGGCATTGAAAAATTATAATATTTTTAGGGAGGATATTATTATGAAACTCAAGGACACAGGACTTACAGCCGAAGAACTCAAGGGACTTGTTAAAAAGTATATGATCGAGACTTATGAGCGTTTCGATTTCATCGCAGAAACAGCAAAGGATATGTACCTTTATGATGAAAAGGGCAATGCTTACCTTGATTTTTATGCAGGTATCGCCGTTAACAGCGCAGGCAACTGCAACGAAAAGGTAGTTAAGGCTATCCAGTCACAGGCTGCCGATCTTATCCACACATTCAATTATCCCTATACTATTCCGCAGGCGCTGCTTGCAAAGAAGATCTGCGACACTATCGGAATGGACAAGATCTACTTCCAGAACTCAGGTACTGAAGCAAACGAAGCAATGATAAAGCTTGCAAGAAAGTACGGCGTTGACAAGTACGGTCCCGATAAGTATGAGATCATCACTGCAAAGATGGGCTTCCACGGCAGAAGCTTCGGTTCGATGTCCGCAACAGGTCAGCCCGATTCCGCTATCCAGAAGGGCTTCGGCTCCATGACCCCGGGCTTCAAGTATGCCGAGTACAACAACCTGAAAGCATTTGAGGACGCAGTTACCGAGAATACAATTGCGATCATGGTAGAGCCTGTTCAGGGCGAGGGCGGCGTAAATCCCGCAACAAAGGAATTTCTTACAGGACTTAGAAAGCTCTGCGACGAAAAGGGACTTCTCCTCTGTCTCGATGAGGTACAGACAGGCTGGTGCAGAACAGGCGAGGTCATGGCGTATATGAACTACGGCATCAAGCCCGATATCGTTTCAATGGCAAAGGCAATGGGCGGCGGACTTCCTATCGGTGCTATCTGCGCAACAGATGAAGTTGCAAAGGCATTTACAAGCGGTTCTCACGGCAGCACATACAGCGGCAACCCCGTTGCCTGCGCAGCATCTCTTGCACAGATCGGCGAGCTGCTTGACAGAGATCTTGCAGGAAACGCAAAGAAAATGGGCGCATATTTCATGAATAAGCTGAGAGAGCTTGTTCCTCATGTTAAGGAAGTAAGAGGACTTGGACTTATGGTAGGCGTTGAGTTTGAGGACGGCTTTGATGCAGTTGATGTAAAGCACGCCTGCTTCGACAGAAAGCTCATCATCACAGCTATCGGTTCAAAGGTTATCCGCATGGTTCCGCCCCTTATCCTTACCGAAAAGGAATGCGACAAGGCAGCCGAGATCATTGCAGATGCAGTAAAGTCACTTGAAAAGTAATAAGTAAATGTGGGCAGCTGATGTTTTGTCATAGTAAATATCAGCTGCCTTTTCGGATAATATTGAAACAGAGGTGTCCAAAAATGGAATTTAATTATAATCTTCCCGTAAATCTGATGTTCGGACGGGGAAAAGCAGATACCGCAGGCGAGGTGTGCAAGGGCTTCGGCAGCAGAGTTCTTGTTGTAACAGGCAGAAGCAGCACGAAAAAATCGGGTCTGCTGGACAGAGTGACCGACAGCATAAAAAAGGCCGGGCTTTTCTGCACTGTTTTTGATAAGGTGTCGCAGAATCCTCTTACATCAACGGTGTATGAGGGCGTTGAGCTGGCAAAGTCGGAAAGCTGCGATGTTATCCTTGGAGTGGGCGGCGGTTCTATCATGGACGCAGCAAAGTCGATCGCATTCTGTACGGTCAATGAGGGCGATGTTTCCGATTATATCTTCGGCAGAAAGCAGGGCAGGGGCGCACTTCCGATAGTTCTTATCCCCACAACCTGCGGAACGGGCAGCGAGGGAAATCAGATCGCAGTGCTGACAAATCCCGATACAAAGGACAAAAAGGCGCTTTATACAATGCAGATCATGCCAAAGGCGTCTATCATCGACCCCGATGTTATGACTACAATGCCGAAGCACGTTCTTTCCTCTGTTGGATTTGATGCATTCACTCACTCGCTGGAAGCCTATACATCGAAAAAGGCAAGCCCTCTCACCGATATTCAGGCGCTTCTGGGAATGGAGCTGCTGGCGAAAAATCTGCCCGTGCTGGTGAATGACATGACAAATACAGCCGCATGGGAGGCAGTGAGCCTTGCGGCAACTCTGGGCGGAATGGTCATCGGAGCGGCAGGAGTTTCGGCTGCTCACGGCATGGAGCACCCTGCTTCGGGACTGAAAAATATCGTTCACGGAATGGGACTTGCGGCGCTCACTCCGAATATCGTTGAAAAGCTTGTGCCCCATTCTCCCGAAAAATTTGCGAAAGTATCAAAGCTGCTGGGCGGAAATGATGAAAAGGACTGCGCAGACAGCATTCGCAGCTTTTTAAAGAGCATTGAGCTTGAAGTAAAGCTGGGCGATCTTGGCATCACAGCCGATGATGTGGACTGGCTCACGGAAAACTGCATGAAGATATCCATAGGAAATCTGAAAAATGCACCCGTAACATTCACCGAAGAAGAGGTTGCGGATATCTACCGCAGATCAATATAAAAACAGCGCAAAAAAGACGCTCCGAACCGAAAAATACGGCTCGGAGCGTCTTTTTATGTGCGGATAAGCAGAAAAAAGCCTCCCGTGAAAAAATCACGGGAGGCGGATTATCCTGAAGCGTTTGAGATTTAAAATCAGTCAGAAACGTAAGGAATGAGGGCAACGTATCTTGCACGCTTGATAGCTGTTGTAAGCGCTCTCTGGTGGAATGCGCAAGTACCTGTTACTCTTCTGGGGAGAATCTTGGATCTCTCAGTCATGCACTTCTTGAGTCTGTCTGTATCCTTATAATCGATCTTGTCGATTCTTGCTGCACAGAACTGGCAAACCTTTTTACGGGTTCTCTTCATGCCTCTGGGAGCTCTTTCTCTATCCTTTTCCATCTATGAAACCTCCTTATATAAGAATTGGTTGTTTTAGAACGGCAGATCGCTGTCGCTTATGATCTCCTCGAAATCGTCGAACTGACCGACGGAAACAGAGGGCGCAGGCTGAGCTGCGGGAGCCTGCTGCTGAGGGGGAGCATAGCTCTGCTGGGGCGCGGAATAACCGCCGCCGTAGCCGTTGTTATTGGCAGGGTAATTGTTATTGCCCTGTCCGTTGTATCCGCCGGCTGCGCTTTTGCTTTCGCCGAAGGATACGTTATCGACCCATACGTCTGTGGTGTAGTGCTTAACATCGGGATAGTTCTTGTCATTGTAAGAACCGGTTCTGAGAGAACCCTCAACAAGGATAAGTCTGCCCTTGCTGAAATATCTTGAAACAAATTCTGCGGTCTTGTTGAAAGCAACAACAGAGATAAAATCGGTCTGTCTTTCCGCACCGTTCTGAGCGGCAGCAGAGGACATCGGACGATCTATTGCCACAGTAAATCTGCATGACATTGTTCCGCTCTGCGACTGGCGCAGTTCGGGATCATGAGTAAGTCTTCCCATAAGAATGACTTTGTTGATCGCACAGCTACCCAACATTTTAAAAGCACTCCTTTCTTCGATAATTACTTAACAGTAATCATAGAACGCATAACGCCGTCTGTGATCTTGAGCACACGGTCAAGCTCAGCGGGGAAATCGGGCGCGGATGTGAATGTGTAAAGCACATAATAACCCTCGGACTCGTAGTTGATCTCGTAAGCGAGCTTTCTCTTGCCCCACTCATCAACGTTCTCGAGTGTACCGTTTGCCTCGATCATAGCCTTGAACTTTTCTGTGAGCGCCTTGATACCGTCCTCACCCTGCTTGAGGGAGAAAACAACCATAGTTTCATAGTTTTCGTTCAGCTTTGCCATTATTAAAAGCACCTCCTCTTGGATTACGCCCGCATTTTCATGTGAGCGAGGATAACAATAATAGTATATCACACACTTTGGGGCTTGTCAAGGCTGTCCGAAAATTTTATCCACAAATTTTCGCCGCACCAAAACCGTTCTTTTGGTGATTATAACCACCGTGCAGCATATTGAAATTTGCAGCCGTATATTGTATAATTAAAAAAACGAAAACCGACGGAAAAGGACGTATTGAAGATGAAAAAAATAAGCTATAATTCGCCCGTTGTGCTGACCTTTACGCTGATATCCTTTGGTGCGCTGGTACTGAATTATATCACAGGCGGAGTATCCAACGGGCTTTTGTTCACAGTATACAGAGCACCGCTGACGGATCCTCTGTTTTATCTGCGGCTGTTCACTCATGTTATCGGGCACGCAAATATATCCCACTTTGTGGGCAATTTCACGATGATACTTCTTGTGGGACCAATGCTTGAAGAAAAGTACGGCAGCAAGGTGGTGCTTGTGACAATGGTGCTGACCGCCTTTGTGACGGGACTTATAAATGTGATATTTTTCACCACGGGACTTCTTGGAGCCAGCGGCATCGTATTCATGATGATAATAATGTGTTCGTTCACCAACACCGAAAACGGAAAGATACCTCTCACATTCATTCTTGTGGCGGTGATCTACATAGGCGGCGAGGTAATTGACGGACTGCTGAGTGCGGACAACATATCGCAGGTGGCGCATATCATCGGAGGTTTCTGCGGCGGTGCGGCAGGACACATCTTCGGTGTTAAGAAGCTGAAAATATAAAATTCATGCAGTAAAAAAACGGTCTTGTCATTTTTTGTGACAGGACCGTTTGACTTTTCATGCGGATTTACGCAGTGCGCACCGCACCTGCACTTACCGCAGGGCTTACCTCAACAGCGGGAGCGTCCGAGAAAATATATCCTGCACCGAAAACCACCTTGATATAAGCGGGATTCGAGGGATCGTTTTCTATCTTGCCTCTGAGACGTCTGATATGCTCAACGATAGTCTTGCGGATATCGTAGGAATCGCTGTTCCAGACATCGGAATATATGCTTTCGGGGGAGCATACCGTTCCCTTGCGGCGCATGAGATATTCAAGTATGCCGAATTCCAGCTTTGTGAGCTTTGTGCGTTCGCCGTTCACGGTCACTTCTCTTGAAACGGTATCAAGGCAGATGCCGCCTGCCGAAAGCACCTTATCGGACGAGCAGGAGGGGATAGTTCTGCTGAGAGAGCTGCGGCGGAGCATTGCCTTTACCCTTGCGGCAAATTCCATATCGGAAATATTTGCGGGAACAACAGCGTCCGCACCCTTTGAGAGTGCCATGATAGTAGTAAATTCATCAGCCTTTTCAGCCGCATAGATAATAGGCAGAGTGCTTTCGCTGCGGATATTTTCAATAACGTCAAAGCCCGTCATGCAGAGAATTACCAGCTTTGCGGAATAATCGTTTCTGACAGCCGCATTTATTTCATTATCCGAATATGTAAAAAGCGTATATCCCTCGGGAGAGAGGATCTCCGAAAAACGTGCAGTAAGCTTTTCGTCTGTTCCGAAGATGATATTTATATTTGTACGAATGTTCATATGATCGCCTCCGATTTGTTCAGCGTTTTCTTATTGTTCTTAATTGTTTTAATTTTATAAGGAAGTGCCGATCGTTACGCTTCCGTTTTTTTGCTTTCTGTTATATAAACGCCTGAGGAAGCCGTTTTTTTTCACTCAGAACGCAATGTTTACAAAAAATTCACATTCTAAGCTGACAAAGAGTGAAAAGGGGGAATATTTTTGAATTAAGGGTCAAAAATAATGATTAAGAAAGCCGTGAAAGCGACTTCTTTGGGTTTGCATTATATATTGATGTCTGAAAGCGGAGCGATACGGCAGTATTGCTCTGCGGACAGGCAAAAGGAGCATTATTAAAAATGAGCATAATAGACAAAATTTCCCTATGTCTGCTGATAATCGGCGGACTGAACTGGGGGCTTGTGGGAATTTTCGAGTTTGATCTGGTAGCATGGATATTCGGCGGATCGGCATCGCTGATGAGTCGGATAATATACGTGCTGGTAGCGCTTTCTGCGATATGGAGCATCACCATGCTTTTCAGAACAGACAATGAAACGCAGGTCCATTCAGCGAGATAGCAGCGGCGAGAGGAAAATGCCGTTGGGCGGATATCCTGCTGCCTTTTTTATTCGGCAGCAGGATATCCGCTTTTGTTTGCTTTTTTATAGTATGATTTTCAGCTGTTTTGTGCTTTTTGCTTATATGTTTTGGATGCTTTTCATCTCTTAAATGATGCTTTTCAACTGTTTTGTTCTTGCTTGTTTTTTACTGAAAAGCTTACTTTTATTATTTTGACATGTGTAACATATCGCCTTCAAGTTTTGCAAAGGGAACACCAAAGGGCGAAGGAGAGGGGGCTGAATAAAATTCTACACAAAAATCGGTGCGCCCCCTCTCCTTACCCTTAGGTTTTCCCTCTGCACTCTCTTTCCTTACCCATTCTCACCCCGCACCGATTTTTGCAAATCCGCATCGAAAATTCTCTTTAGAGTTTTTATTGCTGATGGTTCATAAATCTACGCCGTTTACTCTTTCAGCCGTGGCACTCAACCGTCGGCTATTTGGTGGGGAGAATTACTTCAAGTTATTTATTATAGTTGTCATTCTTAATCTTAAATTTTTCCGACGGGTCGCTTAGTGGCAGATAGTAACAGTTACTTGCAACCTATAAGAACTAAGCGACCCGACGTGTAAATTGAAGCTGAAAAAGAAAATCCAATCTTTTCAACATTTAAGGTTGAATATATCAGCTTTTACGTCGGTTGAGCGCACCATAAAAAATAGTGAATTATGAGCGTTGCACGAACCGTCACCACTGCTAAATTTAAGAAATAAACAGTGACTGGGCGTGCAAAAATCGAGGCGGGAGTGAGGATGGGTAAGGAAAGAGAGTGCAGAGGGAAAACCTAAGGGTAAGGA
>CAKSKG010000015.1 GCA_934464775.1 uncultured Oscillospiraceae bacterium
CTCACAAACGCCGAAAATACTTGGTTGGTGACGACCCGGGAAAATAGGACTGTGCCGGAATTTTCAGCAGTTAAGACTTTTGTCTTGGCTGCTTTTTATTTTGCGGATAAAAATATTGACAAACAATTAATAATATGATAATATAAGTATAATGCATATTATTGGAGGTAATGACATGAATAAAATTACAAAAAAGCTGCTCACTGTCGGAGCAGCTGTATGTGCGGCTGTGGTTATGGGTATATCGGCTTCGGCGCAGGAAACGGTTGATACACCTGCAACGGGTTGGGTCTATACAGATGAGGGCACACGGTTTATACGCGAGGACGGCTCCTTTGTTACGGGCTGGGTCAGAGATACCGCAGGCAACAGGTTTTATTTCTGCAAAAACGGAATACGTGCCGAAAACAAGACGTTTATCATCAAAGATGAGGTGTACCGTTTTGATGAGCGAGGAAGAGTCATCACCGATGAAGTTGATGTTCAGAGCTTGACTTCTTCGTTTGAGGGCTATGATTTTGGTACTCACTGCACTGTTACGCTGGGACAGAAGGGACAGGCCAATGCCAAGCTTGTCGGTCATGTTCCGCTGACATATATAGCTGATGCAGTCATTGGAATTGACGGTTACGGCAGCAACTATGCAGCAAATGTTTTCTCGTCATATGACAATAACGGCAATCTTTTTGCTTGGGGAATGCTTATTCCTCTGGGCGAGGGCGGAAAAGATATCTTTGACGGAACGATCGGCGTCTTTAAGGAGATGTATTCGGACTACGGCAGCTATAAGGAAGTTGATAACGGTGTGATCTATATAGTTGACAGCATGGTGCTGTATATGTCCTATGAAGATGATGATTCGATGTTCATATTTACATTTGACATTGATTTGTGGCCCGATTATCTTGATGTATCGGAGCTTGTTTAATAAATATAAATAATGATACAAAAACGCCGCTCGGTTGACCCGAACGGCGCTTCTTTATATTGCTGTGTTTATGTAGTCCGAAAGCTCGGCAAATTCTGTCGGTGCGTATTCCACAGTATATTTATATACTGCCGCAGGTTCATATTCAAATGAATCCATATCCATGACGCTTACCTGGATTATAACGTATATTATATAGATCAGCGAATACACGGCAGGGATAAGAAATACAAAGCCGAGAATGCGCAGCACGATATACGATGTCTTTTTTGCGGGTATGCCGCTTTCGGTGAGACTGATGTACTTCTTTTTCTTTGATGCCGATATTATGAAGAAAACTATTGCAAGCACGGTGCAGAATGCAATTATTGTTCCTATTATTATAAACGCAATTGCCGCCATGCCGAGTATACTTAATAAAATTCCCATGAATGCCATATTTTTACTACCCCTTTTTGTCGTTATTTTATGCTTTTTTTGGTGATGTTATGCTGAGTATCTTATCAAAAATTGCATGAGCCGCCGCTTCCTTGCTCATAAGCTCAAGCTTTGTTTCATCATTTTTGGTAATCATAGTGATGATATTTGTATCGGTTCCGAAGCCTGCGCCGCTTTCACGGAGCGAATTTGCGCATATCATATCCAGTTTCTTGCTTTCAAGCTTTCTGCGGCTGTTTTCAAGAACATTTTCAGTCTCCATGGAGAATCCGCAGAGGAACTGACCTTCGGGCTTATGCTCGCCCAGATATTTTATGATATCTGCCGTGCGTTCAAGCTTTATCACGCTTTCACCGTCGGTCTTTTTGATCTTCTCGGCGGCAGTTTCGGCAGGACGGTAATCCGCTACAGCCGCCGCCTTGATTATGATATCCTGCTTGGGTGCCGCGGAGGTGACTGCTTCAAACATATCCGCCGCGGAGGTGACGTTTATCATATTTACAAAGGGCGGACAGCGGAGAGCTGTTTTGCCCGAAACGAGGGTGACTTCCGCTCCGCGGAGCATTGCGTCCATTGCAAGGGCATAGCCCATTTTTCCCGATGAATGATTTGTGATATAGCGCACGGGATCTATTGCTTCCTGTGTTGCGCCTGCTGTCACAAGCACACGCTTTCCCACAAGGTCTTTTTCCATAGCTATCTCACGGAGGATATATTCCAGCAGGACCTGCTCGGAGGGCATTTTTCCGTCGCCCGTATCGCCGTTTGCAAGCATTCCTCTGTCGGGTTCGACTATCTCATAGCCGAATCGGCGGAGCTTTTCAATGTTATCCTGAACGATAGGATTATGAAACATATTATGATTCATTGCAGGGGAGACGATCTTTTTGCAGGGGCACGCCATTACAGTGGTCGTGAGCATATCATCGGCTATGCCGTTGGCGATCTTTCCGATAACATTTGCGCTTGCGGGAGCTATCATTACAACATCTGCCTGCTTTGCAAGTGCAACGTGCTCAACGCTGTATTCAAAATTGCGGTCAAAGGTGTCGATAAGGCACTTGTTCTGAGTGAGCGTTTCAAAGGTCATAGGCGTGATGAAATTCTGTGCATTCGGGGTCATAAGTACATGGACAGTGCAGTTCATTTTTTTCAGCATACGGGCAAGATTGGGTATCTTATAGGCCGCAATGCTTCCCGTTACGCAAAGGAGGACGGTTTTTCCTGTCAGCATTTTTCTGCATTCCTTTCTGTTTTCGGATATAAAATTATAGTGAATAGTCTGTCTTTTCGGGGATAAACTATTCACTGTTTTAATTGGAATTATTATTTTGTCGGGTCGATATAGCTGCTGTAAGCCTTGAGATAAACTCCGCCCGAAATTACAGTAAGTGCCGCGGATATCCAGATCAGCACCTGTTCGGTAATAACAAGCCAGCTGTCATAAGCTGCGGGATCGCTGCCGAAAATAACTCCGAAAAGAAGTATCGCAACGATAGCGACCATTGTAAATGCTGTTTTCAGCTTGCCCCAGATGTTGGCGGGAACTACAACTCCCTCGCCTGCGGTGACAAGCCTCAGTCCGGATACCATGAATTCACGGGCAATGATTATCAGCACGGGAACTGCTCCCGCAAGTCCCAGCTTTACAAAGCATACAAGCGCCGATACCACAAGCACCTTGTCCGCAAGGGGATCAAGGAATTTTCCGAAATTGGTTATCAGATTTCTGCTTCTGGCGATGTGTCCGTCAAGGGCGTCCGTGATGCTTGCGATTATAAACACCGCCAGCGCAAACGCCATTGTGTACGGAACGATGTCCGTCAGCAGGAAAAATATGAAGAACGGAACCAGAATAACTCTGGCAAGAGTAAGCTTATTCGGCAGATTCATCGTAAACCTCTCCAATCAAGTCATAATCCATAACAGATGTAATTTTTACTTTCAGGAACAGACCGGGCACAAGGCGGCGCTTGGGAGATGTGAAGAATATCTTTCCGTCGATATCGGGTGCGTCCATTGCGGAGCGGCCGAAATAGCAGTCGCCGTAGCGGTCGAAGCCCTCGGTAACAACTTCAATAACCTTGCCCTCAAGCTCAACGTTCTTTTCGTTGGCAATTATCATCTGCTGTTCCATGATGATGTCTGCACGGTGCTGCTTAACGTCCTCTTCAAGCTGTCCGTCCATTGCGGCAGCGGGAGTGTCCTCCTCGGCGGAGTAGGGGAAGCAGCCAAGACGGTCGAAGCGCATATCAGACACAAAGTCCGCAAGACGGTTGAACTGCTCTTCGGTTTCACCGGGGAAGCCTGTGATAAGCGTTGTGCGGAGAGTGATGCCGGGGATCTTTTCACGGATCTTCTTAAACAGCGCACGGAGCGATTCCTCATTGCCGGGACGGTACATACGTCTGAGTATTTCCTCGTCGCAGTGCTGAATGGGGATATCCATATACTTGACGATCTTGTCCTCACGGGCGAAAACGTCCAGCAGCTCGTCCGTTATTCTTTCGGGATAGAGATAAAGCACACGGAGCCATTTCAGCTGTTCGATCTTGCAGAGCTTTTCAAGCAGCTCGGGCAGAGCCTTTCTGCCGTAAAGATCTTCGCCGTAGCGTGTTGTGTCCTGTGCGATAACGATTATCTCACGAACGCCGTATTCAACCATTTTTTCGGCTTCGGCGATGATATCCTCCATGGGAACGCTTCGGTATCTTCCTCTTATCTCGGGGATAGAGCAGTATGAACATTTGTTGTCGCAGCCCTCGGCTATCTTTAAGTATGAGAAGAAGGGGAGCGTTGTCTGGATACGTCCGCCCGTAAGGCACAGACCGTCCTTTACGCCGTAGCGCTCGATGTGATCCTCGCCGTCCAGCAGCTCGCTGATTATCTTAACGATATTGTCGTTGCAGCCGATACCCACAACAGCGTCGGCTTCGGGAATCTCTTTAAGTATTTCCTCACGGTATCTTTCCGCAAGGCAGCCTGTGATGATAACGTGCTTTATGCGGCCCTCTTTTTTGAGGGTGATAAATTCAAGTATCGTTTCGATAGCTTCTTCCTTTGCGGACTGGATAAATCCGCAGGTGTTTATTATTGCGATATCCGCAAGGGCAGCATCGCTGACCAGCTGATATCCCGCTTCTCTTATTTTAAAAAGCATACGCTCGGCATCGACCTGATTTTTTGAGCAGCCCAGCGACACCATTCCTACTTTAACTGACATGGTATTCCTTCCTTTATAAATATAATCATATTATTATAACACGGCAAAACACATATTTCAAGCTTTTTTTATTAATTTTCGGCAGGTTAACAAATGTCTGCAAATGCTGAATAAAATTCTTGCTTAAAGCTTTTGCGGGGATTATACTTATTTCAGAAATGCATTATTTGCAAATGCCGATACGGAAAGGAAATTATCATGAAGAAAATATACTTTATCACAGGAAGTCAGGGTCTTTACGGCGAGGAAACCCTTGCCCGTGCCGACAGGGACGCTCATGAAATGGCTGAATATATCAGCGGAAAAATGACCGATATCTGCACAGTTGAGGCGCTGCCCGTTATACGCTGTGCGGCAGATGCGGAGGCTGCCTGCGTAAAGGCAGGTGCTGACAGCGACTGTATCGCCGTTATCATGTGGATGCATACGTTCTCTCCCGCAAAAATGTGGATAAGAGGACTGAAAGCCCTCACAAAGCCTATGCTTCATCTTCACACACAGTACAACGAAAAGCTGCCCTATGACGATATCGACATGGATTTCATGAATCTGAACCAGTCCGCTCACGGCGACCGTGAATTCGGATTTATCTGCACCCGTCTCGGCATCAGACGTGAGGTGGTCGCAGGCTATTATAAGCACGACAGCGTTATAGAAAAAATACGCCGCTTTGCACAGTGCGCCGCCGCAGTTGATTTCGGCAGAACAATGAAAACAGCCATGTTCGGCAATAATATGCGTGATGTTGCCGTTACCGACGGCGACCGTGTTGAGACGGAGATCCGTTACGGCTGGAACGTGAATTATTACGGTATCGGCGATCTTACCGATATCATTTCGGAGGTCACGGAAGCCGAGATAGATGCAAAAATGAAGGAATATTCCGAAAAATATGATATGAATACCGATAATATTTCGGCTGTCCGCCGTCAGGCAGCATATCAGATCGGCATGGAAAAATTCATGGAGCGTGAGGGTGTTTCCGCATTCACCGATACATTCCAGGATCTTCACGGTCTGGAGCAGCTCCCCGGCATTGCCGTTCAGGATCTTATGGCAAAGGGCGTTGGCTTTGGTCCCGAGGGCGATTATAAAACAGGCTCGCTGGCTGCGGTTATGTGCAGAATGGCACAGGGCAGAAAGGGTGCAACAGGCTTTATGGAGGACTATACCTACGATCTCACCGAGGGCGAGGAGCTGGAGCTTGCGGCGCATATGCTGGAGGTATCTCCCGTTTTTGCCGCAGAAAAGCCCAAGATCGAGGTACACCCTCTGGGCATCGGCGGAAAATCCGACCCCGCACGTCTTGTATTTGACGGCATCGAGGGTGATGGTATCGCAGTTTCCATGGTGGATATGGGCGACAGATTCCGTCTTGTCTGCGCAGATATCAAGCTTATCAAGCAGCCCAAGCCTATGCCAAAGCTGCCCGTTGCAAGGCTTATGTGGAAGCTGAAGCCCGATTTTGCAACAGGTGCGGCTGCATGGATATACGCAGGCGGAGCACATCATGCGGTGGTATCTACTGCGCTCACTTCGGAGGATATCCGTCTTTTCGCAAAAATGACGGGCACGGAGCTTGTGCTTATCAATGATAAGACCGAGCTGAATGCGTTTGAGCAGCAGCTGGAGATGCTTGACCTTAAAGCAAAGTTCGGAAACAGATAATTTTCTGTAAGTTTTTCATAGACGAAAGGGGAACGTATCACGTTCCCCTTTGTTGTTTATATTTGCCAAAAAAGTATGTTGAATAAAGCCGCTTTTATATTTTTGTATCTATTGACAAACAGTGTTAGTCTATGCTATTATATTTATGTTAGCAATCGCTAACCAAAATTATATACGTATTTTTACAAGTGTTTTTATAGCCTGACCGATAAATTCGGCAGGCATATGACCCCGAACCGAAAGGAGAATTAAAAAATGAGCGTAGTGGTGGTTGGCGGAAATGACCGCATGGCAACAAGATACAAGGAGATATGCAAGCAGTTCAACTGTAAGGCAAAGGTTTTTACGCAGATGCCTGCGGATTTTGAGAATAAGCTGGGAACGCCCGATCTTATGGTGGTATTTACCAATACCTGTTCACATAAAATGGTCATAAGCGTGAACCAGAAGTCGGAAAAGCATAATATCCCCGTGGCAAGGATACACAGCGCCAGCGTCAGCGCTCTTAAAACAGTGCTTTCACAGCACTGCGTATGATGTATTTCATCAATTGTTGAAATTCCACATAATTTTTCCTGTGAGTTAGCCTTGAATAACTAAAATCAACAAAGTTGTCCCGCATTGCGAAAAAAATGTCGGAAAGGTATTGACATTTTAGTTAGCATAGGATAATATAATTAATGCGGTAAGAAAATTAGATTTGGCTAACCGCTTTTTTAAGGAAATATGGTTAGCGGACGACAATTAAAATAAGCCTATGGCAACCGTTCGTATACCGGGAAAGGAACTGATGTTATGCTGCCCCTTACACTGGCAAATGTTGGCGAGGAAAATATGATAAAGAAGATCGGCGGAAGCCCCGATACAAGAAAATTCCTTGAAAATCTGGGATTTGTTGTGGGCGGAAACGTCACCGTCGTAAGCGAGATCAGCGGAAACGTTATTGTTAACGTCAAGGAATCGAGAGTTGCCGTTTCAAAGGAAATGGCTGCCAAGATCATGGTCTGACGTCTCAAAATAAGCTAAAAATGTGCCGCAGCGATGCGGCGGAATGGAGGATATTATGGCAACATTGAAGGGTGCGTCCGTAGGAAGCACAGTCAAGGTGAAGAAGCTTAACGGCGAGGGTGCCGTAAAGCGCAGAATAATGGATATGGGCATCACAAAGGGCACAGAGATCTATATCCGCAAGGTGGCTCCTCTGGGCGACCCCGTTGAGGTAACGGTAAGAGGCTATGAGCTTTCTCTCCGTAAGGCCGATGCGGAAATGATCGAGCTTGAATAACAGACGTTACATAGCTTGCTTTAACGGGCTGCGGTGCGCCCAAGGGTTATACACCGCTTACAAAAGTTAACAAATGCTTATGCATTTTCATAATGCCGATATACACAGACATGAATCGTATTTCGGCGGAAAGGATTAGAATAATGGAGATAAAGATAGCTCTCGCAGGAAATCCGAATGCGGGAAAAACCACTCTGTTCAACGCCCTTACAGGTTCAAATCAGTTCGTTGGTAACTGGCCCGGCGTTACAGTTGAAAAGAAAGAGGGAAAGCTGAAAGGCTGCAATGATGTTATCATCACTGACCTTCCCGGTATTTATTCTCTTTCACCTTACACACTTGAAGAGGTAGTTGCAAGAAATTACCTGCTCAATGAGCGCCCCGATGCTATTCTCAATATCATCGACGGTACAAACCTTGAGCGTAACCTTTATCTGACAACTCAGCTGGTCGAGCTGGGTATCCCCGTTGTTGCGGCTATCAACATGATGGACGTTGTACGCAAGAACGGCGATACGATCAACACAGATCAGCTTTCCAAGGAGCTTGGCTGCAAGGTAGTTGAGATCTCCGCCCTCAAGGGTACGGGAATCAAGGAAGCTGCCGAGCTTGCTGTAAATGCGGCAAAGTCCAAGGAGCCTATGATCCCTCAGCACAGCTTCTGCGGCTGCGTAGAACACGCAATTGCTCATATCGAAGAGGCTGTTCTCCACGATGTTCCCGAGGAAAAGCAGCGCTGGTACGCTATTAAGGTGTTCGAGCGTGATGAAAAGGTACTCGAGATGCTCAAGATCGACAGCGCAACTATGGAGCATATCTCCAAGGATATCGAAGCTGCCGAAAAGGAAATGGACGACGATGCAGAGAGCATCATCACCAACGAGCGTTACATCTACATCGGAACAATTATCAATGACTGCCTGAAAAAGAAGAACAAGGGCGGACTTACAACTTCCGATAAGATCGATAAGATCGTTACAAACAGAATCCTCGGTCTTCCTATTTTTGCCTGCGTAATGTTCCTGGTTTACTACATTGCAATGGTAACAGTCGGTGCTTCCGCAACTGACTGGGCAAACGACGGACTCTTCGGCGACGGCTGGCACCTGTTCGGCATCGGCACAGGCGAGTATGAAGAGGCTGCCGAGGAATACGGCGATTCTCCCGCTATCATCGAAGCATTTATCGCAAAGGCTCAGGAAAACGGCGTTGATACAGCAGCTGTTGAAGATGCTATCGATACCGAGTCCGAGACATTCAGCGTTGACACAGCAAAGACAGAGCTTGAGGCTTTTGCCGCAAACTTCACAGACGCTGACACAGTTACATATACTGTTGAAGATGAGGAAACTCTCGCAACAGAAGATATCGAAGCAACAGGCGATGATCTTAACGCAGCTGTTGAGGCATTCGTTAAGTATGACTGCGAAGATCCCGATCCCGCAGCTTACGGCGTATGGGTTCCCGGTGTTCCCGTACTGATCGGAGATGCACTTGAATCAGCAAACTGCGCTGACTGGCTCAGCGGACTTATCCTCGACGGTATCGTTGCCGGTGTAGGTGCGGTCCTCGGATTTGTTCCCCAGATGCTGGTACTCTTCATTCTCCTTGCATTCCTCGAAGCCTGCGGCTATATGGCACGTATCGCATTCGTAATGGACAGAATCTTCAGAAAGTTCGGTCTTTCCGGTAAGTCATTTATTCCTATGCTTGTCGGCGTAGGCTGCGGCGTTCCCGGTATCATGGCTTCCAGAACAATCGAGAACGAACGTGACAGAAGAATGACAGTTATGACAACAACATTTATCCCCTGCGGCGCAAAGGTTCCTTTCATCGCAATGATCGCAGGTGCTATCTTCGGCGGTTCTCCTATCGTTGCAACATCTGCTTACTTCATCGGTGCTGCCGCTATCATCGTATCCGGCATCATGCTCAAGAAGACAAAGATGTTCGCAGGCGATCCTGCTCCCTTCGTTATGGAGCTTCCCGCATACCACCTTCCAACTATCGGAAACCTTCTCCGTTCAATGTGGGAGCGCGGCTGGTCTTTCATCAAGAAGGCAGGTACAGTTATCCTTCTTTCCACGATCTTTGTATGGTTCACAACATACTTCGGTGTAGTTGACGGAACATTCCGTATGCTTTCCGAAGATGAGATCGACTCCAGTATCCTTGCTGCTATCGGCGGAGTTCTTGCTTGGATCTTCAAGCCTCTGGGCTGGGGCAACTGGCAGGCAACCGTTGCATCTATCACAGGTCTTGTTGCAAAGGAAAACATCGTTGGTACAATGGGTATCCTTTACGGCGGCGGAGAAGGCAGCGTATATGACGCTATCGGCGCTGCATTCACAGGCATCACAGGCTACTCCTTCTTAGTATTCAACCTCCTCTGCGCACCCTGCTTCGCTGCAATGGGCGCTATCAAGAGAGAGATGAACAACGGCAAGTGGACAGCATTCGCTATCGGCTATCAGTGCGGATTTGCTTATGTGGTTGCACTCTGCATCAACCAGTTCGGCAATCTCTTCACAGGCAACGTAAATGTTATCGGACTTATCGCAGCTCTCCTCTGCCTTGCAGGCATCATCTATATGCTCGTAAGACCTTACAAGGAAAGCACAAAGCTCGACAGCAAGATCAAGGTCAAGGTTTGATATTAACTATCCATAAATAAAGCTTACCGATACCGCACAGCTTCATGTGCGGTATCGGCATAAAAGGCATTGTACGGGAGGAATTGCTATGGGATTTTTAGCTGCAAACGCAGGAACGATAGTTGTCGGACTGATAGTTCTTGCAGTGGTGGTACTGATAATTATGAGTATCCGCAGGGATAAGAAGAACGGCAAATCGACCTGCGGCGGAAACTGCGCTCATTGTGCGGGAGCCTGCCATGGACAGTGCAGTGCCGCAGCTGCATCACAGAAAAAGAAGTGACGGAAAATATAACGGAAAGGAGCAGATTTCTCCGTGGAAAACACGCTTACTTATTCGCAGAAAAAATATCTTTTTGCAATTTACAAGGTTAGCCGCAGGGGCGGTGCAGTCCGTTCGGCGGAGGTAGCCAAGATAGTGGGAGTGAGCAAGCCCAGTACGGTGAAAATGACCCAGCGCCTTATCGAAGAGGGTTATATCACCAAGGAGCCATACACAGAAATCGCTCTTACCGAAAAAGGCATTACTGCCGCAAATGAGCTGTATACGCCCAGCGTTATACTGTGCGATTTTCTCCGCTCGGCTGCGGGAGTCAGCAGTGAATCGGCGGACGCCGACGCTGTTGCGATCGTTTCAAACATATCCAATGAGTCGCTTGAAAAGCTTGTTTCCTATGCTCTGAATATGAGAAAAAGCGAAACTGTCAGCGGCTGATAGGATACGGCAAGAAACACGGATCAAATGTTAATATTCAAGTAATACAAAACCGTCTTGTGAGTAACAATTCACAGGCGGTTTTGTTATATACTATTATATAGGTATAAGCGTCTGTGTCCGCACATATCTGCGGATACGGACTTTATGATACGGAAAATTTTTTTCGTATCTTCACTGACGGATATGAAAGGCGGTAAAAATGAGCTGTGAATGCGAACTGAATTATGAATATCATGAAATTGTGGAGTGTATAACCTCCGCACTTGACGCAAGAGATCCCTATACGGGAGATCATTCAAGACGGGTCAGCGATATGGCGTGTGAGCTTTGCTGTGCGCTGGGCATGGATAAGCATGAAACTCAGCAGATACACATTGCCGCACATCTTCACGATATAGGAAAGATAGGCATTCCCGATTCGGTGCTGCTGAAAGAGGGAAGATTGAATGACGAAGAATGGGAGCTTATGAGAAAGCACCCTCAGATCGGTGCGGATATACTGGCAAAGTCTCCTAATTTTTCAAGAATAGCTGCGATAATACTTCATCATCACGAGCGCTGGGACGGAAAGGGATATCCTTTCGGCGCAAAGGGCGAGGAGATACCTATCGGAGCAAGAATAATCGCTGTGTGCGACTCTATCGACGCAATGGCATCAAAGCGTTCGTACAGAAATGCTCTGCCGATGGAAAAGGTCAAGGCGGAGATAGAAAAAAATCAAGGTATAATGTATGATCCCGAAGTAGCAAGGGTCATGCTTGAAAACTGGAATATACCTTCGGAAATCTACGGTTGGAAGAAGTAAGGAAAATGGAAATAACGGAAGAAATAAATACGGGTAAAAAGGTAACACTCAGAGGTGAGCTTGCGCTTATCGCAGCTGTTGCGATAAACAGCCTCGGAGTTGTGCTCATGCTTTATTCGGGGGCGGGGATATCGGCGATATCCAGCGTGCCTTATGCATTTTCGGAGGTTTTTCCGAAGCTGTCGCTTGGAACATGGACGTATATTTTTCAGGGACTGCTGGTGCTTAGTCTAATGATAATGCGGAAAAAATTTGTGCCGTCATATCTGTTCAGCTTTGTTGTTGGATTTGTTTTCGGCGAGCTGCTGGACATTCATGAATTATGGATAAATGTTCTGCCCTATAATATTCCCTGTCGGATAATATATTTTGCGGTAAGCTATGTGCTTATATGCATCGGCATTGCAATATCGAACCGCTGCGGACTTCCGATAGTTCCCACCGATCTTTTCCCGAGAGAGCTTTCGGACATCACAAAGATACCGTATCCCAAGATAAAGATAGGCTTTGACGTGACCTGCCTTGCAGTTACTGCGGGAATGACGTTTTTCTTCCTGGGTCATATCAAGGGACTTGGAATAGGAACTATCCTTGCGGCATTTACTATGGGAAAAGGCATAGGTTTTGCGGGAAACATTATAGACAAAAAATTTGTTTTCAAAAGCTTTATGACAAAGTAAAGGCTGATTGATAATGTTCTGTTGATACAGCTTCGTATTCGGAGCTGTATTTTTTGTTCTGTGATTCTGTACGGCATGAGTTTTTATTACATTTTTATTAAAAAGCTTAAAAGGCTCTTGAAAGTTATAATTTTTTGATGTAAAATATAATATGGTTTGAATTTATTATAAATTTAAATCGAAAAAATAATGACGTATTTATCAAAACACGGATCATGGGAGGAATTTTATGAAGCTTTTCGGAAAAGCAGCCGCATTGCTGCTGTCTGCCGCAATGGCGATGTCCGTACCGTTCGGTGCGTCGGCAGAAAAATATTATTCGGAGGAAGAATATTCGGTCGAATATGCAGTCCCGTATGAGGCGGAGGCTTCCTCAAAATCGGATTATACGCTGATGATATATATGTGCGGCTCAAATCTTGAATCCGATATGGGTAAGGCGACGGACGATATCAACGAGATGATCAAAGGCTATTCGGGCAAAAAGGTGAATATCATAATCCAGACAGGCGGAGCCGAATCATGGGATTACAAGGGGATATCCGCAAAAAAGAGCCAGCGCTATAAAGTCGAAAAGGGAAAGCTGAAGCTTATAGATGATTCTCTCGGTCAGAAAAATATGGCATATAAAAACACTCTTTCCGATTTTATCAAATACTGCAAAAAGAAATATACAGCAAAGAAATATGCTCTTGTAATGTGGGATCACGGTGCGGGAAGCATTCACGGACTTATCAATGATGAAAATTATCCCGATGATGCCATGGAGCTTACCGAGCTTTATGACGCTCTGAAAAGCGGCGGCACAAAGTTTGAGTTCATCGGCTTTGATGCCTGCATGATGTCCACAATGGAGAATGCTCTTGCCGTATCAAAATATGCCGATTATCTTGTGGCTTCCGAGCTTAGCGAGCCGGGAGACGGCTGGTATTACACCGACTGGATAAGCACACTTTGCAAGGACCCGGGCACCGACACAAAGAAGCTCTGCAAAAAGATAGTTGACGATACCTTGAAGAAAAGCTCAGATGACAGCAATATCGGCAGCACCGATGTGTCGGTCATTGACACGAAAAAGGTGGTATCGGCTGTGCTTCCTGCGCTGGACAAGCTTTCGGCTGCGGGAAATACGATGCTCAGCAAGAAGCAGTATGCGGATATTGCGGAGCTGCGCTATGACCTTGCTCTTGAAGATTCATACTATGAAATGGTGGATATAGGTCAGCTTGCGGACGCATTCGGTGAACTTGCGACTGCGAAAAAATATGCGGGAGCGGTAAGATCGGCTGCGAAAAAAGCTGTGGTATACAGCAAAAATTCCCACAAATACAGCACCGAGTGCGGACTGTCAGTGGCATTTCCCTTTGACGATCTGACCAACCTTGATACGCTGATAAGCATTTACAAAAAGACGGGCTATTCCTCGGAGTATGTGGAATTTCTGAAATACTTTGCAAATGTTATGGCAGGCGGACAGGAATACTATCTTAAAAACAGCGGCAGCAAGAATAAGTCACCCTATTCAAAGTGCAGCTGGTATAATAAAAAGAAGTTTTACGCAGACAACTATTATAAAAAGTATTATCTTTCCGATGACAGCCTTGAACTTAGCGTTAACAGAGGAAAATACGTGCTGCCGATCACAGAGGATCAGAGCAAGATAATTTCCGACATCGCAGTAAATCTCTGGTATTATATCGAGGACAGCGGAGTTCTCTATGAGCTTGGAACGGACAACACCTTTGAGTATGATAAGGAAGGAAATCTTATCGTTAAATTCAATGACAACTGGGTGAATATAGACGGCGTGTTTGTTCCCTGCTACTATTATAAGACAGAGGTGAACGAGGGAGTTACCGAATGGTGGAGCTATATCCCGTGCTATTACAACGGAAAGCTTGCCTGTGCTTATGTGATGTGGGACAATGCATATAATACATATCCCGACAACGGCGTGCTTGCATACTGGACTCCTTACAGTGACGACGGAACTCCGCTGGGAAAATATCTTCCCGAGGTCGGAGACGTTATCGAGCCGTATTATTATGCAATGACCTCCGACAACAAGGTTTACAGCCAATATATGTTCTCGGATACAACGATCACCCTCAGCAGTGATTCATACATGATCTATGAGGATACATCGGTGCTTTACGGCAGACCTCTGATAGGTATGCAGATAACTGATATCTTCAATAACGTTCATTATACGGAATATATTGCCGCATAACACAGATTATTTTACGAATGACCTTCCGAATGGGATTTTTGTTCTGTTCGGAAGGTCATATTTTTTGCATATTATATAGTAAAATACTATAATTTGTAGGAATTAAACATTATTTTCTTTTTGACGGTGTTTTTCTTTGTAGGATAAATCATATAATTCCTATTGACATAGTATATATTATATGCTATAATAAGTACACACTAAAGAGAACGGAACGGTTCTCAAAAGGAAGTGAAAACAGTGATAGAGATAAAGGATCTTTCCAAGACTTATCCGTCGGCAAGCGGCGGCATAACAGCCTTAAAGGATATAAATATTACAATAAACGACGGCGAGATATTCGGTATCATCGGACTTTCGGGAGCAGGAAAAAGCACACTGGTGCGCTGCATAAACTTCCTTGAAAGACCCACAACAGGCTCGGTCATCGTTGACGGAAAGGACTTAGGCAGCCTTTCCAAAAAGGAGCTTCTTAAAACAAGACAGAATATCGGAATGATATTCCAGGGCTTCAATCTTCTTTCACAGAGAAATGTTATCAGAAATATCTGTTATCCCCTTGAAATTGCGGGAGTGAATAAAAAGGAAGCTGTAAAGCGTGCGGAAGAGCTGCTGGAGCTTGTCGGACTTGCCGATAAGGCAAAGGCTTATCCCTCACAGCTTTCGGGCGGTCAGAAGCAGAGAGTCGCTATTGCGAGAGCACTTGCGGCAAAGACAAAATATCTGCTCTGCGACGAAGCAACAAGCGCACTTGACCCCGATACGACACGTGCCATTCTTGAGCTTATGAAAAAGATAAACAAGACCATGGGCGTGACGATAGTTGTTATCACTCACGAGATGAAAGTTATCGACAGCATATGCGACAGAGTTGCCGTTCTTGACAAGAGTACGGTCGCCGAGCTGGGAAATGTAAAGGAAGTCTTTGCAAATCCTCAGTCGGATATCGCAAGAAAGCTGGTGCTTCCCGAAAACAAGCTGTACAATGCATCGGCTGTTGACGGAAGAAAGATAAGAATCGTATACAACGGTGAAAATTCCTTTGAGCCGCTGCTGGCGAAGATGATACTTGAATGCGGCACGCCCGTGAATATACTTCACGCCGATACAAACGATATCGACGGCAGGGCATTCGGTCAGATGCTTCTCCAGCTTCCTGCCGAGAGCGAAGAAAAGATAATAAATTATCTTGAAAAAAGCGGTCTTGAATTTAATTACGTCTGAAAGGAGTGCATCTGAATGTCGGATATTTTACAGCAGCTGTGGGACAAAGGCATATTGCAGCTGGGAATATGGGAAACAGTGTATCTGACCTTTATATCAGCATTCTTCGCATATCTGCTGGGACTTCCTCTGGGAATCGTCCTCAGTATAACCGATAAAGAGGGAATATGTCCCATAGGCTGGCTCAATAAGCTGCTGGGATTTATCGTTAATATTTTCAGAAGTATCCCCTTTATTATATTAATGGTAGCGATACTTCCTGCGGCAAAGGTCGTAGTTGGAACAAGCCTCGGAAACAGGGCGATGATATTCACGCTTATCGTTGCGGCTGTGCCTTATGTGGCAAGAATGGCTGAATCCTCAATAAAGGAGGTAGACAAGGGCGTTATCGAAGCTGCCCAGTCTATGGGAACCACCAACTTCGGCATAATCTGCAAGGTGCTTATCCCCGAAGCAAAGCCTTCGCTTATCGTGGGAGCGGTGATATCGCTGGTAACTATCCTCGGATATTCCGCAATGGCGGGAACTATCGGCGGCGGCGGTCTTGGAATGATCGCGGTAAACTACGGCTACCAGAGATTCAACAACGACATCATATGGATATGCGTACTGCTCACTGTTATAATCGTTCAGATAATTCAGGAAGTGGGAATGCTTATCGCACGCAGAACGGACAAGCGCATCAACAAGTAAACGGAGTGAGCTTAATGATAAAGCTTTTTGAAAAAATGCTCAGGCATAATTTCAGATACGGACGAATGTGCGGCTGAACCTCACATATAATATGTATCCGAATCAATATAAAGTTCTAAGAGAAAAAGGAGTTTATTAACTATGAAAAAGGTATCTTCAATTATTTTCGCACTTGCATTCGCAGCAGCTTCACTTACAGCCTGCGGCTCAACAGCAGACACAGCAGAGACAACAGCAGCAGCCGGCGAAGAAACTTCCGCAGCAGCTGATGCCGATGCAGCAGCAGATACAGAGGCAGACAATGCAGAAACAGAAGCAGCTGCCGATGATACTTCCGCAGACGATAAGGTTATCAAGGTAGGCGCAACATCAACACCTCACGGTGAGATCCTTGAATTCGTAAAGGACAAGCTCGCAGAGCAGGGTTATGATCTCCAGATCACAATTTACGATGATTATGTTCTCCCCAACACAGCAGTTGCAGACGGTGAGCTTGATGCAAACTATCACCAGCACACACCTTACCTCAACAGCTACAACGAAGCAAACGGAACAGACCTCGTTCCCGCAGCAAGCATTCACTATGAGCCTTTCGGACTTTACGGCAACGGCGTTGCTTCCGTAGCTGACATTGCAGACGGCGCAAGCATCGTTATCCCTGCCGACGACAGCAACGAGACAAGAGCACTTCTTCTTCTCCGGCAGGAGGGTCTTATCGAGCTTCCCGAGGGCGCAAACGCAAATGACGGTGTAACAACACTTGATATCGTTGACGATCACGGCTACAACATCACAACAGTTCAGGCTGATACAGTTGCTGCACAGTTCGCAAACAGCGACGAGGGTTCTCTCGCAGTTATTAACGGCAACTACGCTATCGCAGCAGGTCTTGACATCAACTCCGCACTTGCAGTTGAGGACGCTTCCGGTGATGCCGCTCAGACATACGCAAACATCGTTGCAGTAAGAAACGGCGATCAGGACACACCTAAGATCCAGGCTCTTATCAACGCTCTCAAGTCCGACGATGTAAAGCAGTTCATCGCTGACAAGTACAACGGAGCAGTTGTAGCAATCTTCTGATCAGAAGCATATTACATTTCCCCTTTAAAATATATTAACAGGAAACCGCCGGTCATCTGATCGGCGGTTTCTGTGTTTATGCTGTACTTGCCAAAAGTGAAAAACATATCCAATATAAGGTATTCCTGTGATTTCCTAAAAAATTTTTCCTAAACCCCTTTACTTTCACATTTCAGTGTGTTAAAATAGAAATGTAAGAGCGCTTTGCTCTTATGCATGACGCAGTTATTTTGAAAGGATTGAGTTTATATGGTAAGCAACGGAAGCGACGAAAACGGACGCGACTATCTTTATAAAGCAATACTGTCATTGTCGAACGAACAGGAGGTCGCAGATTTTCTTGACGATCTCTGCACCGTTCCCGAGATAAAATCCATGAGCCAGCGCTTACAGGTAGCGAAAATGCTCTATACCAGCCATGTCTATACAGATATCGTTGAGGAAACAGGCGCAAGCACGGCGACTATCAGCCGTGTGAACCGTACCCTCAATGACGGTCACGACAATGCCGTAAGCGGCAGAGGCTATCGCCTTGTACTGACACGTCTTGGCGAAAAGGCAGGCGCACCCGAGGGAAGAGGCAGAGGAAGATGAGCGGATACGGCCGTTTTGCATATTATTACGACAGCCTGACGGGAAATATCGACTACAAGTCACAGGCGGATTATTTTGACGGCATCATTAGCAAATTCGGCGGAAAGCAGGGCGGCATACTCCTTGATCTTGCCTGCGGAACGGGAAGCCTTTCCGAAGAAATGGCACGCAGGGGCTATGACGTTATCGGCGTTGACAGCTCTCAGGAGATGCTTTCGGCGGCACTGGACAAGAAGTTTGAAAGCGGTCTGCCAGTTCAGTATCTCTGTCAGGACATGACCGAGCTGGATATGTTCGGCACGATAGATATAACGATCTGTGCGCTGGACAGCCTGAATCATCTCGATTCGGTGCAGGATATAAGAAAGGCCATTGAAAAAGTGTCGCTTTTCAGCGAATACGGCGGACTTTTCATCTTCGATGTGAATATGCCCTACAAGCACAGGAACACTCTTGCGGACAGCACCTTTGTCTATGAGACGGACGATGTGTACTGCGTGTGGCAGAATTATTTCGATGAGGAAAGCGCCGACTGCCGTGTTGATATTTCGCTGGATTTCTTCGAGAAGAATAAAAACGGCACATACAGCCGCTTTACCGAGGATTTCTCCGAGATCGCATTCGAGCGTGGAGTTATCGAAAAAATGCTGACCGATTCGGGCTTTGAGATACTTGCGGAGTACGATTACAATACAATGGATCCGCCCCGTGATGATTCGGAGAAGATCGTTTTTGCGGCAAGAAATATCATACCCAAGAAAAAATATGAGGAAGAATAATCATGGCAAAAGTAGTAAGGACCATATCAAAGGACGCTTCGGTGACCGCAACGGCTATCGACGCTCTTGATATAGTAAGCAGAATAGAACAGATACATCAGCCCTCGGCGGTGGTCACAGCAGCTCTGGGCAGACTTTCCATAGCGGCTTCGCTTATGGGAATCGGACTTAAAGGCGAGAATGACAGCCTTACTCTCCGTGTAAACGGAAACGGCCCCGCAGGTGTGCTTATCGCAGTTGCGGACAGCTTCGGCAATGTGAAGTCATACGTTGCCAACCCTGTGGTGGAGATACCTCTCAATGCAAAGGGAAAGCTTGACGTTGCGGGAGCGGTAGGCACCGACGGTACTCTCTCGGTGGTAAAGGATATGGGACTCAGAGAGCCTTACAGCGGACAGGTCCCTCTTGTATCGGGTGAGATCGCCGAGGATATCGCAAGCTATTTTGCCGTCAGCGAGCAGGTCCCCACGGTATGCGGACTGGGAGTGCTGGTAAATCCCGACCTTACGGTAAAGGCTGCCGGCGGATATCTTATCCAGCTGCTGCCCTTTGCGGACGAAAGCGTTATCGACATCATCGAGAAGAATATCAGCGAGATTCCCTCCGTTACCCAGATGCTCACATCGGGAATGACGGCAGAGGACATCGCAATGAGAGTGCTTGAGGGTCTGGAGCCGAACGTTCTGGACGAATTCGATGCACAGTACCGCTGCGACTGTTCCCGTGAGCGTGTTGAGCGTGCGCTTATCAGCATGGGACGCAGGGAGCTTGAAGAAATGGCGGAAGAGCAGGAGATTTCCGAGGTGTGCTGTCATTTCTGCGATAAAAAGTATAATTTCACAAGGGACGAGATACGTGCCCTTGCGGACAGAGCGTCAAGAGCTTAAAGCTTTTGCGTAAAAAAATAAGAGGTTCAGCGAATGAACCTCTTATCGTTTTTCCTTGTTTGGAAGATATGCCGATTATTCAGCAGCAGGAGCGGATACAGGACATGTATCTGCACAAGTGCCGCAGTCTACGCAAGCATTGGGGTCGATCTCGTACTTGCCGTCGCCCTCGCTGATTGCGCTTACGGGACAGGCTTCTGCACAAGCGCCGCAGCAGATGCAGGCTTCAGAAATTTTGTATGCCATTATAAATACACCTCCATAAAGTTAGCCGACGATATATGTATCGCTGCTTTGAATATCATTATATCATATCTTTTCAAAATTGCAAGACCTAAATGTAAATTTTTAAATTTTATAATATTTTTCTGATAAACACTTGAAATTTTGTTTCAAATCAGTTACAATATAAGAGTATTGTGTAAAATACTTTGAATTTGGCAGACTATGTGTAAAAAATTGTAAGATACGGTGGCTTTGTATGAACAGTATGAACGTTTATTCGGTATTTATAGTTTTGCATATTTCAGCTTCGGACCGATCTTCGTCGTCGGAACGCTGTTTTGCTGCACCCTCAGTATGTTCACAGTACAGTAACAATATAAGTGTATCTGTATAACTCTGTGGCATTGCCGCAGTTTTTTTGTTTGTGAGGATATCCCCGCAGACCCTGAAAGGAATGGTATTGATATGTCAAAGAAAGTAGCTGTAATCATGGGCAGCGACAGCGACCTGCCTGTTGTTAAGGACGCAGTTATCGAGCTTAAAAAGCTTGGCATCGAGTGTGAGTGCCACGTTATGTCCGCTCACCGCACACCCGACGAAGCGGCTGAATTTGCGAAAAATGCAAAGAAGAACGGCTTCGGAGTTATTATTTCCGCTGCGGGAATGGCTGCTCACTTAGGCGGAGTTCTTGCCGCAAACACAACTCTCCCCGTTATCGGCATACCGATAAGAGGTTCTTCCTTTGACGGAATGGACGCTCTGCTTTCAACGGTAATGATGCCCAAGGGTATCCCCGTTGCGACAGTCGCAGTCAACGGCGCAGGCAATGCAGGCATACTTGCGGCGCAGATGCTTGCTCTCTCCGATGATGAGCTGGCAGCAAAGCTTGACGCAATGAGAGCCGACATGAAAAAGGCCGTTGCGGAAAAGGACGCAAAGCTTCAGCAGGCAATTGCCGAGCTTTAATACATATTCATATAGTTAATAATTCTTTTAGGAGGAATTTAAAATGGAAAACATTGAGAAAAAGGAACAGCTCTACGAGGGCAAGGCTAAGAAGGTATTCGCAACAAACGATCCCGACTATGTTATCGTTGACTACAAGGACGATGCAACAGCTTTCAACGGCGAAAAGAAGGGCACTATCAGAGGCAAGGGCGTTGTCAACAACAAGATGACAAACTATATGTTCAAGCAGCTTGAAGCAGCAGGCGTTCCCACACACCTGGTAGAAGAGCTTTCCGACCGTGAAACTCTCGTTAAGCACGTTGAGATAGTTCCTCTTGAAGTTATTGTCCGCAACGTTGCGGCAGGCAGCTTCTCCAAGAAGCTGGGCATCGCTGAGGGTACTCCTCTCAAGAGACCCACACTGGAATTCTCCTATAAGAACGATGATCTTGGCGATCCGTTCATCAATGATTACTATGCTCTCGGTCTCGGTCTTGCAACACAGGAAGAGATCGACGATATCACAAAGTATGCATTCAAGGTAAATGAGTTCATGCTTGATTTCTTCAAGAAGATCGGCATTGATCTTATCGACTTCAAGATCGAGTTCGGAAGATTCCACGGCAAGATCATTCTCGCAGACGAGATCTCTCCCGATACCTGCCGTTTCTGGGACAGCACAACTCACGAGAAGCTTGACAAGGACAGATTCCGCCGTGATATGGGCGGTGTCGAGGAAGCTTATCAGGAAATGATGAAGCGTATTTTCGGAGAATAATATATGGGCGGATTTTTTGGAGCAGTTTCACATAACGATTGCATAAGCGACGTTTTCTTCGGAACAGACTACCATTCCCACCTCGGCACCCGCCGAGGCGGAATGACCGCCTATTCCCCCGAGCTGGGCTTTCAGCGCAGCATTCACTCTATCGAGAACTCGCCTTTCAGAACAAAGTTCGAGAGCGATATCGAGGGCATGAGAGGAAATATCTGCATCGGCTGTATCAGCGATTCGGATCCTCAGCCTATTCTCGTCCGTTCAAAGCTGGGACTTTATGCTGTCTGTACTGTCGGCATAATCAAGAACAGCGCCGCTCTCTGCGATGAGATACTCAACAGCTGTTCGGAAAGCTTTGAGGTAATGAGCAGCGGAAAGGTCAATTCCAGCTCGCTTATCGGAGCGCTTATCGCACAGAAAGGCTCGATCGTCGAGGGCATAAGATATGCCCAGGAAAAGATCGAAGGCTCAATGTCCCTTATGCTCATGACCAGCGACGGCATCATCGCCGCAAGGGACAAGCTTGGCAGACTTCCCATAATCATAGGAAAGAGAAGCGACGGCTTCTGTCTTTCGCTGGAATCCTTTGCTTTCCAGAAGCTGGGTTATGAGACTTACCGTGAGCTGCTTCCCGGCGAGATAGTAAAGCTCACCTCCGACAGCTGCGAGGTGCTTTACGGCGGCGGAAGCGATATGAAGATATGCTCGTTCCTCTGGACGTATTACGGCTACCCCAACTCCGTGTACGAGGGTGTTACCGTTGAGACTATGAGAACACGCAACGGCGAGATAATGGCAGAGCATGATATCAATAACGGCTGTCTGCCCGATGTGGACTATGTGTGCGGCGTTCCCGACTCTGGAATCCCTCATGCTATCGGCTATGCGAACCGCAGCGGCATACCCTTTGCACGTCCGTTCATCAAATATACCCCCACATGGCCAAGAAGCTTTATGCCTACCAGCCAGACTATGAGAAACAAGGTCGCAAAGATGAAGCTTATTCCCGTTCACGAGCTTATCGAGGGCAAAAAGCTGCTCTTTGTTGACGACAGTATCGTAAGAGGCACTCAGATGCGCGAAACAGTGGAATTCCTTTATGCCAACGGCGCAAAGGAAGTACATATGCGTTCGGCTTGTCCGCCTATCATGTTCGGCTGCAAGTATCTGAACTTCTCACGCAGCACTTCCGAGCTTGAGCTTATCGCAAGACAGATCATCGACGAAAACGAGGGTGCGGAAGGACTTAAATATATCGACGAATACAGTGACACAAACACCGAAAGAGGCAGGCTGCTCCGACGTGAGATATGCCGCCGCTTAAAGCTTACTTCGCTGGAGTTCCAGTCACTTGAGGGAACGATTAAGGCGATAGGTCTTGACGGCAGCAAGCTCTGCACATACTGCTGGAACGGAAAGGAATGATTTCCTATGTTTGATAGTATTCATGAGGAGTGCGGCGTATTCGGAGTTTATACCCCCAACAGCCCCGATGCCGCAATGCAGACCTATATGGGTCTTTATGCACTCCAGCACAGAGGTCAGGAATCCTGCGGAATCGTCCTCAATGATGACGGCGTATTCAATTATCATAAGGATCTCGGACTTGTCCGTGATGTTTTTACAAAGGATATCCTTGAATCTCTCGGAAGCGGAACAGCCGCTATCGGTCATGTCCGCTATTCCACAACAGGAAGCTCTAACCGAAGCAACGCACAGCCTCTTGTTGTGCGCCATGTAAAAGGCCCTATGGCGCTGGCGCATAACGGCAATCTTGTTAACGCAAGAGAGCTTAGGGAGACTTATGAAATGCGCGGTGCGATATTCCACACTACAAATGATACAGAGGTCATTTCCTATGCAATAACGGAGGAAAGACTCAGCTGCCCATCTATCGAGGTGGCTGTATCGAATGCCATGTGCAAGCTTAGGGGAGCTTATTCCATACTGGTAATGTCTCCCACAAAGCTTATTGCCGCAAGAGATCCCGACGGATTCCGTCCTCTCTGTCTCGGCAGAACTGCCGACGGCGGCTGGCTGGTATCCTCCGAAAGCTGCGCATTCGACAGCATAGGAGCTGAATTTGTCCGTGAGGTTGAGCCGGGTGAGCTTATCGTCATTGATTCCGACGGTATGCGCTCGGACAGACGCCACTGCGGAAAGCCCTCTCATATGTGCGTTTTTGAGTATGTATATTTTGCCCGTCCCGACTCCGTTATCAACGGCGTGAGCGTACACAAGGCAAGACTTCGTGCGGGAGAATTTCTCTGGCAGGAGCACCCTGTTGATGCGGACGTTGTTATCGGCGTTCCCGACAGCGGACTTGACGCCGCTCTGGGACTTGCAAATGCATCGGGCATTCCCTACGGAGTAGGCTTCATCAAGAACCGCTACGTTGGAAGAACATTTATCCAGCCCACACAGACCGAGCGCACAAATTCCGTTAAGATAAAGCTTAATGTTATAAAGGAAACCGTAAAGGACAAGCGTGTTATCCTTGTTGACGACAGCATCGTAAGAGGAACCACCTCAAAGCGCATCGTCAACCTTATCCGAGAGGCAGGCGCAAAGGAGATCCATGTGAGAATTTCCTGTCCGCCTTTTAAGAATCCATGCTATTTCGGCACGGATATCGACAGCAGGGAGAATCTTATCGCCTGCCGAATGTCGATAGACGAGATCGCAAAGGAGATCGGTGCGGATTCACTGGGCTATCTCAGCGTTGAGAATCTGAACCGTGTTGCCGAGGACGCAGGCTGCGGCTTCTGCAACGGCTGCTTTACGGGTGAATATCCCGTGGAGGTACCCAAGGAGATGCCCAAGGACAAGTTTGAGTCCAAGATACATAAGAAGTAAATTGATAAATGCCGATCAGTTAAGGAGCTGCCGCCGTGTATTGGCGGCGCTTCCTTAAAAGTTCCGACTGTGCAGCCTTAACGGCAGGCATGACCGAAACGGCAGGAACGTGTATGATCTGTGTTTTTATAAAAAATTATTAAGGAGCATTCAATCAACATGAAAAGTTTTTCTGAAAGCTATAAAGAAGCAGGCGTAGACGTTACTGCCGGCTATAAAGCAGTCGAGCTTATGAAGGCTCACGTTGCAAGAACTATGACAAGCGGCGTTATGTCGGGAATAGGCGGCTTCGGCGGTCTTTTCGAGCTTGATATGACAGGCATTTCCAAGCCTGTTCTGGTTTCGGGCACAGACGGCGTCGGCACAAAGCTGAAGATCGCATTCCTTATGGACAAGCACGATACAGTCGGAATCGACTGCGTTGCAATGTGCGTAAATGATATCATCTGCTGCGGCGCAAAGCCCCAGTTCTTCCTTGATTATATCGCAGTCGGCAAGAACTATCCCGAAAAGATCGCAAAGATCGTATCAGGCGTTGCCGACGGCTGCGTTCAGGCAGGCTGTGCGCTTATCGGCGGCGAAACTGCCGAGATGCCCGGCTTCTATCCCGAGGACGAGTATGACCTTGCTGGCTTCTCCGTAGGCGTTGTTGACAAGGACAAGATCCTCCGGCCCGATACTCAGAAGGCAGGAGATGTTATGATCGGCATTAAGTCCAGCGGTGTTCATTCCAACGGCTTCTCGCTGGTAAGAAAGGTATTCTCCGTAACAGAGCAGAACCTTGCAAGACATCAGTCCGATCTGGGCTGCACACTGGGCGAGTCTCTCCTCACTCCCACAAAGATCTATGTAAAGGCTGTAATGAGCCTGCTTGATGCTGTTAAGGTAAAGTCTATCAGCCACATCACAGGCGGCGGCTTCTATGAGAACATTCCCCGTTCTCTTCCCGACGGCATTGCCGCAAAGATCGACAGAAGCGCTGTTCAGGTTCTTCCTATCTTCGATCTTATCGCAAAGACAGGTCATATCCCCGAGAGAGATATGTTCAATACATTCAACATGGGCGTCGGAATGTGCGTAGTTGTTGACAAGAACGATGCTGACAAGGCTGTTGAGGCTATCAAGGCAGCAGGCGAGGACGCATATGTTCTCGGCGAGCTTGTAAACAGCGATGAGGGTGTTATCATTGCCTAAGCGTAAGCATGACAGACTGAAAAGACTGCGTACAGCCAAGGTGCTGGGAACGATATCCCTGATCTGGGCTGTATGCACCGTCAATCCGTTTCTGATAATCGCTGCGGTATGCAGCTGGGTGGCTTGCTCGGGGCAGAAGAAAGGCTTTGCGAGAGCTGCCGAGGTATGCTATATAATAGGTGCGGTGACATCTTCGCTGCTGGCGCTTTCGATAGCGCTGCTGGGAAATGTCATTGCAATACTGGGCGGACTTGCTTCGATACTGGGCGGAACCTCTGCCCTTATCGTGGCTGCGCTGGCATTTGACGCACTTATCGCAGGGGCGGCGGTATGCTCTCACAAGGGCATAGCCGACCTTGATATCCCCGAAAAGCCTGCTGTTGAAATGGGATTTTTCGGCGGCGAGCTGTATGTCAATGAAAATGAAGACGATGAATGACACGGCTTAAAAGGAATATTTTATTATGAAAAATATAGTTGTTCTGGTGTCGGGCGGCGGAACCAATTTGCAGGCGCTTATCGACGCCGAAAAAAACGGGGAGATAAAGGGCGGAAAGATAACCTGCGTTATTTCCTCAAAGGCGGACGCTTATGCTCTTGAAAGAGCGGCGAAAAACGGCATAAAGGGGATAGTTCTGCCCCGAAAGGATTATGCCGACAGCCATGAATACAGCAAAGCCATGCTTGAAACGCTGAAAGCGGAAAATGCGGACCTTGTTGTATATGCAGGCTTTATGACAATACTTGACGAAAGCGTATGCAGGGCATATCCCAACAAAATGATGAACGTTCACCCCGCACTTATCCCCTCGTTCTGCGGAAAGGGATATTACGGTCTGAAAGTTCATGAGGAGGCTCTGAAAAAGGGTGTCAAGGTCACAGGCGCAACGGTGCATTTTGTCACCGAGGAATGCGACGGCGGCCCCATAATTCTCCAGAAGGCGGTTTATGTTGAAAACGGCGATACTCCCGAGATACTCCAGAAGAGAGTCATGGAGCAGGCTGAATGGAAGATACTTCCCAAGGCTGTTTCGCTTTTCTGCGAAGATAAGATACGTGTGGAGAACGGCAGAGCATTCATAGATGAATGATATCATTCTGCTGAAGGACCGCCCCGAGCTTTCTCCGAATATCTGCGCGGTGTATGTTGAAGAGAAATACCGGGGGCGGGGGATAGCAAAAGCTATGCTGGACAGGGCTTCGGAGGATATGTTCCGCTGCGGGATAAAATGCGTGTATCTTATCACAGAGCATACAGGCTTTTATGAAAAATGCGGCTGGAAATTTTACGGGACAGTTGAGGAAATTGACGGAAGTACTACAAGAATGTACTATAAAAAGTCGGAGGAATGAATATGACGATAAAAAATATCGCAGAAGAGCTTAACAGCCTTGAATATCACGGCAGAGGCATCATGATCGGAAAATCGGCGGACGGAAAGAAAGCCGTTACCGCTTATTTTATCATGGGCAGAAGCGAAAACAGCCGCAACAGAGTATTTGTTGAGGACGGCGAGGGTATCAGAACACAGGCTTTCGACCCTTCAAAAATGGTTGATCCCCACCTGATAATCTACGCTCCCGTGCGTGTTCTGGGCAGCAGGACTATCGTTACCAACGGCGATCAGACAGATACTGTCTATGAGCTTATGGAAAAGGGTCTTACCTTTGAGCAGTCCCTCCGCACCCGTGAATTTGAGGACGACGCTCCCAACTACACGCCCAGAATATCGGGCATAATCGAGCTGGAAAACGGCGGCATGAGCTATTCCATGTCAATTCTGAAAAGTGCCGACGGCGACGGTTCTTCATGCAGAAGATATACATATTCTTACAGTGATCCTTTATGCGGTCAGGCTGCATTTATCCATACATATAAGGCAGCAGGCAATCCTCTTCCCAGCTTTGAGGGCGAGCCTAAGCTTGTGGAGCTTCCCGATACGGATATAGATTCGCTGACAAAGCTTATCTGGGAGAACCTCAATGCAGACAATAAGGTATCCCTTTTTGTAAGATATATTGATCTTGAATCGGGCAAATACGAAAGCAGGATCGTTAACAAGAATAAGTAATTATCATACTGTTATTTGGGATAATCAATTGAAAGGTAAGGTATCACTCTATGAATGAAATGCAGTTAAAGTACGGCTGTAACCCCAATCAGAAGCCTTCAAGAATTTATATGGCAGACGGCTCCGAGCTTCCTATCGAGGTGCTCAACGGCAAGCCCGGATATATCAATCTTCTGGACGCATTCAACGGCTGGCAGCTGGTAAGCGAGCTGAAAAAGGCAACGGGAATGTGCGCCGCTACTTCCTTTAAGCACGTTTCTCCCGCAGGTGCAGCAGTAGGCGCACCTCTTTCCGATACACTGAAAAAGATCTACTGGGTCGATGATCTGGAGCTTTCCCCTCTGGCGTGCGCATATGCAAGAGCAAGAGGTGCGGACAGAATGTCTTCCTACGGTGACTTTATCGCTCTTTCCGATGTCTGCGACGTTCCCACGGCAAAGATGATCCAGCGTGAGGTATCCGACGGCGTTATTGCTCCCGGCTACACAGACGAGGCTCTTGAGATACTCAAGTCCAAGAGAAAGGGCACATATAATATCATCAAGATAGATGAGAGCTACAAGCCTGCTCCTATTGAAACAAAGCAGGTATACGGTGTTACATTCGAGCAGGGAAGAAACGAGCTTCCTATCGACAATGCTCTCCTTGAAAACATCGTTACAAACAACAAGGATATCCCCGATGACAAGAAGCGTGATCTTCTTATCTCCCTTATCGTTCTGAAATATACACAGTCCAACAGCGTATGCTATGTAAAGGACGGTCAGGCTATTGGTATCGGTGCAGGTCAGCAGTCAAGAATACACTGCACACGTCTTGCAGGCCAGAAGGCTGACAACTGGTGGCTCAGACAGTCTCCCAAGGTTCTCGGACTTGAATTTGTTGACGGCATCAGACGTGCCGACAGAGACAATGCTATCGACGTTTATATGTCTCCCGATGAGTACATGGACGTTCTGGCAGACGGCGCATGGCAGAATATATTCAAGGTTAAGCCCGAGGTATTCACTGCCGAGGAAAAGAGAGCATGGCTGGACAGCAACACAGGCGTATGCCTCGGCTCCGATGCATTCTTCCCCTTCGGCGACAACATTGAGCGTGCTCACAAGAGCGGCGTTGAATATATCGCTCAGCCCGGCGGCTCTATCCGTGACGATAATGTTATCGACACCTGCAACAAGTACAATATTGCAATGGCATTTACAGGCATAAGACTTTTCCACCACTGATAAAACTATAATATAAGGACATTTGATCTTATGAAGAAAAATATTATTGCGGCAGTGATGATATCGTCGCTGCTGCTGACAGCCTGCGGTGAAGTGACAGGCGATACTGCCGAAACTTCCGCTGCGGAGCAGACTTCGGAAACAACATCGGCAGCAGCCGAGACGGAAACTTCGGCGGAGGAGACTTCCGAAACCACAGAGGAGACCACCGAATCCGAAACGGAGAAAGTGACCGAATCGGAAGCTCCCGATGAAACGGAAGCCGATGAATCCGATTCCGAAAGCGCAGACGGCGAAAAGACCTATGAGGGCGATATCTACACTCTTAAATATGACGAATCAAAGTGGATGAGCGCCATTGATTACATGGATATGGAGGCAGTGGGTCAGGAGGTTGCCGATACTATCGGCTCCGACAGATTTTCAAGCGATGATATTGCGGCAATGTACAGCGGCGTGTTTATCTGCCTTGATGATCCGCAGGTAAGCTTTAACATGGTGCTTCAGGATTTCGGCTACGATCTTCTGGAAATGGGCGTGGACCTTGATATGCTGGAGCAGGCGACTGCAAGCCAGTATGCGCAGGTCGAATCCTATCGTTTTGTCGGCAGTGAAATGACCTCTGTTAACGGACGTGACGCAGTGCGCCTTGAAGTTGAGTCCGATCTTGAGGACGGTACAGTAATGAAAGGCACGCAGTTTGCGTTTATCATCGGCAGCTATGAAGCGGTTATTTCCTATACGGCTGCTTCCGACAAGTATGACACATATTATCCCGAATTTGAAAAAGTTCTGAACACTCTTGAATTTACTTCCGCTGAATAAGGCATAATAATTTTATTATGCAGCAACAGGAGGAACGATCATGTATATTGATTGGACTTATCTTATTCTTATTCCCGCCATTATTTTCAGCCTTGCGGCGCAGATGATGGTAAAAAGCGCATTTTCCAAGTACAGCGAAAAGCTTACTTCCCGCAGGATCACGGGAGCCGACGCCGCACGTCAGATACTGGACAGCAGCGGACTTTACGGAGTGCGCATTGAGCGCATTTCTGGTGAGCTTACCGATCATTACGATCCCAAGGCGAACGTTATCCGCCTTTCCGACAGCGTGTATGATTCTACATCGGTGGCGGCGGTGGGCGTTGCGGCTCATGAAACGGGTCATGCGATACAGTATGCACAGGGATATGCGCCCATAAATATCAGAAGTGCGATAATTCCCATAACGCAGATAGGCTCGCAGCTTGCTGTTCCTATCGTTGTTCTGGGACTGATATTCTCGTGGGGCGTGCTTGTTGATGTGGGAATACTGCTTTACTGCGCAGTTGTGCTTTTTCAGGCAGTTACGCTTCCCGTTGAGTTCAATGCCAGCGGAAGAGCGCTGAAAATCCTCCGAGAATCCTATATACTTGATGAAGATGAGCTTACGGGCGCAAAGAAAGTGCTTACGGCAGCGGCGCTCACATATGTGGCTGCGCTTGTTTCCGCACTTTTCAGCCTTGCACGTCTGCTTTTCCTCAGAAACAACAGAAGAAGATAATTTATAATTATTAAAGGAATGATCTAAATGAAGATACTGGTAGTTGGCGGCGGCGGCCGTGAGCACGCAATAATCATGAAGCTTGCCGAGAGCAAGCGCACTGAAAAGCTTTACTGCACACCCGGAAACGGCGGAATTTCACGCTATGCGGAATGCTTTGACGTTGCAGCCACCGATATCGACGGCGTTGTAAAGCTTGCAAAGCAGCTGGCTGTTGATATGGTAGTGGTAGCTCCCGATGATCCGCTGGTGCTGGGAATGGTGGACGCTCTCAATGCGGAGGGCTTCATGACTTTCGGTCCCGACAAGGCAGCGGCTATAATCGAGGGCAGCAAGGTTTTCTCCAAGGAGCTTATGAAGAAGTACAATATCCCCACAGCAGGATATGAAACTTTCAGCGACAGTGAAAGCGCTATCGCATATTTAAAGCAGCAGAACAGCTATCCCGCAGTTATCAAGGCAGATGGTCTTGCACTGGGCAAGGGCGTAATTATCGCCGCAAATGAGGAAGAGGCTGTTGCAGCGGTAAAGTCCATGATCGACGGAAAGCAGTTCGGCGAGAGCAGCTCGACTGTTGTTATCGAGGAATTTCTTACAGGCCCCGAGATCTCCGTTCTCTCCTTTACAGACGGAAATGTTGTTGTTCCCATGGTTTCTTCAATGGACCACAAGCGTGCGCTTGACGGCGACAAGGGCTTGAACACAGGCGGAATGGGCACTGTTGCTCCCAATCCTTTCTATACGGAAGCCGTTGCAAAGGAATGCATGGAGAACATTTTCCTCCCCACGATCAAGGCTATGAAAGCCGAGGGCAGAACATTTAAGGGCTGTCTGTATTTCGGACTTATGGCAACACCCAAGGGCGTTAAGGTAATCGAGTACAACTGCCGCTTCGGCGATCCCGAAACTCAGGTTGTACTTCCTCTGCTGGACACAGATCTTGTTGATATTTTCGAGGCTGTTTACAAGGGAACTCTTGCCAATATCGACATCAAGTGGAAGAAAGAATACTGCACCTGCGTTGTAATGGCAAGCGGCGGATATCCCCAGTCCTATCCCAAGGGACTTGAAATGCACGGCATGGACGACAAGGGTCAGGTAGAGGGCGCTTTCGTTTATCATGCAGGCACAAAGTATGCCGACGGAAAGTTTTATACCAACGGCGGCCGTGTGCTGGGCGTTACCGCAACAGGCGATACTCTTCAGGGCGCACTTGACAAGTCCTATGCGGCTGTTGAGAAGATAAGCTTTGAGAATGCACATTACCGTCATGATATCGGTCAGCGTGCGCTTTCCGCTCTGAAATAATAATTACATATAAAATATTGCCGCATATCCGTATTGTGGATATGCGGCATTTTTGCAGGTGATAGTATGAACAGAAAGCAGCTTTTTGAGCTGTTTGCGGAGCATTTCGGCGGCGTGCCCGATTATCCGTGGGAAGAACCCTCCGATGCGGCGGTGTTCCGTCATTCGGACAACAGAAAATGGTATGCGCTGGTGATGAATATTCCGTCGGAAAAGCTTGGTATTCAAGGAAATGGAAATATTGACATCGTGAATTTTAAGTGCGATCCTGCCGTGAAAGGCTCATATCTTGCGCTGGACGGATTTTATACGGCGTATCACATGAACAAAACTCATTGGATAACCGCAGATATTGCCGCCGCAGCCGATGAGGATATTTTATCCGCAGCGGAGCTTAGCTATGCTCTTACAATGAAAAAGCAGAAGCCGAAAAAGAAATAATAAAATGAAAATGCTTCGCCCAAAGAAGAGGACGAAGCATTTTCATTTGTGAAAAAAGTTTAAAAGTTAAACAGCAAAGCCGTATAACACATATTGAAATTATTTCAGAAGCGATTTGAGTCTTTCCATAGCCTCGGCAGTGTTTTCGTTAGTGTTGAATGATGTGAGTCTGAACCAGCCCTCGCCGTTCTTTCCGAAGCCCTGACCCGGTGTGCCGACTACCTGTATCTCATTCAGCAGATAATCGAAGAAAGTCCAGCTGTCCATGTTGTTGGGGCACTTGAGCCAAATGTATGGGGAGTTCACTCCGCCTGTGTACTTGATGCCAAGCTCGTCCAAAGCATCGCCGATGATCTTTGCATTCTTCTGATAATATGCGATGTTTGCCTTTGTCTGCTTCTGACCCTCTTCGGTGAATACAGCGGCAGCTGCGCACTGAACGGGATAGGATACACCGTTGAACTTGCTGCCCTGTCTGCGTCCCCAAAGCTGGGAGATGCTTACCTCTGTTCCGTCGGAGGCGGTCATAACAAGCTCATCGGGGATAACGGTATAGCCGCAGCGTGTGCCTGTGAAGCCTGCGGTCTTTGAAAGTGAGCACATTTCGATAGCGCACTTTCTTGCGCCCTCAATTGCAAAAATGCTTCTGGGGACATTTTCACCTGTGATAAATGCTTCATATGCGCTGTCGTAAATTATCACAGCGTTGTTTTCAATGGCATAGTCCACCCATTCTTTCAGCTGATCCTTGGTGTAGACCGAGCCTGTGGGATTGTTGGGGGAGCAGAGATAGATTATATCCGCATGAACGGACTTGTCGGGCATTGCCGCAAAGCCGTTTTCCTCGTTGGAATCGGCATAAATGATCTTTCTGCCGCTCATGATATTTGTATCAACGTAAACGGGATATGCTGGATCGGTGATAAGCACCGTATTGTCCGCACCGAAAATATCCGTGATGTTGCCGCAGTCAGCCTTTGCACCGTCGTTGATCCTTATTTCCGAGGGAGCAACCTCAACGCCGAAGCTCTTGTAATAGCCGGAAACGGCTTCACGGAGAAAATCATAGCCTGCGCCGCTGTCCTCATAGCCTCTGAATGTTTCCTTGACGCCCATTTCGTCGGCGCCCTTTTTCATTGCCGCAACAACAACGGGAGCAAGGGGGAGAGTAACATCGCCGATGCCCATTCTGATGATATTTTTATCGGGGTGAGCGGCTGTGTAGGCTTTCAGTCTCTTTGCAATTTCAATAAAAAGATAGTTCTTTTGCAGGTTGAGAAAATTTTCATTTATCTGTGCCATTTGGATTACTTCCTTTCGATCATTTAGAACATTTCTTATTAAGACAGGTTCTTAATATCAATTACGCCGTCAAAAACCTTTTCGGCAGGACCTCTCATAAGAACACGGCCGTCCTCCAGCCATGTTACCGCAAGATCTCCGCCCCTTAAATGAACAGTGACTTCCTCGCCCTTTTTGCAGTGTCCGTTAAGGCAGGCGGCAACAACGGTTGCGCAGGTTCCCGTTCCGCACGCCCATGTTTCGCCGGAGCCTCGCTCCCAGACACGCATTTTAAGTGTGCGGCTGTCCAGCACCTCAACGAATTCGGTGTTTACCCTTTCGGGGAAAAGGGGGTGATTTTCATAAGCGGGACCTATTTTTTCAAGCTCCAGACTGTCGATATTTTCGGTAAAAATAACGGCATGGGGATTGCCCATGGAAACTGCCGTGATATGAACGGTCTTTCCGTCCACCTCAACAGGCTTGTCAACAAAGCTGTCGCCGTCGGCATTCATAGGTATCTCACGGGGAGCAAGGATAGCCTGTCCCATATCGACCTCAACGGTCTTTACGATGCCGTTTTCGGGGAAAAGGCGAAGCTTCTTTATTCCGCTTTTTGTTTCAAGGGTGATCTCGGTCTTGTCGGTCATTTTGTTGTCATAGACATATTTGCCGATACAGCGTGTGGCATTGCCGCACATCATTCCCTCGCTGCCGTCCGCATTGAACATTCTCATGCGGAAATCCGCTTTGTCGGAGGGCATGATAAGCACAAGACCGTCGGCGCCGATACCGAAGTGACGGTCGCTTATAAATTCGGACACCTTTTCGGGTTCGGCAACAGTTTCCTCAAAGCAGTTGACATAAACATAATCGTTGCCGATGCCCTGCATTTTTGTAAATTTCATTTTAAGGACTCCTATAATATAAATAGTATAATTACAAATATTCGTAGGTTTTAAGAATATCCGCAGCCACCTGAACAAGTGCGGTGCGCTGGTCCATTGCCTGCTTCTGTATCTGACGGTGAGCTTCTGCCTCGGATATTCTCAGGTACTGGATAAGCACGCACTTTGCACGGTCAACCAGCTTTATCTCACGTATCTTGTCCGCAAGCTCCTGCTTTTCCTTTTCAAGAGCGAGCATTCTGCTGCGGTTTGCAGCCATGAAACGAAGTGCCTGAACAAGAGCAGGCTTATTCAGTGGTTTCGGCAGTATGTATGCGCCCAGCCGTCCTATCTTATTTGACGCTTCCTCCGCATTTTTTGCGGAAGTGATAACAATTACGGACGCATTGCTGTTTTTGAGTATCTGTGCCGCAGCGTCAAGACCGTAGCCGTCCTCCAGAGGAGCGGCGATTATGACCGCAGAATAGGGCGTTTCAGCCGTTTTGACGAATTTTGCCGCCGCAGAGCCGTCGCTTCCCACGGAAACGCTGCCGTAAAGCTCACCCGCAATTGACGAAAGAGTTTCCCTTGTCTCTTCGTTTGCGGATAATATCAGTATTTTATCCTCAGCGCCCACATTGCCGCCTCCCTGATAACGGGCAGATGCCCTTACTCACTTTTTCCCCGAACTGTTTACGGAAGCATCGGTCAATGCCATATGTTTCCCAAGTTCATTTATATAATATCACTTAAATTTGCGTTTGTCAATAGTTTTGCAGGAAAAATAAATAAAACTTGCAAAAATATACTGAAAAATTATATTAATGCAACTTATTGCAACAAAATATGAATGTAGATTAAAATATTAATGCGAAAAATATCGGCAAAAATTATTGCTTACTGTTTGTATATTTTGCGCTAATCGTTGACAATCGTTATACGATATGTTATACTTATTACATAAAACCTTGTTTTATGATCTTTTTGACGAAAGGAATGAATCTGATAATGAAGTGTATGAAATGCGGAACCGAAAATCCCGACGGCGGAATGTTCTGCTCCAACTGCGGAGAAGAGCTGTATACGGGAGAAAATGTTTCCGATAAAGATAAAACCCTTGCGGACAGCTCAAAGGACGGCAAAAAGCCCAAAAAGAAAAGCTTTGAGCTTAAATCGCTGAATACAAAAAAGAAAAAGAAGCCTGCTCCGAAAAATGAGGAGCTGCCTGCCGACGGCGAAGCTTCTTCTGCCGAGCCTAAGAAAAAGGCAGCAAAAAAGCCTTTTAAGAATCCTAAGAATATTATAAAGCTTGTGGCAGCATTGATCGCTGCGGTGCTTGTGGCTGTGCTTGCAGTTTGTATCGTATCATGGGTCAGCAGTGGAAAGGGACTTCGCATTGCCGAAAAGGTCCCGATCGGAAGAAACATCGACTACTGCCGAAAGGAAACGGCGGAGGAGTTCCCGGGCACATCGGCTTATCCGCAGCTCAAAACGGTAGCTTCCTTTAATTATGTATGCGAGGACAGCAAGTCCGTGAATATCAGCGGAATAAAGATGCCTAAGTGGGCTGTGCTTGTTTCAACGGGCACGGGAAACACTATCTCGCAGGTTGAATATTTTGATTTTTCACAGCTTTCCGACGGCTGGAAGGGCAGAAAGTCCGATATACTTCTGACAAAAGACAGTATTTCCTACGGCATGGACGAAAAAACAGTGAAAAAGACTGTGGGCTTCGATCCGTATTACATCAAAAAAACTGCCGACAACCGTTCCGTTTATTGTTACAGATACTATATAATAGACAATGAGACGGGCAGCGAACGTGTTTACAATTACTTTGTTGAATTCAACGATGTAAACGGCACGGTAGTAAATGCTTATGATACAGAGATAAATTATGTGAACTATGTACTGGGGATAAACAACTGAAAATTTTATTTTAGGGGCTGACTTTATGAAAAAATTTTATCGTTTCCTATGCATTATCATCACAGCGGCTATGATGCTTTCATTATGCGGACTTACCGTTTCCGCTGCGTCAAAGCCAAAGCTTAACAAAACAAGTGCGTCAATGACTGTTGGCAGCATACTGAATCTCAGCATTTCGGGCACAAGCTCAAAGGTGAAATGGACTTCATCGGACAAAACCGTCTGCACCGTATCCTCCAAGGGAAAGGTCACAGCCAAGTCAGAGGGCAGTGCAAGGATATGCGCAAAGGTCGGCAAATACAAGCTTTACTGCAATATAACCGTTTCCGACAGCGGTTTCGGAAAATGCAATGACAAAAAAGCAGAAGTCGGCGGACTGCTCAAATTCAAGATAAAATATTACGGCATTGATGAGGACAACATCGTGCTGATGATAACAGACGAGGACATTGTGTCGCTGGTCTATGCCGAAGCCGACGGAAAAAATATAACTGTCCGCCTGAAAGGCTTGCAGGACGGCACCACGGTATTATATCTGTATGATGAGACCAATCCCGACGTTTTTGCGGCAGTCGGCATAACAGTCGGAGACGGCGGAAGCGGAATGTCCGACTATTCGGACATTGGCTTCGATGATTTTGACAGCGTAAGCACATCATCGAATGATGATTATTCGGGTTCAGGCTCTGCTTCGGGCAATTCTTCAAATTATGCCCGGGACGTTCTTGATATCGTCAACAAGGAGCGTACTTCAAGAGGACTCAGCGAGCTGGTGCTTGATGAAACTCTTTGTGCGGCGGCTGATGTAAGAGCGCAGGAGATCGCCGTAAGATTTGAGCATTATCGTCTCGACGGCAGCAAGGCTCTCAGCATACTTTCGGAATATGGCATTTCATATTATTCCGCAGGCGAGAACATCGCACAGGGTCAGCACAATGCAAAAGAAGTAATGGAATCATGGATGAATTCCCCCGGACACAAGGCTAACATTCTGGACGAAAGCTACACAAAGATCGGCATCGGATATGACGCCGCAACGAACAGCTGGGTACAGCTTTTCGTTGGCTGATATTGAAAGGAAGCTTTTATATGAAAAAAATCATCTCAAAAATTTTTGGCGTATTGTGGCCGATCACAGGTGCGGCAATGATAATCCTCGGCATTTATTCGATATTCAGAGGCGGTGCCGTTGTTGACACTGTATCATGGCTTCTGGGACTCGGAGCGATAATCAGCGGTATTGTTACGCTTATCGTCCGCTTTACGAGAAAGAGCGTTTTCGGTTCGGACGGAAAATGGCTGTCGCTGGACTCGGTTTTTCTCATCGTTCTCGGAATCATTCTTATGAACACGGGTCTGCTCAGAGCGCTCGGAAAGATCATGTTCATTATCATCGGAATTATTCTTGTATACAATGCGGTGCAGTCGCTTATTGCGGCTATATCCGGCAGGCACAACAATGACGGCTGGTTTGCTCCGAGAATTATTTTCTCGGTGATCCTGTTGCTTGTTGGAATCTGGGTATTTACCAATGCTGGACGTGTATTCACCGATATGTCGGGCATCATCGCAGGAATTTTCTTTATCACTCACGGCGTCGGCACTATCAACGACTGGATCGGAAGAGTCCGCTACAACAAGTATTTCGCTTATCTTGACGATGAGGAATTATGATCCGGAGAATAACATAAAAAATTAAATATAGAACAGCCCTGCTTATCTTTTTACATTGATAAGCAGGGCTGTTCTTTTTATATTATATTTTTTAGCCTCGCAATGCTTACGCATTTCTCGCAGCAGGGGATTTCGCCGTCTGCGGACGGCGACCACGGGCGCTGCCCTTTGGATTCCCGTGAAGGGCGCTGCCCTTTCAATTCGCTCTCCGCAGGAGAGCATCACCTTCTGAAAAGGTGGACGAAACTTTTATACCGTGGTTACCGATACCTTCATTTTCTTACACATAATACTGTGCCTGCGCCTTAAACATTTCCGCATATATTCCGTTATGCTTATGCACAAGCTCATCATGCGTTCCATACTCCTTTACCGTACCCTCCGAAAACACCGCTACATGGTCACAGAATTTACACGACGAAAGTCTATGCGATATATACACAGCCGTTTTTCCATGCACCAGATCATTGAACTGACGGTATATCTCATACTCCGCCACAGGGTCAAGCGCCGCAGTAGGCTCATCGAGGATAACCACGGGAGCGTCCTTATACAATGCACGGGCGATAGCCATTTTCTGCTGTTCGCCGCCCGAAAGCTCCACGCCCTCTTTATCAAAATTCTTGAACATCATCGTATCTTTTCCGTGGGGCAGTGAATTTATCTTTTTCAGTATACCCGTTTTCTCAAACAGGCTGTCCACAGTCTTGCCGTTATCGGTATCCTCCGCACCCAGCAGGATATTATCCTGTGCGGAAAATGCCAGCAGCTTGAAATCCTGGAACACCACCGAGAAAAGCTTCATATATTCATCGTAATCATAATCACGGATATTCACGCCGTCAAGCAGTATCTCTCCGCCGTCCACGTCATAAAGTCTGCACAGCAGCTTGATAAAGGTAGTCTTGCCTGCGCCGTTAAGTCCCACAACGGAAAGCTTTTCTCCCGCTTTAAGCTTGATCGAAACATCTTTCAGCACCTGCACACCTGTTTCGGGATAGGAGAAGCTGACGTTCCTGAATTCGATCTCATGTCCGCCCGAAAGATCTTCGATCCTGCGGTCGCCCTTTTCCAGTGCGGCGGGATAATTCATGAAGCTGATTATCTCATACATATATCTGCTGCGCTTCACCACGTCCTGAAGTCCCAGTATCATTGCCTGAAGCGACGAATGAAGCGTGCCTGCGGAACTGAGCAGCTGTGAAAATGCTCCTATTGTGATCTTTCCCATTATTGCGAGAGCGCCGGTATAGATATATGTTCCGAAGTCACGGAGCGTACTTACGATAATATCAAGTATTTCCAGCGGATATTTCTGACCGTTTACGTTTTTGAAATAGTTATCCATGCGCTTGATCTGCTGAGAGGATTTTTCCAGCATCATGCCAAGAGCGCTGTAAAGTCGGATATCCTTTCCGTAGTGGAAGTCTTCCATTTCCCAGCAGATATGACCGAAGATGCGGTTGATATTGGAAAGCTCCGAAAAGTTCTTTATCTCGATCTTGTTTTTCTTTGCATTGATAAGTGCCGAAGCAACCAGCAGAACGAGTATTATCACCAGCAGCAGGGGAGCGTTTACGATAAGTACTGCGCAGACGCCCACTATTTTCAAGCCATTTGATATTATTGCGAAAAATCCCTTTGCGATGTTGTGTGCGCCGCCCGACCACATTATGCCGTCACGGGCCTTTTTTATCTGGTCAAGAGCCTTTTTGTTCTCGGTCAGGGAGAAGTCTATTTCCATGCATCTCATGGAAATTTCCTCCGATTCAAGGTTCATGAAGAAATCCTCGCTTTTTTCAAGCTGGATCGTAAGCACGCTGTCTGCACCCATTGTAACTATCTGCAATATCACCATTGCCGCACCGTAAAAGATTATCTGATGTATGTCCTTTTCTGGTTGAAGCATACTGTCGATAAGCAGCGGAAGAAAGATTATTTCCGCAAAAGGTATGGCAGCTTTGAATATCACGTCCAGCAGGGAAAGTACGAAGTACGATTTTCTGTTTGCCGTTATCTGCTTAAAGCAGTATTTCAGCGATTCCTTTACGGGAGATGTTTTTTTATCACTCATTTTCCACTGCCTCCTTTTCCTCAAAAATGTCCTTGTCCTCGATATAATACTGCGCCTGTACACGGAACATTTCCGCATATGCGCCGTCCTTTTCCATAAGCTCTTCGTGGGTGCCCGTTTCTACCATTTTTCCGTCGGCAAACATGGCAACTCTGTCGCAGAAGCGTGTCGATGAAAGACGGTGTGAGATATATACAGCCGTCCGTCCGCCGATCAGATCGTTGAAGCTCTGATACAGTCGGTATTCAGCCAATGCGTCCAGTGCGGCGGTAGGCTCGTCAAGAACTATCACGTCCGATTTTTTGTAAAGCGCACGTGCAAGGGCAAGCTTCTGCCTTTCGCCGCCCGAAAGGTCGATACCGTCATCATAAAGTATTTTCAGCAGCTCGGTATCAACGCCCTTTTCAAGCTTATCCAGCTTTTCGCCAAGTCCTGCACTGCGGAGAGTCTGTTCCGCAAGAGCCTTGTCTGTTTCGGCAGGAGCCTTCATTGACACGTTTTCCGCCATGGGAAATGCGAAAACGGTAACGTCCTGAAAGGCAGGGGAGAAAAGTCGGAAATAATCGGCACGGTCAAATTCACGGATATCCGTGCCGTTCATAAGAATGCAGCCCTCGGTCACATCATAAAGACGGAGCAGCAGCTTGATGAACGTACTTTTTCCTGCGCCGTTAAGTCCTACAACAGCCAGCTTTTCTCCCGGCTCAAGAGTGATGTTCACGTTTTCGAGAGCATATTTTTCCTGTCCCTTATAGCGGAATGAAACATTTCTGAACTCGAAGCGGTATTTGTCCGAACGGGGAACGGGAACTGTCTTTTTCTCCGAATCGGGGTCGGGGATATCCATGAAGCTGCGGAAATCATCGGTATGTGCGCTTCTTTCACGGAGAGCCACAAGGGCTTCCAGTATTTCATTCAGCGCATTTGTAAATGCGGCGGTACTGGCGGTATACAGAGTAAAATCACCGATAGACAATCCCTGTTCCACAACGCCGTATATCAGCCAGCTGACTATTATGAGCTGACGGACAAGGGATACGCCGTGTGAGAAAACAGAGTTATATATCCAATACTGACGCGATTTTTCCCAGTGGCGAAGCTCATCATCATAGACCAGCTTCTGCTTTGCAGCAAGGAATTTTTTCATGCCGAAAAGGCGTATATCCTTTGCGTAGGAAAAATCGGTAGTGACATTCTCCATATATTCCAGCTTGCGCCAGTTGGGCATCATTGCGTCCCACATTTCCTTTTTGTCCAGCTTTCTGATATAGTCGAAGAACAGGAACTGTACCACGGAAAGCACTGCCACAACAACTATCAGCAGCGGTTCAAAGGAGGACATGATACATACTGCGATAATCACCGAGATGATCTGCACCAGCATTACCTGCATATAGGTCATCATGCCCTGAACGCCCTGCCAGTCTCCCGCAGTGGCACGTTTTGCCTTTTGGAGTCTGTCAAGCATAGCGGGAGTTTCCAATGTTTCGTACTCCATTGAAAGTGTTTTTGCGATACGTTCCTTGATTATCATAAGGCGGACATATGTAAAGCCCAGTCCCGTCTTATAGTTTGACACGGTATTGAGCCACATCACGAACAGCTGCGCCGCCGATGTTCCCAGCACCAGCATAAACAGCGGCTTTATATCCTTTTCGGGAGAGGCTGCCTGCTGTTGTATCATATCAATTACGAGCTTGCCTATAAGGCTCCAGATATAGGACATTGAAGCGCCTGCTATACCGCCCGTTATCATAAAGAATATCAGCGATTTTCTGTACTTTGCAAATTTTCCGAGGATATATCTGCAATTATTCAGAACGCCGTAGTCTTTATGAAGTTCATCTTCATTTTTTTCTTTTTTCTTTTTAAAGAAGTCCACATTACCACCCTTTCAAATTGTTTTATCAATCTAACCTGCGATTCATCAAGCCCCGTCACATCGGTCAAAAGCATACGGATACTCTGCACGGATAAACGCAAAAAGGGCATTTCCGTTTTCACGAAAATGCCCAAGTACAGATATCTTTATTCAAGGCGCAAATCGCCCCAAAGCCGCAGAGCAGCCAAAGATACTATATCCCGAAAGACGGGTCGATGTTAAGCATTTTCAGTTTAGGTTTTTCCTGATTATTCTCAAAAATGATAAAACGCTCAAAAGCAAGGATAAAAAGATTATAAACATTATATACGAACATTCGGCCCGCCTCCTTTCTTAAATTTTTAAAATTATTGGTTTACAAGCCGTCGAAGCGACTTACAAGTTATAGGATATCACATGATTTTCACAATGTCAATAGTTTATTTGAAATTTTTTCTGATTTTTCCACTGTTTGGGGCTTTTTTATCTCTTGAATGATGATTTGCAGCTGATTTTTTCTTTATTATAGTAAGCTTGTGTTAGTTTATGATGTTTTGTAGTATGGTTTGCAACCATAGAGAAAGCGGAGGTTCCGCCTCCGGCGGGCAGAGAGATGAACCAAAAGGGGCGGTAATAATAAATCGACACAAAAATCGGGCGCCGCCCCTTTAGGTTCTCTCTCTGCACTCTCTTTCCTTATCCCCCGCCCGATTTTTGAAATTCCATATCATAAATCCTCTTTAAAGTTATTATTGCCGACGGTTCATAAATCTACGCCGTTTACGTTTTTCCATGTGGCGCTCAACCGTCGGCTATTTGGTGGACGAATTACTTTAAGCTATTAATTATTGTTGTGGTTCTCAATCTTAAATTTCTCCGACGGGTCGCTTAGTGCTTATAAGGTTTACGTAACTGTTACTATCTTTCACTAAGCGACCCGACGTGTAAATTGAAGTGACAAAAAAAAGCTGTTATTCTCACTAAAAATGGTTGAGAATAACAGCTTTTACGTCGGTTGAGCGCACCATAAAATATAGTAAATTATAAGCGTTGCACGAACCGTCGCCATAAATATCTTTAAAGAGGATTTACGATGCGGATTTGCAAAAATCGAGGCGGAGGTGAGGATGGGTAAGGAATGAGAGTGCAGAGGGAAAACCTAAGGGTAAGGAGAGGGGGGCGCCTCGATTTTTGTGTCCTATTTTATTCAGCCCCCCTCTCCTTCGCCCTTTGGTGTTCCCTTTGCAAAACTTGAAGGCGATATGTTACACATATCAAAATAATAAAAGTAAGCTTTTAAATAACAATATAAAATTGAAGGCAGAGAGTAACAACAATCAATAAAATAAATTTAAGCGCATTAAAAAATCACCGGTGTTCCGCCTACCCGTCAGTTGCCACGAAAACGGCTGCGGTAGTTTTTCGGAGTCATTCCGTATGTTTTCGTGAATATGCGTATGAAATAACTGATGTTGTCTATCCCCGAATCAATGGCTGTCTGCGTTATGGTGTCGTTGGTGGCAAGCAGCTGCGCTCTCGCTTTTTCAAGACGAAAACCGATAAGATATTTGACGGGAGTTGTGCCGATGCAGGCGTTGAAACACCTGAGCGCTTCACTTTTGCTGATGTTCGCCGAGTGGGCAATGTCCGTCAGGGTTATCCGCTCTCTGTAATTTTCCGTTATGAATTGTATCATGCAGCGCAGCCTTGCTCTCGTAAGCGTGTCGCCGATGCTTTCCCTGCGTGATGATTCTTCCGATATGTGCGGAAAAAATTCCTGCCATAGCCGAGCTGTCTTTATCATGATGTCAAGCTTGTCGGGAGATTTGGCGGCGGCAGTGTATATTGCATCGACAAGCGCATCATGCAGACTGCGCAGCTTTTCATCGCCGTGCCTTACCACAAAATATCCGCAGCCCGAATCAAGCACGGGGAGTATGTACTTGCTGTATATGTCCGACGATTCTGGAGCAATGAATTCGGGCAGGAACAGAATGTTCGGCATCTGTGCGCCCTCGGCTGACTCGAATCGGTGTATCACTCGGCTGTTTATGAAAATCCCGTCACCTTTTTCAAGCTCTGTTCTTGCGGAATCTGCCATGCATATGATGCTGCCGTTTTCTACGAAGCACCATTCAAATTCTCTGTGCCAGTGCCAGTCAATGTATTGTTTGACGTACTTTTTTACGTCGTCATAGTAATATTCAAATGGAAAACCTGCGGAGCCATGCTGTGTAAGCTCACGCATGGATTCATCGGTGATTATTTCAGTGATCTGCATTTTTATCAGTCCGTTTCATCATGGTTTGGAGATATTGTATCATAAAATGACGATATAAGTCAAGACTTCAAGCATTTTTGCGTGATATAATACAATGACGATGAAATATAAGAGAGGAAGCTGATCTTTTGAAAAATGACTGCAAAATAACAATGTACGCCTGCTTTGTGGGTTATATAGTTCAGGCGATAGTGAATAATTTTGTGCCGCTGCTTTTTGTGACATTTCAGGAAAGCTACGGTATACCCCTTTCCGAGATAACCATGCTTATTACGGTGAATTTTGCCGTGCAGCTGGTGATAGACCTGATTTCGGCATGGTTTATTGATAAGATAGGCTACCGTGCATCGGTGCTGGCGGCTCATATATGCTCCGCTGTGGGGCTTATACTGCTGACGGTGCTGCCGTCCGTGATGTCCTCGCCATTTGCTGGACTGCTTGTCGCAGTTGTTATCTATGCCGTGGGCGGCGGACTTATCGAGGTCATAATCAGCCCCATAATCGAAGCCTGCCCGACTGACAACAAGGAAAAGGCAATGAGCCTGCTCCATTCTTTTTACTGCTGGGGTCATGTGGGAGTGGTGCTGATATCCACTGTGTTCTTTGCGCTGTTTGGCATTGAAAATTGGAAGATCCTTGCGCTGATATGGGCAATAGTTCCAATAGTGAATACCTTTGTTTTCATCAAGGTGCCTATCTATTCGCTGAATGAGGACGGCGAAGAGGGACTGCCTCTCAGAAAGCTTTTCTCGATGAAAATGTTCAGAGTTTTTCTTATCATGATGATCTGCGCAGGAGCAAGCGAGCAGGCTGTCAGCCAGTGGGCATCGGCATTTGCCGAAAAGGGACTGGGCGTCAGCAAGACCGTTGGCGACCTTGCGGGACCTATGGCTTTTGCCGTGCTTATGGGCACATCAAGGCTGATATTCGGAAAATACGGTCATAAGCTGGATCTTGACAGATTCATGAAATACAGCTGCATTTTATGCATAGCCGCATATCTTTGCATCACGCTTGTGCCGAACCCCGTCATCGGACTTATCGGCTGCGGTATTTGCGGATTTTCGGTAGGCATACTCTGGCCGGGAACGTACAGCAAGGCTTCCGCTTCAATAAAGGGCGGCGGAACGGCTATGTTCGCCATGCTTGCCCTTGCTGGAGATATCGGCTGCTCGGGAGGACCTACCCTTGCGGGGCTTGTATCCGACCGCTTCGGCGGAAATATGAGAGCAGGCATAATGGCGGCAATAATTTTCCCCGCAGTAATGACGGTATGCCTTATGCTTTTGGGAAAAAAGAAAGCCGGACAGTGAACGTCTCTGCTATTGTATTTTTCCGAAAAGTATGCTAAAATAAGCATGATGATTTTTTTCGGAGGAAATGAAAATGAACGGTCTGTCTGTATTTTATGAGCATATACTTGAAGCCTGCGGTCAGTCTGGAAAGACCGAGGAAGCTGTTCTGAAAGAGGCACTTTCATACGGCTATGACGGTCTTGACTGCGATCTATGGAGATTGGAGGACCGCAGCAAAAAAGAATTTTTCGCAGACTGCGGATTTCATGTTTCATCGGTATACAACGGCTTTGATTTTGGTCACGATGATGAAAAGCTGTCAAATGAAAAAATAAAAAGCTCTCTGGAGCTGGCGGCTTATTACGGTGTAAAAAAATTCCTTGCAATAGCAGGCTTTGTTTGGGAGAATGATGACAGGCAGGCTGTTATCAATAAAATGTGCGGTATGCTTTCCTATATGGTCAGCGAAGCAAAAAAGTACGGCATAACGGTGATGCTGGAGGATTTTGACGATGCTGCGGCTCCATATTCGACTGTATCGGGTCTGGAATATTTCATGAAGAATGTTGACGGACTGAGGTTCACCTTTGACACGGGAAATTTTGCGTACAGCCTTGAAAGCGCCTCGAAGGCATACGAAAGGCTGAATGGATATATCTCATATATCCATGTAAAGGACAGAAGCTATGATATATCCCGCAGGAACAGCGATGATTCAAACGGAAAAGCCGATCTTTCGGGCAGGATAATGTATCCCTGCGAGTCTGGCGGCGGATATATCGGCATTGAGGATATCATTAAAAAGGCCGTAAATGACGGCTATGACGGATATCTTGCGGTTGAGCATTTCGGCGCTGCCGATCAGCTTTTGTATATGAAGCGCTCTGCGGAAAATCTCCGCAGCTATCTTAAATAACAACAAAAACAGCATACGTTCACTGCACTTATGTGAACGTATGCTGTTTTTTACCATTTGTTTATAGGGCAGCCCATATGCGATTTTGCGGCACGCACTTCAACAAAGCAGCCGCATTCGCCGCACATTCCGTTTGAAAGCTTATCGCAGCTTTTGCAGATATCAAGCCGCTGTGAATATTCTTCGCTGCCGCATTTTTTATCCTCGGGAATATGTGCGATATAATCGCTCACTGTTTCCGCATAGAATTTTTCATCGTATTCGGAAAGCAGACATCTTTTGCAGAACGGCTTCATCTGAGAATTATCGAAACAACGGAGCATTTCGGCAGAACGAAATTTATTCCGTCCGATGTAAGCTCTGCGGAATATGCTTCTGGCTTTACTGCCTCGGGAGCGTCAAAATCATTGTGAGAGTGAACATCTCCCGTGAGAAGCTTTGCTTCGGCTGATTTTGCCGCAAAGCCGACAACGGGGCAGTTCACCTCATAATCCTCTTCAAGAGAGCAGTTTGCAAAGGTGAGAGTAAGGCTGCCGTCGGGATTTGCCGATGCGGAATGCGATATTGCAGGCAGCTCATGAGCCGTGACATTCTCTGTCCAGCTGTAAACAAGCTCGCTGTTCTGGTGAGTCTTGAACATATCGAATACATGATATGTAGGTGTTTTAACAAGCTTTTCGCCCTCGGTGAGAATAAGAGCCTGAAGAACATTTACTGCCTGAGCGAGGTTCGCCATATATACCACATCTGAATGTGAGTTGAAAATATTCAGATTTATTGCCGCCACGATAGCGTCACGCATAGTATTCTGCTGATATAAGAAGCCCGGATTCGTTCCCTCTTCAACATCGTACCAGCAGCCCCATTCGTCAACGATAAGCTTCAGGCTGCTCTGATGCTTGGTAAGGACAGCCTTGTGATTTTCAATAAGCTTGTCCATGAAAAGGGTCGATGAGATAGTCTTATAATATTCCTCGTCCGAAAAGCTGAGAGCACTGCCCTTATGGTTCCAGTCGCCTGTTGGGAGAGTGTAATAATGGAGCGATATCGCACGGGAGGTATATTCGTTCACGCTGTCAAGGAGCTTGTCCGTCCAGTTTATGTCATTTGCATTCGGACCGCAGGCTATCTTGAAAAGCTCGTTTCCGCTGAAATTGCGGCAGTAGGTCTGATAACGGCGGTATTCGTCAGCATAAAATTCGGGACGCATACTTCCGCCGCAGCCCCAGTTTTCGTTTCCGATACCGAGATATTTCAGCTTCCAAGGCTTTTCACGGCCGTTTTTGCGGCGGAGATCAGCCATAGGCGAAACACCGTCAAAGGTGATGTATTCTATCCATTCGGAAAGCTCCTGCACGGTTCCGCTGCCGAGATTTCCTGCAAGATAAGGCTCGCAGCCGACTTTTTCGCAGAAATTGAAAAACTCATGGGTTCCGAAGGAATTATCCTCGGTAACTCCGCCCCAGTGAGTGTTTATCATTTTTTTGCGTGTGGATTTTTCACCGATGCCGTCTTTCCAGTGATATTCGTCCGCAAAGCAGCCGCCCGGCCAGCGGAGAACGGGCATTCTGATATTTCTGAAAGCCTCGATAATATCGTTTCTTATGCCGTCGGTATTGGGGATAGGTGAATCCTCGCCGACGTATATTCCCTTATAGATGCATCTTCCGAGATGTTCGGAAAAGTGACCGTAGATCTCGGGATTTATATGGGATATTTTATCCTGAGCATTGATGAGCGCATTTATTTTTTTCATGGTATGCTTCCTTTCGCTTATTGAATTTGTTAAGTGTATTATAACACCTTGACAGTTCCGCCGCAATGATTTATAATATCCAATAAACTGATATATTCTACTATTGAGGGTGATATTACGGAGCTTCATACAATGGGAATAGCCTTTCCGCATGAGAGCGGATTTACTGTTGACCGTCCCAACGGTTCGGGGGACAATCTTCTGCTTGTATTCAAAACGGAGGCTTTTATACGCACGGGAAACGGCAATATTACTGTTCCGCCCGACAGTGCTATCGTCTTTTCAAAAGGCGCACCGCAGATATACGGCAGTTCGGGCGGAGAATACATAAATCACTGGGTACATTTCGACTGCAATGAAACTGATATATTCTTTGAAAAAATAAAGCTGAGATTCAACGAGCCGTTTGCGGCAGCTTCCGTTCAGGAGGCTGAAAATGTTCTGAAAATGCTGAGTGTGGAAAGTGTATCATCGGGGAGCGGAAAAGCAGTCTGCTGCGATCTGCTGCTTCGGCTGCTCATGGCGAAGCTCTGCGGCGGAGACGAGCGCAGGGACAGATCACCCCACAGCGAAGCATTACGTCAGCTTCGTGCGGACATATACAGTATGCCGTCGCAGAACTACACGGTAGAGAGCATGGCGCAGCGGCTGATGTTAAGTGTTTCATATTTTCAGGCATTATACAAGCAGGAGTTCGGTGTAAGCTGTTACGAAGATGTGATCTGCGCAAAGATCTCCGCCGCAAAATATTATCTGAAAAACACGGAGTTATCGGTCTGCGGCATAGCGGAGCTTTGCGGCTACGAGAACGATGTTCATTTTATACGTCAATTCCGAAAGCGCACAGGAATGACCGCCCTTGAATACAGGCGGAAAATCCGATAGATAAAAGCAGAAAATGTCGTGCGGCTTTTTATAATATATGTTATCATGATATTACAGTCAAAGGAGAGATGATAAATGAACGATCTTACAGGCGGCATGGCAGACGCACTGGAATATATCGAAAACAATCTGACGGAAGATATCTCTGTTGAAGATATAGCCGCAAGGGCATTTCTTTCGCCGTTTTACTTTCAGAAGATATTTCATGTGCTGTGCGGCTATACGGTAGGCGAATATATCCGTATGCGCAGACTGAGCTGTGCGGCGCAGGAGCTTATGTCGGGAGATGTAAAGGTCATAGACACCGCAATGCGTTACGGTTACAGCTCGCCGGACAGTTTTTCAAAAGCATTTGCCGCATTTCATGGGATCTCTCCTTCGGCTGTAAAAAATGGCGGAGAGAGCGGAACGGTCATTCGTTCCTTTGCTCCGCTCCGAATAAAAATTTCGTTGGAGGGCGGAAATATGTTGGAGTATTCTATTAAAGAAAAAGCATCGTTTACGATCGTCGGTTATGCGAGAAAATTCAGCACGGATACATCTTATGCGGAGATACCGCAGTTCTGGCAGGAGCATTTCAGATCGGGCAGGGGAAAACATATTATGGGTAAATTCGGAGCTTGTCTTGATTCGGACGGGAAAAATTTTGAATATATTATTGCAGATAACTATATGCAGCAGAATGATATCCCGGAGGGCTGTGTGACACGCACAATAAGAGGCGGACTGTGGGCAGTGTTCCCGTGCAGGGGTGAACTTCCCGATTCACTCCAGAGCGTTAACACAAAGATCTGGAGCGAATGGCTGCAGAGTCTGAAAGGCTATGAGCTTGACGGCGATCTTGATATTGAGGTGTACTTTCCTCCCGCAAAGGATCCCAAGGACAATTACAGTGAGATATGGATCCCTGTCAGAAAAGTGTGACCGATCATGAAAAAAGCACCCTTTGCAACAGATTTTAGATCCGCCGCAAAGGGTGCTTACTTAGTTAATAGTTGATAGTTAATAGTTATTAATTATTAACTATTAACTATGAATTCATGTGTTGCTGTGAGTGTATCCGGTTTTCAGCTGCATACTGAAAATGTCCTCCACCAGCTCGGGATCGTCCGAAACGTTTCCGAGTACCTCTGCCACAACGTTTTCCATGGGGAGCATATCCTGCTCAAAATATGTGTATAACGGAGCATAGCAAAGCGTTCCGTCATTGTAGTTCATGTATTGTAAATATGCAGCGGAATTGTAAAAGCAGACGATTCCGCTCAGACGTGAGATTATCCGCTTGTTCAGAGGCACCGCATCGTATACCTTCCGCTCGGTGTCGGGTTCCTCTGTGCCGTGAATGCGCTTTATTATGTCCTCGGGACTTTCAAAACCTGTGTTGCTGGTTTTGTCAAATACAGTCAGCGAGATTATGTCGCCCTCATAGATCATGTCACGCTTTCCGCTGAGGAAATTCGTTCCGAGATAGACGGGAGATGTGTGGATATATCTCATCGCATAGCCTTCGTCCTGCTGCTTTTCGAGTATGTAAAAATATCCGTCCTCGCCCCAGAAAAGAGGTCCGCTGGTCCATGTTTTGCCTTGGGCAATATTTTTGTAGTTTATTTTTGCCTTGAACACGCAGTACGGATAAACAAGTCGCATTCGGGTGCAGCATACCGACCTCATTTCATCTGCTCTCCTTTTCAGTAGATTATGACCGAAAAATTATGCCGATTTTTCCTCATGATAATATTTTACCAAATCGGAGCGGCTTTGTCAATACGGCAGATGAAAAAATGTTAAGAAAATATAAAGAACTCAGTTTGTGTCCGATCTCATCTTTTTCCCGAAGCTGAATGCCGCTGCGGAAAATATTGCAGCCGCATATATTACTGTTATTATAAGTGATGAAAAAAGTCCGTCATAGCTGCCGCTTATGATGCATCTTGCCGCTCTTACGGCGTGGTAAAAGGGCAGGCATTTGCATATTTTTGCGAAAACTCCGCCGATGCTGTCGATGTCTATCCATATTCCGCCCATGAAGCAGGAAAGCGAGATTATTATTGAGCAAAGTCCCGGCGCAGCCTTTTCACTGAAAATACTGCCGAAAAGCAGTCCCAGCGAAATGAATACCGCCGCCGACGGAATAAGTATTATCATGCTTAGCAAAAGCCTTGGGATATTGAATGTATAGCCTGTGATAAGCCCGATAATTACGGAGCAAACTGCTGTGATTATCTCCTGCCCGACGGCGATCGCCATTACGGGAAGCGTGTAGCCCGATATGTATTCCGCAGGTTTCATGGGAGAGGCGTAAAGCCGTTTTAGGAATGCTCCCGAGCGGTCCTTTGATATGATAAGTCCCGTGAATATCATCAGGAATGACTGTCCGAAAACGGCAATTCCGCCGTACAGATTTGTTATTTTGAATAATGTCATGTGCGCTTCGGGCGGAATGGAACGGTCAACTATCGTCATTATAATGAGCATGGCAATAGGGAACCCGAGACAGAGAAAATAGCTGAGAGGATCGCGGAGAAGCTCTTTTACGTTTCGTTTTGCAAATATTATTGTTCCTGACATATGCTCACTGCCTTTCCGCAATAGCTACAAATGCATTTTCGAGAGAATCTGTGTTGGTGAGAGCTTTCAGCTCGTCGGCTGTGCCTTCGGCGCATATTTTTCCGTGTACCATGACTGCCGTGCGGTCGCAGAGCTGCTCCGCTTCTTCAATGTAATGGGTGGTGAGTATCGTGGTGACGTTTCCTTTCAGCTCCTTGATGATACTCCATAATTCACGGCGTGCAAGCACGTCCAGCCCAAGAGTCGGCTCATCGAGAAAAAGTATCTTAGGATCGGTCACAAGCGCCATTGCAATGCTTAACCTGCGCTGCCAGCCGCCCGAAAGAGCCGAAGCACGGGTGTTCAGCTCATCATGCATGGAGAATTTTTCCGTGAGCATATCCGCCCGCTGTTCGGCTGTCTTTTTGTCAAGCCCGTATATCTCTGCGGCAAAAATCAGATTTTCACGTACTGTCAGAGACGGAGAAGCGGAGCTTTCCTGAGGCGAAAGATTCACGATGCTCTTGATGTCGTTCATTTGTGTGAGAATGCTTTTTCCCATTATGAGAGCGTCGCCTCCTGTCGGCTTTGAAAGTCCCGTCATCATTCTTATAAGTGTGGTCTTTCCTGCGCCGTTCACGCCGAGAAGCGCAAAAAGGCAGCCCTGTTCAATGTTCAGTGATATTCCGTCAACTGCCGTTTTGTCACCGAAGCGTTTTGTGAGTGATCTTATTTCTGCCGCATAGCCGTTCATTTTCATTATCCTTTCATGCTGTGGAGCTTTTGAAGCTCCGCATTGATCTCGCTGATATTTTTTTTGCATATAAGATATTCCACTATCCACATTATAAAATATGAGAGGGAGAACGATATAAGCATACTTATCCTTGTCTGGGGATATATTGCCGCACCCCAGCAGTAAAGTCCCACAGGGATATACACCGCCGAGGTTATTGCAAAATATGTGACCCACTGCCAAAGCCGTCCCATGTGCGCAGATTCAAATACGACCGAGCCGCCCGAAAATGCGGAGCTTATCAGTCCGCTCATTATGCACTGCACCAGCACGGCGGTATATGGGCTTGTGAAATGTGCGGCAAATTCTGGGACAACGGGTACTGCATCCGGGTGGGTCTTTGTCACAAACGCCATGATAACAGCTGTTATTGCGGCAGTTATAGCAGTGCCGTACATAAAGCCGTTTATTATTCTCGGAATTGCTTTTCTGAACATTTTTTATCATTCCTTTCGCTGTGTCGGTCATTTAAGTATCGCATCTTTTATGGTTTTCACATATCGGCGTGAGACATATGTATCTATGCCGCCCTCAAGATATATATGTATAGTTCCCGCTATTGCTGTATCAAGGCGGATTATCCGCAAGATATTCACTATCTCCGATGATGATATCCTAACAAAGCCGCAGTCCGAAAGAAGCAGTTCTGCCTTATAAACGGGTATGCGCAGTTCAAAAACGCCCTCGGAGGTGCGTGCATAAACGTGCTTGCTTTCGGCATATACTGTAATGATATCGGAATTTTTCAGCATCACCGCACTGCCGTCCGCATAGCCCGTAAGAACGCTCCCCAGCGCACGGGAAATGGAGTTGGCGGTATTTTGGAGTTCCTCGGACATTTCACTGCCGCAGACTCGGATCTCAGGCTCACGCAGCAGCTTGTCGATAATTATTTTTATATTCATGGATCAGCCGTCCTATCGTTTTGGTTGTTGAAACAAGTATATCATGCTGTCGGATAATTGTAAACCGATTTAAGATAAACGGTCATTTTCGGGAGACGATCTGCATTTTTCAGAAAAAATATTTGCGGAAAATCACGCAGCGGTGCGGCTTGTTCGGGGTGAAGAAAAAAATCGGAAATTTTTTTGAAAAAACCCTTGACAAATCGGAATGAATAGTGTATACTGTAATAGTCGTCAGGACACGGGGTGAAAATCACGGTTCTGATATGAAAATGTGGGAGCATAGCTCAGCTGGGAGAGCATCTGCCTTACAAGCAGAGGGTCATAGGTTCGAGTCCTATTGTTCCCACCATTTTGGCCCGATAGTTCAGTTGGTTAGAACGCCGCCCTGTCACGGCGGAGGTCGAGAGTTCGAGTCTCTTTCGGGTCGCCATTATGCGGATTTAGCTCATCTGGTAGAGCGCCACCTTGCCAAGGTGGAGGTAGCGAGTTCGAGCCTCGTAATCCGCTCCACAAGGCGCTATAGCCAAGCGGTAAGGCATGGGACTGCAACTCCCTGATCCCCGGTCCGATTCCGGGTGGCGCCTCCAACACCTTTTTTACAAAGGCTTACAAAAAAATGTGGGAGCATAGCTCAGCTGGGAGAGCATCTGCCTTACAAGCAGAGGGTCATAGGTTCGAGCCCTATTGTTCCCACCA
>CAKSKG010000016.1 GCA_934464775.1 uncultured Oscillospiraceae bacterium
AAGAGAGTGCAGAGGGAAAACCTAAGGGTAAGGAGAAGGGAGATACTCTCCTGCGGAGAGTGCCTCGATTTTTGTGTAGAATTTTATTAGGCGCAGGTACTGCGCCACGCCCCCCTCTCCTTCGCCCTTTGGTGTTCCCTTTGCAAAACTTGAAGCTCTTATGATACACATGCCAAAAAGTAAAAGTAAGCTTTTAATGAACCTAAAATTTGAAGGTAGTTAAAAACAGCCGATATTAAAATAAAAATAAGCTTTTAAATAATATCAAAGCAAAATAAGGCAGGGAGTAACAACTCATCTCCAAAATAGAAGTAAGCCATAAAAGCCAAAAAAAGCGCCGCATATTCACTCCGAAATGCGGCGCTGTATAAGAACCTGTCTTCATAAGCATATGCACACGTCTTTTCGGCAAATTTTGCTGCATACTGCGTTAAAAATCCTTGCCGTGCGGCAGCACGCCTGCGGATTTTTGCCTTGTCTGCATCAAAATTATGCACGAAAATCCGCATACATTTCTTATGAAGACAGGTTCTAATTTTTGTAAATCAAAAAATCAAATCTTATAACCGATTTTCAACCTTTCGGCGTACTATTACATTAACCGTAATTAGTATCAGAACAATTATGAAAATAACTCCCGCAGTTTCAATGCGCTTTAATATCTCCGCTTCGGGACGAATGTATAACTCGCAGGCAAATATCGCTCCGATTGCCGCATTCATCAGTAGGTATCCTCCGCCAAGTATCGCACAGGACGATCTCTTCATGTTCAGCCGCAGAAGCATCATGAATATCATGAGCGCAAAAAAACATAATGATAACATTATCATGCCGATGAGTACCGCAGGCTCCCCAGATCTTATTCCGCTTGTTATGCACATGTATACGTCGGCGATCAGATTCAGTATCATTATGAACCTGAAAAATCCGTGACTGCTCGTTTTCTCTGCCATTTTATACCCTCCCGTTATCCGAATGAGACCTGTCAGCATAAAACTTTCCCTGCCATGAATCTCTCCTGCGCAGTTCCTTGTCTATCTCATTCATTACAACAAATTTTTTCATGCTCCATAACGGAGCTATAAGCGTTTCTTTGTTTCCGTCCCCCGTGACTCGCTGTATGCAGAGGTCGGGGGGAAGTACCTCCAGCTGGTCGCATATTATGCTTACATATTCTTCAAGACTTAATGCTTTAAATTCGCCCCGCAAATAGCTTTCCGCCATTGCCGTGCCTTTGATGATGTGCAAAAGATGCAGCTTGATGCTGTGAAGCTCCAGCTTCGCCATTTCACGGGCTGAATTTATCATCATTTCATGAGTTTCACCCGGAAGCCCGTCAATGAGATGTACACAGACAAGTATTCCCCGTGAATGAAGCTTTTCATAGCCTGCCATAAAGTCCGCAAAGCTGTGGCATCGGTTTATTTTTTCTGCGGTATCGTCATATATCGTCTGTAAGCCAAGCTCAACGGTGAGATATGTCTTTTCCGAAAGCTCCGCCAGATAATCGGCGGCTTCGTCGGTTATGCAGTCGGGACGGGTGGATATCGCTATTCCGCAGACGTCGGGCAGCGATAACGCTTCCTCAGTCATGCTCCTGATCTTTTCAACAGGACCGTAGGTGTTGGTGTTTGCCTGAAAATATGGGATATACAGTCCGCTTTCCCATTTTTCATTCATTTTCTTCCGAACCTGAAAAAACTGCTCCGTCACGGAAAGCTCGGGGTCGCCTGCAAAATCTCCGCTGCCTGCGGAGCAGTATGTGCAGCCGCCGAAGCCCTTTGTGCCGTCGATATTGGGACAGGTAAAGCCTGCATTGAGCGATATTTTCATCACCTTGCAGCCGAATTTTTCACGCAGCATATAATTCTGCGTGAGATATCTTTTTCCGCCGCCTATTTTTTCATAAGGATTTTTTGCTGTATCAGACATAATTCTCCCGTATAAAATAAAGCATAATTTTTTTATCTCACAGTACATTATAACATATAAATACAAGGAATTCAATAGAATTTGCAATTCAGTAACAAAAATTCAATGCGAATCGAATACCTTTGTATTATAATAGGGTTAAAGATACTGAAAAAGTGGGCATAGCATTTTAAATGTGCATTTTTCGATATATTCAGTTGTATCCTGCGCATAAAATGTGATACATATATTAAGCAGCCCATATATTTTATTGCAGAACGGAGGGACAGCAATGAGAAGAGTGCTTGTTACGGGAGCTTCGGGACTTATAGGAAAAGAGGTCTGCGAGGGTCTGCTGGCAAAAGGAATGTATGTTGTGGGCGTTGATAAGGACCCAAGCAAGCTGGAAAATGAGAATTTCAAGTTTATCCGCTGCCATATCACAGATAAGGACGCTATCCAGCACGCAATGATATCAGAGAGCGTTGATTCTCTGGTACACCTTGCCTGCTCCGTAGATAATGATTACCCTTCCGTGCTTTCCGCAGAAGAAGAAAAGGAAAGCGCCGAGGTGGATAAGTTCATATACAAGCTTGCGGTTGATCTTAAATTAAAGGATATGCTGATGCTCAGCACGCACCAGGTATACGCTTCACAGAAAACGAGAGAGCCTATCCGTGAGATCGCAGCCGAAAAGCCTACAAATATTTACGGCAAGATGAAGCTGGATTCAGAAAAGGCGCTCCAGAATGCACTGAAAAAATCCAGCACGGACATTCAGGGTGTTGTAATGCGCACCTGCCCCATATACACAAAGGATTATTTGGTAAATCTTCATTCAAAGATATACGATGAAAAGGAAGGCTGTGCATTTATTTACGGCTACGGTGACTACGGATATTCGTTCACCTGTCTTTTCAATCTTGTGGACTTCATTGCAGCGCTTCTGAATCTGAACAGCAGTTCAAATTATCAGGGAATATACAATATCTGCGACAGCAAGCCGATTCAGGCTAAGGATATCGTTGAATACGAGCGCAGCAATCATCTGCTGGGCACAAGCGGCATCGTAATGCAGAGAAATTACGGAGCCGATTCCGTAAAGACTTCGGTTTTCGGGCTTCTCGGAAACAAAGCCGCAAAGACGGACTACCGCTACAACGATCTTAGTGTTGCGTGCAGCAACATATCATACGACAACACAAAAGCACAGAGAATATCATCATTCAGATGGAAGCTTTCAAACACAAAGTAAACCTATACCGACCGCAGCGCTGATATCAACGCTGCGGCTTTTTTTGTCCTTGAAAAAAATAAGAACCTGTCTTCACAAGAAATGTGTGCGGATTTTCGAGCATAATTTTGTCTAAGACAAGGCAAAAATCCGCAGGCGGGCTTGCCGCCCGGCAAGGATTTTTAACGCAGTCTTAGGCAAAATTTGCCGAAAAGACGTGCGCATACGCTTGTGAAGACAGGTTCTAACAATATCTTTGTTGATTTTGTCACTATACTTTGCCGTGTGTTATACGGTATAATGATTTTATCAAGGAAGTGTTTGAAAGGAATAATATATGAAATTACTCAATAAGGCGGCAGCCTTTCTGTGTGCCGCAGCCGTATGGTCGGGAAGCTTTATATCTGCGGAAATGCCTGCATATTCCGATATATCCTATGCGGCAGAATCTTATTATGAAAATTATCAGTATGACAGCGCCTATTCCGCTGCGGAAAAGCACATCGCAGACGGACTTTTCAATATGGATAAGAAAATAAGCCTGTCAAAATATAAGCTCAACGGCGATCAGGTGGTGGAGATATTCACCGATATCCTGCTGACAAGAGCCGACATTTTCTACGTTCAGCCACAAGTCATGACATATATCAACGAGGGCACCAACACCGTGCTTTATATCGAGCCTTACTATTATTACAGCCAAAGCGAGGTCAAGTCCCGACGCACAAAGCTGGAAAAGGCGGCAGATACAATAAAAAGCGGCATAAACAGCAAGTGGAACGACGTTCAGAAAGCGCTCTACGTTCATGATATGATAATCAAAAGCGCCGTATATGATGAATCAGAGGACGTCCGCACCGCTTATGAGATACTTGTGAAGCAAAAGGGCGTATGCGTAGCTTATGCTATGGCTTATAAATATATCCTGAACAGCATCGGCATAGACTGCATCGTTGTGGGCAGCGATGATATGAAGCACAGCTGGAATATGATAAAGATCGGCGGCAGCTGGTATCATGTTGACCTTACATGGGACGACGCAACTCCCGATTATTACGGTCAGGTGAGCCACGATTATTTCATGCTGAGCGACAAGGCTCTCAAAAATGACGAAAACAGCCATTACAACTGGGACAGCCCCTATAAAGCCGATTCCGAAAAATACGACAGCAGATTCTGGAAAGACAGCAATTCCTTTATCGTTCCGTATTCCTCAAGATATTGGTACTACATCAACAACGATAAAGGTCAGCTCCGCAGATATGATTGGAAAACGGGAAGATCCGCAAAGATAATGTCCATAGACAAGGACTGGAAGTATGACAATGCCTATACATGGGATTACTGCTTCTCACGGCTTGAAAAGGACGGCAATGATATCCTTATCAGCACAGATAACGAGATACTGCGCTATAACGTAAAGAAAAAGCAGCTTTCGGTGGTGAAGCGTGTAAAGCCAAGCGGCATCGACTGCATCTACGGCATGACAAAGAAAAACGGAAAGCTCACATATCAGCTCTCCGAATATGAAGCTTCCCCCGATATCAAGGCATATATTATAAAATAAAAATAAAAAGGACTTTGAGCCGAAAAAGATACGCTCAAAGTCCTTTACTGTTAAAAAAATGCGACTAAGCCGATAAGCCGGGTTTTGTCGTGTGCGGAAATCTATCTGAGCGAATCGTCGCCGAAACGCTTTAGCCGTCATTACAGCACGCCTGCCGAGCAGACATTGACGTACTGTACCAATAGACGTTGCATCGGATAAGGTTTACATGGCCGCATTGTTGCCAATGCGCCGGTGGGCTCTTACCCCGCCTTTCCACCCTTACCTGAAAAAATCAGGCGGTATATCTCTGCTGCACTTGCTCTAAGGTCGCCCTCGGCTGCCGTTAGCAGCTATCCTGCTCTGTGATGCCCGGACTTTCCTAACGCATTGCTGCGTTCAACCGCATAGCTTACTCGCAAGATATATTATAACTCAATTATCAATGCTTGTCAATGGTAACACCGCACAATATTTTATCAGAACACACCGCTCCCCGTGCATCTTGCCTGCCGAAAATTACAGCTTGCCGATTTTCCCTTGCCATTGCATTTTGAATGATATATAATCAAGACAGCAAAGCGAAAGGGGAACAAACATGAACAGCATCATTGAAATAAAGCATCTGTATAAAAGCTTCGGCAGCGTAAAAGCGGTGAACGATCTGAGCTTCACCGTTGAAAAGGGGCAGCTCTTCGCATTTCTCGGGGTGAACGGCGCAGGAAAAAGCACAACGATATCCATGATATGCGGCAGGCTGAAAAGGGATTCGGGAGATATCCTTATCGACGGAAAAACGCTTGACAGCGATCCCGATGATATAAAGCGCAGTCTCGGAGTGGTATTTCAGAATTCCGTGCTGGATAAGCCGCTTACCGTTCTGGATAATCTTAAAAGCCGTGCGGCGCTTTACGGCATAACGGGCGATGCATTTAATAAGCGGCTCGGTGAAGTATCGGAGCTGCTGGAGCTGGACGGTCTGCTGAAACGTCCCGTGGGAAAGCTTTCGGGCGGTCAGCGCAGACGCATCGACATAGCAAGAGCTATATTCCACAAGCCGAAAATACTTATCCTTGACGAACCGACAACGGGACTTGATCCGCAGACACGAAAGGCTGTATGGAAAACGACGGAGCTTCTGCGAAAGACCGAGAGCATGACCGTTTTCCTCACCACGCACTACATGGAGGAAGCGGCGGACGCCGATCATGTTATCATACTGGACAGCGGAAAAATTGCCGCAGAGGGAACTCCGCTGGAGCTGAAAAACAAATACACAGGCGATTTCATCACGCTATACACAGCCGATGAAGGTGCTGTCCGCAGGCTGGACGTTCCGTATACAAAACTGCCCGACGGCTTCAGGATAGCCGTTCCCGACACCTATGCGGCAACGCAGCTCATAGTCTCCCACCCCGATGTGTTCACGGACTATGAGGTCATAAAGGGCAGGCTGGACGATGTTTTCCTTGCGGTAACGGGAAAGAAAGGGGAAGAATGATATGCTCGGAGCAATGATATCACGCAACATAAAATTATATTTCAAGGACAAGGGAATGTTTTTCACCTCCCTTATCACGCCGATGATACTGCTGGTGCTTTATGTTACGTTTCTCGGAGGCACCTTTGCGGACAGCTTTGAAAGCGCAATGCCCGAGGGATTTTCCGTAACGGAGGGAGTTATCGACGCAGCCGTAGGTGCGCAGCTTATGGCTTCGCTGCTGTCGGTATGCTGTGTTACGGTAGCGTTCTGCTGCAACATGATATCGGTGCAGGACAAGGTGAACGGCGCAGCGGCTGATATACTTGTATCTCCCGCCAAAAGCTTTATGATATCCGCAGGCTATTACATCGCATCGCTTATTTCCTCGCTTATCGTATGCTTTGCCGCATTCGGAGCCTGCCTTATCTATATTAATTCGGTGGGGTGGTTCATGTCGGGCAGGGACATTCTCCTGCTCTCCGCAGACATACTGCTGACGGTGATGTTCGGCACGGCGCTTTCCTCGCTGGTAAATGTTTTCCTTAACTCACAGGGGCAGATATCCGCAGTAGGCACTGTTGTAAGCGCAGGCTACGGCTTTGTATGCGGAGCATATATGCCGATCTCCCAGTTCGGAGACGGCTTGCAGAAGCTGCTTTCCTTTATGCCCTCAACATATTCGGCATCTCTTTTCAAAAGCCACGCTTTGAGAGGCGTGCTTGAACAGATGAGCATGGACGGCGTTCCCGATGAGATCATTACCGAGATAAAAAAGGTCATGGACTGCACCGTGAGCTTCGGCGGAAAGACCGTAAGCACGGCTTCTATGTACATTTTCGTTGCGGCAGCCGCTCTGGCGGCAGTCCTGATATATGCGGTGCTGAGTGCGGCTGCGGAAAGGAAGTGCAGATGAGAGTTATCATAGAACAGCCTGCCGAGGGTGCGGAGGAGGAAATAATAATCCGTCTCCGAAAGCCCGACAGCCGCATAGCCGAGCTTATCCGACAGATAAATTCGGCGGAGGAAAAGCTCACGGCATATTATCCCGACGGCAGCATTTCCGTTCTTGACCCCTCGGAGATATATTACATCGAATCGGTGGACAGCAAGGTATTTGCATACGGCAAAAGCGATGTTGCGGAGCTTAAACAGAAGCTCTATGAGCTGGAGGAGCGCTTTGCGGGAACAGATCTTATAAGGATATCACAATGATACTTGATCTTTCAAAGGTAAAGCGGTTCGCTCCCTCTATCGGCGGACGCTTTGAAGCGGTGCTGACAAACGGCGAAAAGGTGATAATCTCAAGGCAGTACGTTCCCGACGTGAAAAAGCGTCTGGGACTGTGAATGGAGGGCGCATTATGACAAGAATAAAAAGAGCTTTGAATCTTACGGCTACTATCTCAACGGGAACGCTTATCGCCTGCATAGTTTGGTACGGCATAATGCTCACCTTGCATGGAAAAACTCTTCTTGACGCCGATATACCGTATATCACGCTGGGAGAGATACTTCTCCTCGGCACGGTATGCGGCACCGCCACCGAGCTTATCCTGCCCGACAGGGACGTAAGCTCAAAAGAAGTGGTAATAAGATTGATCGTACACGGAGTATTTATAACCGCCGCCGTACTTGTGCTGGGGCTTATCTACGGCTGGTATGAATTCAGCATTGACGGGGTGCTGCTGATGTGCCTTACATCGGCGGTGATATATGCGGTAACATATTTTGTCAATTTCAGGGCAAACAAGAAAATAGCCGATGAAATGACCAAGCGGCTCAACGAGATGAAGCAGCGAAAGGGTCAGAGGTAAACGGAGCGTAGGTTGTGTTTTTCGGAAACGTATGCTACCATTGTCTTGTCGGGAGATAAAACACAAAACAATAATCAAAAAAAGGAGATATTTCAATGAATAATTACGTTACGGCAAACACAATAAAAACACTCCGTGAGAAAAAAGGACTTACACAGCTCAAACTTGCGGAAATGCTTTCGGTCAGCGACAAGACTGTATCAAAATGGGAAACAGGCAAGGGACTGCCCGATATATCGCTGCTGGAGCCGCTCACAAAGGCGCTGGGAGTATCCCTCACGGAGCTTTTCACGGGAGAGATCGTCACAAACAAAAATGTTTCGGCGAATATCAGACGAATGAAATTTTACATCTGTCCCGTCTGCGGAAACATCATAACCGCCTGCGGCGAGGCTGCCATATCCTGCTGCGGAATAACGCTTCCCGCTGCGGAAGCGGAGGAATGCGGCGGCGCACATGACATTAAGACCGAAAAGGTGGAGGACGAAATTTTCGTGACTGTGGATCATGAAATGACAAAATCCCACTACATCTCGTTCCTTGCATATCTCACATCGGACAGAGCGGACATCATCAAGCTTTATCCAGAGGGAAATGCGGAAGCAAGATTCAGGCCCAAAGGCAGCGGAATGCTGCTGGCATACTGCAACAGACACGGACTTTTCTGCAAAAAATATGACCCATACATTTCTTAATGAAACTCTAATCTTTTTCAATTATTCTTCAAAGAAACGGGGTATATTATATAACACAGAAAAAACGTGAAAAAGAAACGGAGAATCATTATGGACAGCGTTATAGTATACCTTGCGGCATTCGGAGTATGGATAATTTACGATATCATAAACGAATGTGTGCATAAGGATAAATAAGAAAGATTATCGAAAGCCCATGCGTCATGCGTGGGCTTTTGCCGTATAAGGCAGTTGACAACGGATAAAGCTTATGCTATAATTCATAATGGTATTTTGTGCGGTATTTCCGCTCATATGAATGTGCATTATAACCGAAAGGATTGATAATATATATGAAGCGTTTTCTTGAGATAGGCAAGATCGTTGCCGTTCAGGGACTTAAAGGCGATGTAAGAGTTGAGCCATGGTGCGATTCAGCCGAGTTCCTCTGCGAATTTGACACACTTTATTTTGACAAGGGAAACACTCCCGTCGAGATCGAAAAGGCACGTCCCCACAAGAACATCGTTCTTGTAAAAATAAAGGGCACAGACACCGTTGAGGCTGCCCAGATGCTCCGCGGAAAGATACTCTACATGGACCGTGAGGACGTCGAGCTGGACGACGGCTGCTACTTTGTACAGGATCTTATCGGGCTGGAGGTCATCGACAACGACGACGGCACTGTCTACGGCAAGCTCTCCGAGGTAAAGGAAACAGGCGCAAACGATGTTTACATCGTGAAAAACGGCGAAAAGGAATATCTTATCCCCGCTATCCCCGATGTTATCATAAGCACGGACATCGAAAACGGAAAAATGCTTATCCACAAGCTTGACGGACTTTTTGACTGAGCGGAGACAAGCCATGCGAATTGATATTGCCACACTTTTTCCCGATATGTGCATGACGGTGCTGAACGAAAGCATACTGGGCCGTGCCGCAAAAGCGGGAAAGATAGAATTTCACTGTCACCAGATACGTGACTATACTCTTGACAAGCACCGCCGTGTTGACGACAATCCCTACGGCGGCGGAATGGGAATGGTAATGCAGGCAGACCCCGTTTACCGCTGCTACGAAGCGGTATGCGAGATGATCGGCTGCCGTCCCCATGTAATATATATGTCCCCGAAAGGAAAGGTATTTACCCAGCAGCGTGCCGTGGAGCTTTCACAGCGTGACAACATACTTATGATCTGCGGACACTACGAGGGGCTTGACCAGCGCCTTATCGACAGCATAGTTGACGAAGAGATCTCCATAGGAGACTATGTTCTCACAGGCGGAGAGCTGCCTGCGCTGGTCGTTTCGGACGCAATTGCACGAATGTGTGACGGAGTTCTTGCCTCGGCAGAATGCTTTGAGGAGGAGAGCCACTTCGGCGGACTGTTGGAATACCCTCACTACACCCGTCCCGAGGTATGGCATGATATGCCCGTACCCGATGTTCTGCTGACGGGGCATCACAAAAACATTGCTGCATGGCGGCACGAAATGGCTATGAGCATTACTGCGGAGCGCAGACCCGATATGCTGGAAAAATACAACGAAGCACACAAAGATGAACAAAAGAAGAAGTAACTGAATATATTATAATAATAAAAATATATCAAATGTTCATATAATTATTTGTTGAATCTTGTGTAGATGTCATAAACATGGTGATTTTAGACAAATCAAAATTTTTAAAATCCGCTCCACTGTTCAAATAGCAGAAATTTACGGCAAAACGGAATTTAATCTTATTTTGTCATTGACTATCGGAAAATTGCATTGTATAATAAAGATGTTGGATATACCACACCTTAGGCTTTCTAAAGTTAAAGCCGCTTTAAGATAGGAGAGAGTTATATGTTTGTTAAAGATGTAATGGTTCAGAATCAGGTTGGCCTGCACGCTCGCCCGGCAACATTCTTCATCCAGAAGGCAAACGAATTCAAGTCATCAATCTGGATCGAAAAGGAAGAAAGACGTGTAAATGCGAAGTCACTTCTCGGTATTCTTTCGCTCGGTATTGTAGGCGGCACACAGATCAGAATTATCGCTGACGGCGCAGACGAGCAGGACGCTGTTCAGGGTCTTGTTGAGCTTGTTGAAAGCGGATTTGCTGAGGAAACAAGATAATCGTTTCTCTTTATTTGTTATTTTGAATAATTCAAGTTATGCCCGATGAATTGATCGGGCATTTTTGTTTTTTTTGAAAAAACTTAAATTTATTTTTGAGATTTGTTGCTCTCTGCCTTTTGGGATTGGTTGTTATTGAAAAACTTCTTTTTCGTTTTTGAGGTTTAGTTGTTATTCTCTGCCTTATTTGGCTTTGATTTTACTTAAAAGCTTACTTTTATTTTATAGCCATGTGTATCATATCACCTTCAAGTTTTGCAAAGGGAACACCAAAGGGCGAAGGAGAGGGGGGCTAAAGAAAAGCAGAAGCAAAAATCGAGGCGCCCCCCTCTCCTTACCCTTAGGTTTTCCCTCTGCACTCTCTTTCCTTACCCATCCTCACTCCCGCCTCGATTTTTGCACGCCCAGCTATTGCTCATTTCTTAAATTTAGTATTGTTACGGTTCGTGCAACGCTTATAATTTACTATATTTTATGGTGCGCTCAACCGACGTAAAAGCTGATATATTCAACCTTTAATGTTGAATATATCAGCTTTTTCTTTTTTCTCGTCAATTTACACGTCGGGTCGCTTAGTATCAAAAAAGGTACAGCTATTTGCAACTCACGAGAAGTAAGCGACCCGTCGGCTAAATTTAAGATTGAGAATTACAGCTATAATAACTAACTTGATGAAATTCCTACACCAAATAGCCGACGGTTGAGCGCAACAACTGAAAGAGAATATTATAAGCGTTTTATGAGCCGTCGGCAATACTAAATCTAAAGAGTATTTATTAAGCGGATTTTCAAAAATCGGGCGGGGGATAAGGAAAGAGAGTGCAGAGAGAGAACCTAAAGGGGCGGCGCCCGATTTTTGTGTCGATTTATTATTACCGCCCCTTTTGGTTCATCTCTCTGCCCGCCGGAGGCGGAACCTCCGCTTTCTCTATGGTTGCAAACCATACTACAAAACTTTATAAACTAACAGCAACACACAATAAGCAAAGAAACAGTTGCAAACAACATCTAAAGAATAAAAGCCCCCATACCAGCCGATATGGGAGCTTCTGTTTCTTATCTAATATAAAATGTTACTTCTTGTCATTCAGCTGTACATCTTTGTCAGTGGAAACAAGCTCCTTGACAGATGTAGCAAGACCTGCAAGCCCCTGTATCTCCGAGGGAATGATGATCTTCGTAGCCTTGCCGTCGGCAGCTTTCGCAAATGCTTCAAGACTCTTGACGGCAATGACACTCTGCGACGGATTCGCTTCGTTCAGCTTCTTGATAGACTCAGCAAGCGCTTTCTGTACCATTTCAATGGACTCTGCTTCACCCTGCGCTTCAAGTATCTTCTGCTGCCTTACAGCGTCTGCTTTGAGGATAGTAGCCTGCTTCTCGGCTTCCGCTTTGAGAATGGCGGATTCCTTCGCAGCCTCCGCACGGAGAATTGCCGATTCCTTTTCACCTTCGGCAACAAGTACCTGTGACTTCTTCTCACCCTCTGCCTGGAGGATCTTCTCACGGCGCTCACGCTCCGCTTTCATCTGCTTTTCCATTGCGTCCTGGATCTCACGGGGAGGAAGAATGTTCTTCAGCTCAACACGGTTTACCTTGATGCCCCAGCGGTCTGTTGCCTGGTCAAGAATAGTCGTGATCTTTGTGTTGATTACGTCACGGGAAGTAAGTGTTGCATCCAGCTCAAGCTCGCCGATGATGTTTCTGAGGGTTGTTGCGGAAAGATTTTCAAGTGCAGCCATGGGGCGCTCAACGCCGTATGTGTACTGCTTTGCATCCGTTACCTGGAAGAATACAACTGTGTCGATCTGCATTGTAACGTTGTCCTTTGTGATAACGGGCTGGGGCTTGAAGTCAACTACCTGCTCCTTTATGGAAACTCTCTTCGCTACCTTGTCGATAAAGGGAATGATGTAGTGGGGGCCTGTGCCAAGCGATGCACGGTATGTTCCCAGACGCTCGATAACGAATACCTGTGCCTGCGGCACGATCTTGATTCCTGCAATAACAATGATGAGGATAAGAATAACAACTCCGATTATATAGCTCATGATATACTCCGTTCCGCCGCTCTCTGCGGCATATGATTACTTTTTCTTTACTGTCAGCGTGGTCGCTTCCCTTGCGGTGACTACCACTTCTTCGCCCTTTGGTATCTCCGAACCGTCGGCAGTTACCGCAAACCAGTCAACACCGTCAAGCTTGACACGTCCCTTGCCGCTTATTCCGTCAACGTCCTCGATGACAACTGCCGTTCTGCCGATGTCAAGATCGGCATTCGTAGGCACAGCCTTGTTGGGAAGAAGCTTTTTTACTGCGGGCCTTGTAAGCACCAGTGTCAGACCCGAGACTGCAAGAAATACTATAAACTGTACGACCTCGGAAGCTCCGCACAGCGATGCGATAAGTCCGCCCAGCGCACCGAACGCAAACCATATGGATACAAGCGCAAAGGTCGCCGCTTCGGCAATTATCGACACGATAAGTACAACTATCCAGAATACAGGCATCATTTCATACTCTCCTTTCCATAAGCATTTTCTATAAATATTATACAGTCATAATATAAATATGTCAACAATATTACAAAAATTTTACCTGATATTACTTTGTGCGGTATTCCTCCACCATGTAATACACCTTGTTGTCCACAAGTGCATCAATAAGAGTTCCCTCGGCGGTGTATTCCTCGCTGAATATCTTTCCGTCCGCACGAAGCACGTTCAGCAGACTGCCCTTGTCATATGGGATAAGGAACATTCCCCTTACGTTTTCCGACGGCAGATTTTCCGCTATGCATTTCAGCAGCTCATCAAAGCCCTGCCTTGTTTTTGCGGATATCTTCACGGTAGTTCCGTCAACGGGAAGATTATCGGGATCGGGCAGACGGTCTATCTTGTTCAGCACGTCTATCCTCGGGATATCCTGACAGCCCAGCTCGTTCAGCAGCTCTGCTGTAACCTCCGCCTGATCGTATGCATCGTCCGCACTGATGTCGATTATGTTTATGATGATGTCCGAATTGGCAGCTTCTTCAAGCGTGCTTTTGAAAGCCTCAACAAGATTATGGGGAAGCCGTCTTATCAGACCGACCGTATCCGTCAGCAGCACGCTTCTTCCGTCGGGCAGCTCGATAGCCCTTGATGTAATGTCCAGTGTTGCGAAAAGCTTGTTTTCCGCAAGAACTCCCGCATCGGTGAGCGCATTCAGCAGCGTGGATTTTCCGACGTTGGTATAGCCCACGATCGCCGCTGTGAGAACATTGTCCTTTTTGCGGCGGCTGCGGCGGAGATCACGCCTTTTTTCCAGCTCTTTAAGCTCCGCCGAAAGAGTTTCTATCCTGCGGCGGATATGACGTCTGTCCGTCTCCAGCTTTGATTCACCGGGGCCTCTTGTGCCGATACCGCCGCCCAGACGGGACATTGATATTCCCTTTCCCGCAAGGTGCGCAAGACGGTATTTCTGCTGTGCCAGCTCGACCTGTATGCGTCCCTCTGCGGAAACGGCACGCTGTGCGAAAATATCAAGTATCAGCGTAGTCCTGTCCACTACTCTGACATCGGTTATTTCTTCGATATTCCTTGTCTGATTTGCGGTAAGCTCGCAGTCGAAGATCAGCAGGTCTGTGTCCAGCGCCTCCGCCTCGTCTTTCAGCTCGGCAAGTCTGCCCGAACCGATGCAGGTAGCCGAATCATAGGCAGGCCGCTTCTGTATAACACGTCCCACCGTTTCAACGCCTGCCGTTGAAGCAAGCTCTTCAAGCTCGTCCATGGAACGCTCTGCGTCAAATTCGCCCGTATCTGCCGATACAAGTATCGCTCTCGGCAGCTTTTCCTCAATATCATTATTTACAAGGATATCCGTCTGTTCGTTGTAATTCATTGGAGTCCCCTCTTTTCGTTGTTTATATTCTATATTTCTTTGATGATACCTGCTTTACAATAAGATTAAAGCAGGATTAGATATTTATACATAAAGTATAAATATACAAGATGTTATATATCCTCCAGCGAAAGCGTTGCCACTGCATTAAGGCTCTCGTCCGCACGCTTGCCGTCAAGATAATCAAAATAAGCCTGGGAAGCTATCATAGCGCCATTGTCTCCGCAGAGATTCAGCGGCGGAAGATACAGCTCGAAGCCATTGTCACGGCAGCGCTTTTCCATAAGTCCGCGTATGCCGCTGTTTGCGGAAACACCGCCTGCAACTGCTATCTTCTTATAGCCGAACTCACGGGCGGCAGCCATTGTCTTGCCAACAAGTATCTCGGAGATCGTTTTCTGGAAAGAAGCCGCCATGTCGTTTTTATTTATCTCAATGCCCTTTTGCTCGGCGTTGTGGACTGTATTTATAACAGCCGTTTTCAGTCCGCTGAACGAGAAGTCATACTCGCTGCCTGCAACCTTTGGGTGCGGAAGCGGATATGCATTGGGATCGCCATCCTTTGCGGCACGGTCGATATGCACGCCGCCGGGATAGCAGAATCCCAGCACACGGGCTGCCTTGTCGAAAGCCTCTCCTGCCGCATCGTCACGGGTCCTGCCGATAATGCGGAACTTGGTATAGTCCAGCACCTCGCATATCATGGAGTGTCCGCCGCTTGCCACAAGACAAAGATAGGGCGGCTTCAGCTCCTCATGGGCGATATAGTTGGAAGCGATATGTCCTGCGATATGATGCACGGGAACAAGGGGCTTTCCGCTTGCCATAGCCAGTCCCTTTGCAAATGATGTTCCCACAAGCAGCGCTCCGATAAGTCCGGGAGCGTATGTAACGCCTATTGCTTCAATGTCGGACAATGTACAATTTGCGTCCCTCAAAGCCTGTTCGACCACCGCATAAATATTCTCGCAGTGTCTGCGTGAAGCTATTTCGGGCACAACGCCGCCGTATTTCTTGTGTTCCTCTATCTGCGTCGATACAACGCTGGATATTATTTTCCGTCCGTCCTCAACAACAGCCGCCGCTGTTTCGTCGCAGGACGATTCTATTCCGAGAATAAGCATTTTTATAATACCTCGTTTTTTATAATTCTTTGATGAAAACCAGTCCGTCCTCCGTGGGCGATGAATAAAACCGCCTGCGGACGCCTGCTTTTCTGAAGCCCACGGACATATAAAGCGCCGCAGCCCCGATGTTGCTCTCACGCACCTCAAGAGATGCGCTGCCGCAGCCGTTTTCTTCGGCACGCAGGAAAAAATCCTCCAGCAGCTTTCTGCCGATGCCCTGTCGGCGGTGAGCCGAATGACAGGCTATCTTGTCCACCGACGCAAAATCTCCGTTTGCGGAGCCGATAAGATATCCGCAGCATTCGCCGCTTTCGTTCACCGCGCAGGTGAATATCACCTGTTGGGAAAGCTCCTCCGCAAGTCCGTTTTCCGTCCATGGGTCGGGAAAGGACTCACGCTCAATTGCCGCAATATATGGTATATCGCCGCTTTCGGCGTTTCTTACGGTTATCATAATACGTTTTCTATCTCGTCAATGAGACGGCGCAGGTCATCAAGACTTGTGAGCGTGCCGCATTTGTTCCTGAATTTCGCCGCAGAGGGTATGCCTCTTAGATAAAATGCGCACTGCCTCCTGCATTCGCTCATGGCTGTCCTTTCTCCCTTGAATTTTACGGTAAGCTCCGCCTGATGATACATTATCCTAAGCTTTTCCTCCGCAGTGGGCGGCGTGAAAGGCTCTCCCGAAAAATAGCTGTCTATCTCGGCGAAAAGATACGGTCTGCCGTAAGTTCCGCGTCCTGCCATAACAAGATCGCAGCCTGTTTCACGATACATTGCCGCCGCCTTTTCCGCCGAATCCACATCGCCGTTGCCGATAACGGGTATCTTCACGGCTTCCTTTACCTTTCGGATAATGTCCCAGTCGGCGCTGCCGCTGTACATCTGCTTTTTCGTTCTGCCGTGTATCGTCACAGCAGCCGCTCCCGCAGATTCCATAAGCGCCGCAAACTCGGGTGCATTGATATGCTCATCGTCCCAGCCCTTGCGGAACTTCACGGTAACGGGCACATCGGAATTGTTCACCGTTTCACGGACGATGCGGTACGCTCTGTCGGGGTCAAGCATAAGCGCACTTCCGCTGCCGTTTCCTGCGATCTTCGGCACGGGGCAGCCCATGTTTATGTCAACTATATCGGGGCGGTATTTCATGAGCATTCCTGCCGCCCTGCCCATAAATTCAGGCTCCTCACCAAAAAGCTGGAGCGCATAGGGACGCTCCTCATCAAGAACGGTGCAAAGCTCCTCGGTCTTTCTGTCGGAATAGCACATTCCCTTTGCGGATATCATTTCCGACACCATATAAGCCGCACCGTATTCCTTGCAGACAAGACGGTATGCCCTGTCCGCCACCGACGCCATGGGCGCAAGGGCAGCCGTTTTCTTTATTTTAACTCCGCCGATGGAGATGTATTCGTTATACGACATGAATATTTGTATCCTTATCCTCCGATTCAAGAGCCTTATGCACCGCAAAAGCAGCCAGCGCCATGAGTATTGCGGGCATAAGATTCATTTTTCCCTTTTTCGATGAAACATAGACCGCCTTGGGATTGCCGTTCTTTCCCAGCGTTACCAGCTGTGCGGGGATATCTCCCTCAACGATTATCTCGGTCTTTTTCGGCAGAAAGAGAGCGTTTGTTATCTGTGTCAGCAGGCTTGCCGCAGCTGATGCGGCAGCAGCCGATACAAAGCTTTCCGCAGCTTCACGAAGCAGCTTCTGTGTATTTTCATCGGGTGTGTATTCAAAATCACCGAATTTTATTTTCATTTTATGACATTTCCTTTCTGTATAATTTATATGATTTATACTTTACGAATATGGATATCTGTACATAGTGACCACCCACCGCTGTACATCTTCATATTCGTTGTTTTCACTGTGATATATCCAGTCGGTAACGTAGGACAGCTGAAAATCTCCGCCGTCGGTATAGCCGATGAACTTCCCGTTTTCGTCATATTTTTCCTGTCTGGTATAATAGGTTATCTTTTCACCGTTATCCGACACACGATAGGAGCGGAAGGTGAGCATTCCCAGCGAATAATCATGCCTTGACTGCCCCGTGAGAGCGTACAACTCGCCGTCGATATCGTGATATTTCTGGGGAGAATCGTTTATCAGCGAACGGGCAAGAGTCTCCGAGAATATATTTTTCAGGTACTGTTCCAGCCCGTCCGTATCGGAAAATCGGCTGTCGTCTATTTTGAAAAAGTAATAGGGATTTTCGGGATCGTCGGGATTTTCCTCTTCACGGTAATCATCGTAATCGGAGATATTGTAGACATTTTCCGTGAAATATCGTGCGGTATTGTTTGCAAGCCCCCAGTAGGCATAGCCGAAATACAGCGGATCATCGGGGGAAAGCTCCTCATAGCCGCAGGTGACGGACTGCTTTTTCGGGTCAAAGGAAAGGGTTCGTATCCTTACCATATCGTTTATATCGTCGGTGAACCCTGCGCTTTCGTCAACGATTATGCCGCTTATGAATTTCAGCGGCTCGGAATGATAAAGGGAAGTCCTTGCAAGATAATCCGATTCCGCATCGCTGTCGGCAGACTCATATATTTTCAGCCGAACGAATTTTCCGCCGCTTATCATATAAAATCGGCTCACTTCATTTTCGCCGTCGGTAAAATCAAATCGGATAAGATCGGGAACAGGCTCTTCGTCGATATCGTTGGTGATTATCCTGCATATATCCCCTGCGGAAGCGGAATCTCCGGGATAAAGCGGCTCAAAGCCGTCGGGGGGAAGTATCTCCTCAACAGATGCCTGATAGGAATTATCCTCCAGCACGGCGGTGATGCCCTTTTCGCCTCGGGACAATGTGAGCAGATAATTTGCGCTGCCGTCGGTAACTTCGGCTGTATATTCCTCAAAAGGCGGCTCCTCGCCGCTTTCGGCAGACTGCGTTTCGGCGGAAGCACCTGTTTCCTCCGATGAGGCGGTGTTTTCCGAACCCTTGGCACAGCCGCTCATTGAAGCCGCAAGCACCAGCACGGACAGTATCAAAGCATATTTTTTCACATTATCCCTCCTTTATAAGTGCAAGTGCGTCCGCTTCAAAGCCCATATCCCTGTACTGCTCCGAGATAATGAGCCGAGATACTGCGGAGCTGTCTCTGAATGAGACATATCCCACAGGCTTGCCCTTTCTGCGTATAAAGCGGCACTTATACCCATTGTTTATATCGCCGATAATTTCACTTTCCGTAATATTGGCAAGCTCTGACGCACGGCGTATCTGATCTGGGGTGATGATATCCGAAAAGGAAACTCGCCCTTTGTTTTCACGCCTGCCGTTAAAAAAATCTTTCAGCAGAGCCGAACATTCTTCCTCCATAACTCCGCCGCAGACCGTGGGACGGTGATTATATCCCATGGAAAACATATCGGAAACAGAGCCGCAGGAGCCTGCCTTTTTATCGTAAGCTCCAAAAACGACTTTATCCAGCCGTGAATTTATCACTGCTCCCGCACACATGGGGCACGGCTCAAGGGTAACATACAAAACACAGCCGCTGAGCCGCCAGCCGCCCAGTGTTTCACAGGCGGCACTGACTGCGGATATCTCCGCATGACCTATTGCCGTATGCTGTTTTTCACGGGTATTATATCCCGTCCCCACAACAAGACCGTCGCTTTTTCGGACAACTGCTGCCCCCACGGGAACATCTCCGTTTTCATAAGCCTTATGCGCCAGTTCAAGCGCCAGCTTCATATAATGTATATCATCGAGCATTGCATTTCTCCGCTATATCCGTGTTGGGATAGAAAGGAGCATGACCGCCAGCGCAAGGCTGACCCAAAGGATAACAGGCGGACACGCAAAGAAATTCATCAGCTTTTCATATGAAGTAAGAAAAGTCTTTTTTATGGGCAGCTCTGTCTTATCGCTGTAATGCATAACAAAATGTATCACAAAGTAAAGTCCCACCGCAAAGCAGAACAGCATGAATGCATTATGGACCGATATAATATTGCTTGAAATTCTGTTCATGAAAAACGACAGGAACCAATAAAATGCAGCCAGCGTCACACGCATTATAAAAGCGGTTATAACAGAGCCTGTACGCAGAACAAAATATCCTATAACAACGGAATAGAAAAAGCACAGCGGGAACATTCTGATATCGCCGGACATAACAGCGGTGATAAATCCCGTTGCCATAAGTGCATATCCGTCGCCGAACTGACGGAGCAGCTGCATGAATGCGCCTCGGGTTATGATCTCATTCAATATCGGAAGCAGCACAACATTCAGCAGGAACATCAGCACGATATTCACATTGCCCTCGGGGATATACGAAGCTCGGTTGATATTAACGCCCAATGCCCTGAGAATAGCATAATAAGGGATACTGAGAACGATACTTACAGCGCCCGTCATAAGAGCCGCAGGAACAGATATCCTGAAAAGCGGACGGTTTGATATTTTTGTGGGCAGCATAACTCTGAGGGGCATTTTCGACACCCACACAACAGCCAGCACAGGAACTATCCTAATAAATATCTGAACTATATAGCTATATATCAAAGCAACCTTTTCATCGCCGTAAAATCCGCCCGAAAGACGTATCATACCGATAGGCACGCCGAATTTTCCGTTAAGTATCAGCGGAACGATATAATGGAACAGCATATTCATCACAGCGCAGGCAAGGAGAATATATCCTGCGATAGAGTTAACATGGCCCATAGCGTGAGCCTCCATTGATTCGGGGATATCACGCACGAAGCCATAGCCGTCCTGATAGGTATATTCATTACGGTTATTGCGGTAGAAGAAGCCGAAAGAGCCCTTATTATCCTGACGCCATTTACGGTAATTTGCGGTATACTCCTTATCGAAGTGACGCATCGAATCACTTTCACGTTCGGCAGTGGTTTCCCTATCTGTTTCGGGAGACGGCTCCGCATTTACTTTATGTTTTTTCTTCGCTGCCATTTATATTATCAGTCCTTTACATATACATATACTTATTATTATTTTAACACTTACGGCACATATGAATATACTGTATATTTTGTACAAATTGTTACTAAGTTATTTTCTGACTTTTCTTGAAAGACTTATTTTTTAATTGTTGTTACTGTCTGCCTTATTTGGCTTTGATGTTACTGAAAAGCTTGCTTCTATTATTAATTCGTTGTTATTTCTACCGTCAAGACTTTCGGTTACTTAAAAGCTTACTTATAATTTATAGAAATGTGTATCATATCACCTTCAAGTTTTGCAAAGGGAACACCAAAGGGCGAAGGAGAGGGGGGCTAACAGAAAAGCAGAAGCAAAAATCGAGGCGCCCCCCTCTCCTTACCCTTAGGTTTTCCCTCTGCACTCTCTTTCCTTACCCATCCTCACCTCCGCCTCGATTTTTGCAAATCCAGTTATTGCGCATTCTTTAGATTTATTATAGTAAAGGTTCATGCAACGCTTATAACTTACTCTGTTTTATGGTGCGCTCAACCGACGTAAAAGCTGATATTTTCAACCTTTAATGTTGAAAATATCAGCTTTTCTTTTTTTTACTTCAATTTACACGTCGGGTCGCTTAGTGCTTATAGATTGCAAGTAACTGTTGCTATCTGCCACTAAGCGACCCGTCGGAGAAATTTAAGATTGAGAGTTACAACTATAATGAATGACTTGAAGTGATTCCTACACCAAATAGCCGACGGTTGAGCGCCACGAATGAAAAAGAGTAAATGGCGTAGATTTATGAGCCGTCGGCATAAGTAAATCTAAAGAGAATTTCTGATATGGATTTTCAAAAATCGGGCGGGGGATAAGGAAAGAGTGTGCAGAGGGAGAACCTAAAGGGGCGGCGCCCGATTTTTGTGTCGATTTATTTTTACCGCCCCTTTTGGTTCATCCCTTTGCCCGCCGGAGGCGGAACCTCCGCTTTCTCTATGGTTGCAAACCATACTACAAAATACTATAAACTAACAGCAAACACAATAAATAAAGAGAGAAACAGTTAAAAAACACCATTTAAGAGATGAAAATGAACAAAAAAGCGGAGCGCCCACAAAACCCATAAAGGGTCCACGGACGCTCCGCTTCTTTTATTTGCCGTAAATTAAGTACTTAATTATTCAGCAACTGCTTCGTCAGCAGCCTCTGTCTCAGCCTCTGCATCATCAGCAGCAGCCTCTGTCTCCTCAGCGGCAGCATCGTCAGCAGCAGCCTCTGTTTCCTCAGCAGCAGCGTCATCGGCAGCAGCCTCTGTTTCCTCAGCAGCAGCATCATCGGCAGCAGCCTCTGTCTCCTCAGCAGCAGCCTCTGTCTCAGCCTCGGCAGCAACTGTTGTATCAGATGTTGTCTCGTCTGTTGTAGTTGTGTCGTTACCGCAAGCTGTAAGGGAGAGAGCCATTACAGAAAGAACAGCAGCAATAGCAAGAATCTTTTTCATATTGAACATTTCCTTTCTCTTCGGCAAATATATCACGATACATTTACCATAACTTTTAAACTTTTTTCACATTGTCCTTTTCTTTCGGACTTTATACATTTTACAATAATTTCACTTTTATTTCAAGCAGTTAAATTAACAAATAACAATAAAAAAACTCAATTATTTTGTGCGTTAACAACAATAAGATGAATAATTATTTATAATATTTGACTAACTTTTGTATTTTGGGCATTGTATACTACAATAATTAAAGGTCAATAATCCTTGTATGTAAACGATTATTCGGAGGATTTTTACTATGACGGTAAATTACGGCAAGTCCGCCTGTACGGTGTGGGTGAATGCAAGTGAAAAGAATACCTATAAACAGGACAAAACGTACAAATCCGCTGTTGAAACAGCCCGAAATAACGGTCTGCCTATATTCACATATATAGGCGGCGATGCTCCTCTGCTGAACGGATTTTCACGGCTGATAGATAAAAACGGGGCTTCCGACAGATGAATGATGCCGCTCCGAGAATAGCCGCATACTGCCGTATCTCCGTTGATGAACAGGCAGGCGAGCTGAATACCTCTATCGAGAACCAGATAGATATTATAACAAAATATGTGAACGATAAGTTCCCCATGAGCGTTCCCGATTTCTACTGCGACCGTGACCGAAGCGGATATACCTTTGAACAGCGTGAGGAATATCAGCGTATGCGGAGATATATCGTTGCAGGCAGGTATGATATCCTTATCGTAAAGGATCTTTCCAGATTTTCACGCCGAAACAGCAAGGGGCTTGTGGAGCTGGAGGATCTACGCGATATGGGAATGAGGATAATCGCCGTGCTGGACGGCATTGATTATCCCAAAAACGATGACTGGCTAAGTATTCAGTTCCACTTTCTGCTGAACGAGATGCCCGTTACCGATGCATCAAAAAAGGTGCGGAGCGTTATCAGGAACCGCCAGCAGGAGGGCGAATGGATATGCGCAGTGCCCTACGGCTATTATCTTCACCCTCTGAAAAAGAACACCGTCTGTATCGACGAACGGGGCGCTGCGGCTGTCCGTGAGATATTCAGGCTGTATCTTGAGGGCTGGGGCTACAAGCGCATTGCAGGCTATCTTACCGAAAAGGGCTATCCCACCGCCGCACGGCTGAAAGCTGTACAGTATGCCGAACGGGGCGGAAATGCCGATCCCGACAGCATCGAAAATGTATGGAGCCACAATTCCGTGGCGAATATTCTCGCCGATGATTTTTATACGGGCACGCTCCGCCAGAGAGTATGGAGCAGAAAGGGCATAAATAAAAAGGATATCCGTCTGCCCGAATCGGAAAACATCGTATTTGAGGGGCATCACGACGCCGTGATCTCCCGTGAGGATTTTCTCCGTGCCCGTGAGATACACGCCGAAAAGAAGCAGTCCCACAGCAGGATATCTCCGAAAAACAGCAATCCATACAGCGGAATGATATTCTGCGCCGACTGCGGCAGTCCCATGTTTTCGGTAAATTATCCCGACAAGCCCCAAGCCTTTATATGCGGAAAATATCACCGCAGAGGAAGAAAGGGCTGTACCTCCCACAGAATAAAGCGTGCGGCGGCGGATCAGGCTCTGACGGAATATCTTTTCTATGCCAAGGAAAAGCTCACAGCCGCAATAGCCGAGGACGGCATGAGGAAAAGCGGTGAATACGCAAAGGCGGCGGCAGAGGAATGCGAACGGCTGAACAAAAGGGCGGATATGCTGAAAGATCAGCTGCGGCAGTCGGAAAGAACACGTCTTGAACAGCTTGTCCGCTCCCCGGAAAGAACGGATATCATCAACGAAACATACGATGAGATATCAAAGGAGCTTACCGATGAGATAGAAGCCTGCCGCAGACGTGCGGAGCTGCTGTCGGCAGACAGTGAAAAAAGAGCTTCCATGAAAGAAAGTGCAAAGCGTGTCATTGACGGCTTTGACAAGCTTATTGAAAAGATCGGTGACGGAAGCATATCCCGACAGGAGCTGTCGCTTATCGTCAAAAAGATATATGCGGGAAATGACGGCAGCCTTACCATAGAGCTTTGTGCGGACATCTCGGAGCTTATAGATGCGGCGGCGCCCTAAATAACATTGATCGTAATATAATATCATTGGTGATTCGTAAAAATTACAGTACATTATCACGATACTGTCACAATGACATGGTATAATTCATTTCAAAGAATCGGACAAACAGTATCGTCCGAAGAAAAGGAGCAGGTCGGCGGCGATATTTCCCGTCGGCGAGAAAATTATGTCAGACCCGTATTCCGTTCTGGGCGTATCGAGAGATGCCTCCGACGACGAAATAAAAAAGGCGTACCGCAGCCTTGTAAAAAAATATCACCCCGATCTTCACCCCAACGATGAAGCCGCCGCAAGAAAAATGAGCGAGATAAACGCCGCTTATGACATGATAAAAAGCGGCACGGACAGCGCTGGCCGTCCTGCGGGAGCTTACGGCTCCGACAGCGGCTATGCATCGTCATATTCGACGGGAAATGCTTCGGGCTACACAGGCTATTCGGGAAATGTATATGAGGACTTCTTCGGCGGCTTTGACTTTTTCGGCGGACAGTACCGCAGAGCCGATGATCTGGACGCAGCGGAAATATATATCCGTGCGGGAAGATACCGTGAAGCTATCCAGATGCTTGCCCGTGTAAGCGACAGAACGGCACGCTGGCATTATCTTTACGCCATTGCCTGCTACTACACCGGCAATGCACAGGCTGCCTGCGACAGCATTCGCACCGCCTCGGATATGGAACCCGACAACGCTTCCTATGAGGAAACAAAGGAAGCCATTCTCAAAACAGGCGGAAAACTCCGCCGCAGAAGCTCGCCGTTTATCACATTTATAAAGGTGATCGTTGTTATACAGATAATACAGATGCTTTTATGGATGCTCAACGGCACGGCTCTCATGTACAGATAGATATTTCAAAGGAGCAAAAGATAGCATGAACAAATTCAAAGACAAGCTGGCACGCTTTATGTACGGAAGATACGGCGCCGATGAGCTTTCAAGATTCAGCTTCGCCGCATGGTTCGCACTTATCATCATAAATATTTTCCTCAGAAGCACCATAGTATACTTACTGGAGATCGCACTGCTGATATGGCTGTATTACAGAATACTCTCCAGACGCACCGAAAAGCGCCGTGCGGAAAACACGGTATATCTCAATTACCGAAACAAGGTGAAAGGCTTTTTCCGCATACAGAAGCTGAAATTCCGTGACAGAAAGACCCACTGCTACAGAAAATGCCCCGTATGCAAGAAAATGCTCCGACTGCCAAAGCGCAAGGGCAAGCACACGGTATGCTGTCCCCAGTGCAGAAATGATTTTCAGGTGAAGATCTGATACTTTAACCGCCTTCATAATTTTTTACTTCTTAAATAAAAAGCAGGACCGCTTAACGGAGCGTGATAAACTTCGTTAAGCGGTCCTGCTTTATTATGTACGGTAAATTATACTCTTACAACTGCCTTCTGGATAACTCTGCCGTTCTTCAGGTTCTTATAGCCGAAGAGAACGCATTCCTTGATAGGTCCGACAGGCGAATTGTCCTTTTTCTTCTCGTTGAAGAACAGAGCCTTTCTTTCCTCTCTTGTCATTACCTTGTCATGCAGCTCTTCATCGAATGCTTCACCTGCGGGAGCCTCGATAAGCTCATACTGCTTCTGCTTGTGGCTGCTGTTATAGAAGTTCAGGAAGTATACAAAGAGATCGTTCAGCGCTGCGGTATCGGTGAAATCCTCCTGCACGATACGCTGCTGCGCATATTCCCAAAGTGCCTGAATGTGTCCCCACTGTGCGCCGCAGGCAAGGAAGCTCTGAACATTGATGCCCTCGGGGAATACCTGATATTCGTCAAGTCCTGTCTTGGTCTTGGGTGTAAGGTTATTGTACTTATCGAACATATCCGTAAGGTTGCCGAAGGTTGCCTTATAAGCTTCAATGCTCTTCTTGCCCTCTTCGATCTGGTCACGGAGACGGTCGACCTCGGTGCTGAGTTCGGAATTTGCGTTCTTGAAGTCGTTGACCTGGGATTCAAGAGCCTGTGAATAGTTTGCCGTTTCAACAAGCTGCTGATTTCTTGTTTCAAGAGTTGTATTGAGCGTATTTACGCTGTGATTCAGCTCAAGGATAGTTCCGTCACGCTCCGCAACAAGGGCACGGGACTTTTCCACTTCCTCCGCATATGCATTGGCTGTCTCGGCATACTCGTTGATCTTCTGCTTCAGAACAAGCATAGCCTGGAGCTGGCGCTTCATAAGCTCGATCTTTTCATCACGCTCGGAAATTGAAGAGCTCATATCGTTGATAGTTGCGCTGAGAGTTTCGTTCATGCTGCGGAGGCTTTCCAGCGATGCGGAGCTTTCGTCACGCTGTGCCGTAAGCTCATTGATAACAGCGTCACGCTCGGAAACCGTTGCACGGGTCTTTTCAAGCTGTGCGGCAATATCGCTGAGCTGTGAGCCTGCCATTGCAGCCTTTGAGGAAGCCTCGTCTGCGGCAGCCTTGAGAGCAAGATTTTCCTCTTCAAGAGCCGATGTCTTTTCATTGAGTGTGCCGATCTGAGCGCTGCGGTCCTCAAGCTCTGCGGACTGCTGGGCGATCTTTTCATCTGCGGCAGCCTTTGCTGCGGAGATCTCGGCTATCTGTGCATTGAGAGTATCCGCTGCGGAATCCTTTGAAGCAGCCTCTGCCTTTGCCTTTGCTGCCTCCTCTTCTGCGGCGTGTATCTTCTCGTTAAGTGCTTCGATCTGATCTGCGGCAGCCTTTGCACTGCTGTCGCCTGCTGCCTGAGCGGCTGTCATCTCGCTGATGCGGCTGTCACGGTCGGAAATATCAGCCTTTGCCTTTTCAAGCTGTGCGGTAAGCTCCTCCACCTTTGCGGAAAGAGCGTCTATTCTGTCGGCGGAAGCCTTTGCCGTGCTGTCGCCTGCCGCCTGAGCAGCCGACATCTCGCCTATGCGGCTGTCACGGTCGGAAATATCCGACTTTGCCTTTTCAAGCTGTGCGGTAAGCTCTTCCAGCTTAACGGTAAGGCTGTGGTTCTTTTCTTCTGCGGCACGGACGCTGTTCTCGCCTGCCGCCTGATTTGCGGTAAGCTCTGTGATGCGTCTGTCACGCTCGCCCATATCAAGCTTGGACTTATTGAGCTGGAGACGGAGATTGGATATCTCATCGTCCTTTGCCGCAACTGTCTCCTCGAGACCCCTTATCTGTTCTTCATATTTTGCAATGTCCTCGGCAACACTGTCATCGCTGAGCATCTTTCTGAGAGCATTTTTAACTGCGTCATCGGCAAAGCTTTCAAGCAAAAGCCTTGTGAATTCTGTAATATCCATTACCTGACCGTTCCTTTCCATACTAAATATCATGCGGTTAAGCTGTTTTTTTCGGCATAGCGCCTTTTATCCGATTTTACAAAACCGCTATTATACATAGTTAAATATAACATAAAAACGTCCTTATGTCAAGGGCGTTTTTATCATAAATGTTAATTGAAAAAGTTAAGAAAAATAGAGTTCACACATATGTAAAAATGTATTGTAATTTTTTGTGCAGAAACACTACTGCTTATTATCCCCGTTTTCAGCGTTAAGACTGCGGCTGCCCACATCTATCAGAAGCGCTCCCAGCGGCGCCGTGATGATTATAGCCATGACCGCAACCGAAAGCACGATGTTTCCGCAGGCAAGCCCCGCAGCCAGCGGAACGGAGCCGATAGCCGCCTGCACCGTTGCCTTCGGAAGATATGCCGCAACGCAGAATATCCTTTCTTTCAGCGTCAGGGAAGTTCCTGCCGTGCATATGACAACGCCTATTGACCTGAATATCAGCGCCGCAAATATCATGATTACCGCACCGACTCCCGCTTCAAGAGTGTATCTGATATCCACTGCCGCACCGACCAGCACGAAAAGCATCACCTCTGCGGCTATCCATATCTTTCCGAACTTTGCGGACAATGCCCCCGACACCTCGGGAATGCTCTTCATGCGAAGCACGCACGCCATGCTTACCACCGCAAGCAGCCCCGAAAAGGATATCTTTCCGCAGAAGCTCTCGGCTGCCGTAAGGAAAAATGCCGCCGCAAGGACGATGACCGTCTTTGTGCTGTTCCTTATGCCGTGACCCAGTGAAAATGCTTTCTCAAAGAACAGGTGCAGAACAAGTCCGCTTACCGCTCCCACGGCAATTCCGAGAATTATCGAAACGGGGATATTTATAAATGCGGCTGCGTCAACTCCGCCGCTGTTTCCGCCCTGCGCCATGCTCAAAAATGTCGAAAACAGCACGATAACGAAAATATCATCGCAGGAAGCGCCTGCCATTATCATCTGCGGGATAGCCTTGTCGGTGCCCCGCTTTTCCTCAATGAGCTTTACCATTCTCGGCACCACTACCGCAGGTGATACCGCCGCCAGCACCGCTCCCATGACCGCCGCCTCCGTCCGAGTGATGCCCAGTATCAGCGGCGCAAGCAGAACGTATCCGATGATCTCAAAGCTTGCAGGTACAAATGCCAGCATCACCGCAGGCCGTCCCACCTTTTTCAGGTCGTTTATATCCAGCGACAAGCCTGCTTTCAGCAGTATTATCACCAGTGCGGCTTTTCGCAGATCAGCCGATGCGGAAAGCACGGACGGATCAATAACATTCAGCACATACGGCCCGAGGATAATTCCCGCCGCAAGCATTCCGATTATTTTCGGCAGCTTTATCAGACCGCAAAGCGCACCCAGCGCCAGTCCCACAATAAAAATAAGGGCGAAAGACATTAACATAAAAAAACCTCCATAGCCGCAAAAAAGCCGATGGCTCCTGCGACAAAATAGTTGCAGAAGTCATCAGCTTTAGTCTCAAAGCAGTTCAGGATATTTTCATATCCTCGGGAGAACCTCATTCCCGTTATTCCATTACAAATATTATAGCACGTATTTCACCGAATGTAAATACTTTATTTTAGATCTGGCTGTGATTGTTAAGGTAATCCATAACATCATCAACTGTTGTGAAGCAGAGTGATGTGCAGGTATCAGCGCAGCCGTAGTAGATAGCGATCCTGCCTGTGTCTGCGTCAACAAGGTTTGCGCAGGGGAATGTTACGTTCTGAACGTCCCCGATAGTCTCGTAAGGCTCTCTGGGGTTGATGAGGTATTCTGTTCCTCTCTTGAGCACCTTCCAAGGCTCGTCCTTGTCAAGAAGTGCTGCGGAGAAGCTGTAAACATAGCCGTTGCAGGAAGTAAGAACGCCGTGATAGAACATCAGCCAGCCCTCTTCTGTCTCTATGGGAATAGGACCTGCACCGATCTTTGTGGATTCCCAGCCCTTGGAGGGACCCATTACGTGTCTGTGCTCGCCCCAGTACTTCATGTCGGGAGACTGGGAGATATAAATATCGCCGAAAGGAGTATGACCGCTGTCGGAGGGACGGCTCATCATAACATACTTGCCGTTGATCTTCCTGGGGAAGAGAACGCCGTTTCTGTTGAAAGGCAGGAATGCATTTTCAAGCTGTGTGAATTCCTTGAAATCATATGTATATGCAACGCCGATAGTGGGTCTCCAGCCGTAAGCATTGCACCATGTGATGAAATACTTGTCCTCGATCTTGCATACACGGGGATCGTAGCCGTACTGGAATTCAGCCATTTCGTGGATATCTGTCTTGAAGCTGATCCTCTCGGGGTTGATGTCCCAGTTCAGACCGTCCTTTGAGAAGCCTGCGTGGAGAGCCATGTTTCTTGCCTTGTCATCTACTCTGAAAACGCCTGCGAAGCCGCCCTCAAAGGGAACAACTGCGCTGTTGAAGATAGAGTTTGATGTGGGGAGATGATCTCTCTTGATAACGGGGTTCTCCGAATATCTCCAGATGACCTCATTGCAGCCTGCGGGCTTGTCCTGCCATGGCATATTAGGGATAGATACGCCGTTTACGAGTTTTGTTTTCATTGGTTTTCCGCCTTTCGCCCGTTATGCAACGGTATTAATATTGTATATCCTGCCTGCCTCGGCTGTGAATATTGTGACGCCGTTTTCATATGAAGCGTTCACATCGCAGTCCGACGCAGATACTGAATATTTTCCTCTTATGCGGCAAACGCCGCCCTTTGCCGAGACGATGCTGCCCTTTTCAAAGCTGCCGTTGTCCCAGTCAAAGCTTACTGTAAAGCCGCCTCTTGCACGGAAATTCTCCGCACTGCCGCATCTCCACTGGGGTGGAAGCGCAGGCAGGAACTGTATCTCTCCGCTGTGGCTCTGGAGCAGGGCTTCGCCTATTCCCGCTCCGCCGCCGAAATTTCCGTCGATCTGGAACGGAGGGTGCATATCAAGCATATTGATATTTGTGGAGTGCGCCAGCAGAGCATTGATGTTGTTATACACCTGCTCGCCGTCATGGAGACGTGCCCACATATTGATTATCCAAGCTCTCGACCAGCCCGTATGTCCGCCGCCGTGAGAAAGTCTGCGCTCGATAGTAGCTCTTGCCGCAGCCGCAAGCTCGGGAGTTTTCTGCGTGGTTATCATCTCGCCGGGATAAAGTGCGAAAAGCTGGGAGATATGTCTGTGACCCGGCTCGACCTCGTCATAATCCTCTGCCCATTCCATTATCTGACCGTACTTGCCTATCTTCGGCTCGGGGAGTCTGCTGCGCAGGTCTTTCAGCTTTTCGGTAAGCTCCCTATTCACAAGATCGCTGCTGATATGATCCGCAGCCTCGATGATATCCGTAAACAGTGTGTAAAGTATCTGGCTGTCCATTGAGGGGCCCTTGCACATGGAGCCTTTCTCGCCTGTTTTTGTGATGTATGTATTCTCGGGGGAAACGGAGGGATTCGTTACCATTCTGCCCGTTCCGTCGTCCACCAGGAAATCAACGAAAAATTCCGCCGCTTCGCAGAGGGTATCATACTTTTCCTCAAGAAAGTCCACGTCCATTGTAAAGCGGAAATGCTCATATATATGCAGGCAGAGCCACGCCATGCCCATAGGCCAGAGTGTTGCGGGGATCCACTTGTCCTGCGGCGCAGTATCGCCCCATATATCGGTATTGTGGTGGCATACCGTTCCACGGCAGTTGTACATTTCCCTTGCGGTAACACGTCCGTTCTCACGCATACGCTCGATATGGTCGAAAAGCGGAGTGCAGCAGTCGCCCAGCCCCTGCATCTCGGCAGCCCAGTAATTCATTTCCGTGTTGATATTTATAGTATACTTTCCGCCCCATGCAGGCCACATATCCTTGTTCCATATGCCCTGAAGATTAAGCGGCAGTGTTCCCGGCTGGGAGCCTGATATCATAAGATAGCGTGAAAAATTGAAGTACAGCACCGAAAGCATACTGTCCGTTTTTCCCTCACGGACATACTGCAAACGCTTGTCGGTGGATCCTGCGCTTCTGCCCTCGCTGTCATCGCCGACAGTCAATGAGCATCTTCCCATTTCCGACGCAAAGAAATCGCAGTGGCGCTTGTAAAGTCTGCCGTAGCCTGTACGGACAGCCTTTTTCGCCTGACGGAGAGCGAGGTTTTCATACTCGCCCGTTCTGAATTCGGACTGGCAGGACAGCACTATATATGCCTCATCGCAGCCCTCCGCACGGAGACGGTTCGCATCGGTATAAGCGCTTCCGCCCACGGAAAATACAGTAAGTGCAGCCGCATAGGCAATGCCGTCGCTCACCGTGAAAAGAATGGTGTTATTATCATAGGCTTCGTTTTTGTCGTAATTGTCGTCTCTGCCGTCGATATAAGCCGTGAACGAAACAGCGCCCTTTTTGTCGGCAGCATATCTTATCACCATGACCTGATCGGGCACGGAAACAAACATCTCACGGGTGTATTTCACGCCGTCCGCAGTATATTCTGCGGTGCATACTCCCCTGCCGATATCAAGCGTGCGCTTATAGTCGGAGAAATTTTCCGCACCCTCCGCACAGATATGCAGATCGCCCAGCAGCAGATAATGACGCTGCTGCTCGTTAGTTCCCATAAACGAATCGAAGCAGAGCTTTTCGGCTTCGGGAACATGACCCTCGTCGATGAGCTTTCTCATTTTTTCAAGATTTTTCAGCGCCTTGGGATTGTTTCTGTGACGAAGCTTTCCCGACCAGAGGGAATCCTCATTCAGCTGGATAAGCTCCTCGGCAGGCTTGCCGAACACCATTGCGCCTATTCTGCCGTTGCCCAGAGGCAGCGCCTGATCCCAGTTCTCGGCAGGTGTGTCATACCACATTATTTTTCCTGCATCAAAATTTTTTTCTCCGTTCATACAAACCGCCTTAATATAAAAATTATAATCGGTAAAATTCCCGAATATATTTTTTATAACAAAAAACATATTCCGAAATTTTACCAAAAGAGCAGCCGAAGCTGCCCTTTCGATAATATTCCGTTGTGCAGAATAAGTATTACATACCTGTAAGACCTGAACGTGCAAGACCCTCTGTGAAGTATTTCTGGAGGAATATATACATGATAAGTATAGGCAGAATTGAGATAAGACAGCCTGATTCCATCCATACGATAAGCTCACGGACGTTTACCTGAACGTTTCCGCCGTCGAAGATGATTCTTGTCAGCGAAGCGTCAAGGTTTTTAAGCATGAGGGCTACTGTTCTGTTGTCTGTGAAGAATGATGTGGAAACATAGTAATCGTTCCAGTACCATACTACGGACAGCAGGAATACTGTCAGGAATGTAGAACCTGCGTTGGGGATCATAACCTGTACAAATGTACGCAGAGGTGAGCATCCGTCAAGTGCGGCTGCGTCCTCAAGCTCCTTGGGGAGTCCTCTGAAGGACTGTCTGAAAAGGAAGATGAACAGACCTGCACGGATACCGTTTGCAGTGAATGCAGGCATATACATCGTCAGTGCGTTGTTGATAAGGTTGATATAATCTCCGGTGATAACATTGTAAAGACCCAGAGGATTGAAGTATCTGAAGAACATATACTGGGGGATCAGAATGATCTGCGAGGGAACGAGGATCATCAGGATTACAACGAAGAACAGAATGTTCTGTCCCTTGAACTTGAATCTTGCGAAGCCGTAGCCTGTGATAGCGCAGGTGATTACCGATACCAGCGAGCAGCCGATGTTGATGAACAGCGTGTTGCCCAGTGTATTCCAGAAATCCATTGCCTTGATAGCGTCCTTGATGTTGGACATTGTAAAGCTCTTGGGTATCCACATGATAGTGGGGTCGTTCATCTGAGAACGGGGTCTGAATGCCGTAGAGAGCATATAAAGCAGAGGATACATGATTACGAAGCAAAGACCGAAAACGATAAGGGCACGTACAACGGGCCATACCTTTTCAAAGGCTCTCTTGCGCTTTAAGTATTTCTGCTCTGCGGGAGTAAGGTTTTCAAGACGCTTCTTAAAGCGCTCCTTTTCTTCCTTGCGTGATCTCTTGGGCTCCTTGGGTTTCTTTTCCGGTTTGATTTTCTTCAAGACGCCGGAAACTGCATTATTCTGAACGCTTGTTGTGTTTGATGCCATTTTTCCGCCTCCTTGATTAATCATCATAGTAAACCAGCTTGTTTATGATCGCATAAACAATGCCGACAACGACAAGTACGATCCCGAAGTAGCTCCACGCCATTGCCGCAGCTCTGCCGTATTTCCAGTCAGCCTGAACTTCAAGCACTCTTGCCATAACGGCGTTGCTGGGATCGGTGAATGTATCAATGATCGTATAAACGAAGTTTACGAGGATCATGGGAGATACATAGGGGAGAGTGATCTTCCAGAAGAATTCCCATGCTGTTGCACCCTCGATGCCCGCTGCTTCCTTTGCAGACGGGGGGATTCCCTGTAATGCGGAAAGGAATACGATGATCTGGATACCGCACTTCCAAACGAGGTTCAGGATATCTCCCGTAACCGTCGAGATAAGGTCGGTAAACGTATCATTGAGTCCGTAGATTCCGACAAATTCAAGCAGCTGGTCAACCATGTCCGCAGAGAACATTGTTGTGAACTGATCGCCCGATGCGCTGCCCGATGTGTCAAGGTCGCCTGTGATGATCGCATAAACAGGACCTGTTGCGATGATTACGGGCAGGAAGAATACAGCTCTCGCAAATGTTCTTCCCTTGAATTCCTGATTGATGATGATAGCTACAAACAGTGAGAATACCAGAATGATAGGAGTCTGGATGAATGTATCCTTCAGTACCTCTACCAGATACTGTCTGAAGTTAGGGTCTGTGGCGAAAGCATACTTATAGTTTGCGATGCCGACCCATGATTTTGCAAGTGCGCCCGTCTCGGGAGTTACATCATTAAATGAATAATAGAATGACTTGATAACGGGAATAATGAAGAAGAATATAGCACCGATGAACCAGAGGGCTATGAAGCCGTATCCGTAAAGGCCCTTTCTCTTCTCATAGGAAAGACTGCTGAACTTTTTCATTCTGCGATTACCCCCTCAGTCAGATAGTCCGCAAGCTTGTAGGTCGTACCGTTGAGCTTAACGGTCTTTTCCTCAAGGTTGACAACTGTTGTTGTCTTGTCGGAGTAAACAGTCTCGATTTCGTTTCCGTCCTCGCTTACGTTATACTCAACAATGGTCTGGTCCGCAACTTCGGAAAGAATATCGTTCTGAAGCTTATAGCAGCCTGCTGCGTCGTCAAGCCAGTTAACATAATCGGCATAGAACAGCTTATCGTACTTCGTATCCTTCAGCTCACTTGCCTCTTCGCCGATAAGGTCGAAGTTGAGGTTGGAGCCGCTTGCGATAGCTCTGAGAACCAGCTCGCAAACATCGGGATCAGCATTTACCGCTGTTGTCGAATAAGGGATATAACCGTGGAGAACGATCTGATACAGAGGGATCTCAGCATCGAAAAGATCGTACTTGCTGGAGGAAAGAGGAATATTCGTTACGTGGTCAACATAAGGCAGAACGTATGCGTTTGCATTGTCCGCAAGAACGGAGCCAAGTGTTGTTTCCGCATTTGAATAGAAATCCTGTACATAGCCCTTTGCCATTTCTCTGGATACAGCCTTCTTGCCGTAGTCGCCCCAGATGGAATTTGCATAGGAGCCGAATGAAATGTTTGTCAGACCCTTCTTGTCATATCCGTTGACAAGCTTTGAGAAAGCCTTTTCAAAGGAAGCGGGGCTGAACAGTGACAGCGACTTGTAATACTGATTCTCTACACCGTGGGCAAGATCGTAAACGATCTGTCTGGAGTAGGAATTCGATACTCTGATAGCTGTGTTTGTAACGGTCATATAGCCGTTGCCGCTCTTGAAGGTCTGATTGTCAACATCGGGATAAACCGTGATGTTGTTTGCGTCTGCGTAATTCATGAACTTCTTGAACTTGCTGCTGCCGCCCAGTGTGGAAGCCGCAGATGCGCTGTCGGTGATCTTGTCGCCGATCTCTGTGCCTGTCCAGTCCATGTAATTGACAACCATATCGTCAACACCCAGCTCATTGAGCTTTGTAACGATATCTGTTGCTTCTGTAAAGCTTGTAACTTCCTTCTTGACTGTTACGGGGATACCGAGGATAGACTCGGTCTTCTGTGTGCCGCCGTAAAGATCAACATAAAGAGGATTCTCAGAAACAGCTTCGGACTTCTTCACGCCGCAGTCATCTGTAAGATAGGAGCGGTACTTGGAAGCGATATCAACATAGTCAACGACGCTGCCGTCGTCATTGGATACGGGATAGTATCTCAGCTCGATCTCGGGAACGAGGTTTCCGTGCTTTTCAAATACCTTCAGGGGGTTTGAATCGCCGCCCATGAGATATTCGTCGGAAGTTCTTGTCTCAAAGGAGAAGTAGCACGCATTGTAGTCGGTGTTGTTCTCACCTGCAACATATGCATTTACCGAAGCGGCTGTATCGCCCTTGTCGGCAACTACCAGCAGTCCGTCGCCGCCCTCAACGATTCCGTACATATTGAAGGAAACGTTCTGGGTCTTATAGCTCTTGGTCTGCTTTACGGGAGTTACATCATTGCCGTATACCTTGCCGGAATATATCTTATAGCCTGTCTTCTGGTTGTTGTAATTGATGATAGCTCCGGAACCGTCGGGGATAACATAATAGCCCTCGGCGTTTCTGTCAGCCGCACCGAATGTACTGAACACAGCAAGGTTTGAAACCAGCATACCGCTTGCCGAAGAGGGGTGCTCTTCAACGATCTCGGAGCTGTTGATATAAGCCTTGAGGTAATCTTCCTCCAGTGTGATATAAACAGGGACTGTAATGCCGCACTCGGAGAAGGTGTATGTGAACTTCACACCGTTGTCGATCTTGTCGATAGACACGCTTCCCTTTGTCTTGTTGTTGACAGTTGTTGTACGGCGGTTAGCAGGCTCTGCATATGTCAGCACCAGTCCCGACATAAGCTCATTCTTCTGTGCCTTCTTGGCATTTGAATTAATGGCGTTGATCGGGTTGGACCACCATAACTTGCCTGATTTCAGATCCTTCAGGCAAAGTGTTGTATCATTTCTTGATGTTGACTTGTAAAGCTCGAGGTTGCTGTTCTTTGTGACCAGCTCCATCTCGGCGAATGCCTCTTCCTCGGTGATGACCTTTTCCTCTTCCTCGGGATCGGCAGCGCTCTCATCGGCAGCTTCCGTTGTTTCCGCAGCAGCCTCGTCCGTTGCTTCCGAGTCGGAATAAACAGCCATGCTCATAGGAACGATCATTGCCAGGCAGACAATACAAGCCAATACTTTTTTAAGTTGCTTTCGCATCGAATTTCTCACCACTTTTCTTTATTAAACTACACTCTCAGTCTGTACGAAAGCTCAGTATAGATCGAGAAGATGAATATCAGTACCTGCTGGAACAGTGTAAGAAGAAGAACCAACAGGAAGAGAATTGCTATCATAGCTACCGCAGTCAGCAGCAGCAGTGCCAGCGTTTTTCCGAACGAGAACTGATGGACCGCTTTCATGCCCGATACAAACAGCACCACAGTCCATGCAGTACCGATCACCTCAAAAGCCTGAATGAAGATATATTCATCCTGAACAAGTACATGAGAAAGAACGGTGCCGATCAGGTATCCGCCGATATAAGGTATCAGTGAATACGCTGTGTTGATAAAGATGTTTTTCAGCGAACCTTCGCCGTCAAACAGAGTACACATTGCCCAGTTTGCAACAACGAAAATGAGGAACAAACCGAAGCTTCTGAAAATATAGGGTACTATATTAAATATTTTGTCGTAAGAAGAATAGTACTGGAAACCGTACATTCTGCTGTAAGCAAGCTGCTGAACAAACAGAAGGCAGAGGATTATCGTTGCGATCTTCATGGAGCCGCCTTTTTTCCAGCGGAGATCCTCAAAGCCTTCAAAGGGGTGAAACAGAACATGCTTCACAAACTGACCTTTTGTTAAATCTAACATATTCTATACACCTCACATTCTGCGTTTTCTGTTCCTGCCGAACACGCCGTTCTTCTTTGCCTTCTTATATACTGCCGAGAGTACGATAAGGAGAACGATAAGAACAAGTATCAGAGTGAAATACTTTTCAAGGAATATATTTCTGTATCCCTCAAACGCTCTGTTGTATCTTACACGGCTGATTGCGATCTTGTAATACTTCATAGCGCCCTTATAGTCTTCTCTCTGGAACAGCGCATTTCCGATACCGATATAAGCACGGCGGTAATTTCCGTCATACTTGATAACCTCGCACCAAGGCTCATAGGATTCCTCATAGTAGCCGTCGTTATAGAGGTTTGTGGCGTCGGTAACGATCTCACCGAAGGTTGTTCTTGTGAAGACCGTGATGCTGTTCTTACGTGAATCAAGAACATAGATGTGATTGTCATGGCTCTCGACAGATGTTGCGTTTCTGAATGTTCCCAGCTGCTCGCCTGTGCCGCCGATAACGAACATAAGGTTTGCAAGCTTATCATACTGGAACACACGGCCGTGTGCAAAGTCGAGGATATTCATCTCGCCGTTGGGTCCGATATCAATATCCGTAAGCGATGACTTCTTGGAGTAAATAGAATAGTATGTAGGCGGATTGTCACCGAATGTAACATCGGTAGCGCCCAGTGTTTCAAGGATATTTGATCCCTTGGGGTTCAGCTTCTTAACAGCGTCCGTCTGGATATCCTGAGAATCGGTTACCGTATAGATGAAGCCTTCATCATCTACATCGAAGTTTGTGAAGCCGATAGGCGTTGTCTTTGTGGACAATGATCTCTGCTCCTCGGTAGAAATGGTATTCCAGAAAGCGTTCATGATAACTTCGCTTGTTGCTTCAACTCGGTTCGCACCGTAGAAGCCCATGAACTCTCCCTCGCTGTTATACATAACAGCACCCTTTGTTACCGACTTTACAACGATGTAAACATTTCCTGCCTTATCGACCAGAACCTTTGTGGGGTTAAAGGTAAGCTCCTGGGAGTAAAGCTCCGTAACGGGCTTTTCAAAGATACGGTCAACATTTCCGTCCCTGTCCGTTTTAAGAACACGGCTGTTGTCTGTATCGCAGATATAGATATAATCCGTATACTGGTCAACGAAAACGCCTGCGGGACCTTTAAGTGTAAGTGTTTCGCCGTTGTAGCTGAATTCTGACATTTCACCGACAAGATTGAAATCAAGGTCGGTAATCACGATCCTGTTATTTCCCTTATCAGCTATATACATAAGGTCATCGTGTGATATGTACATATCGCCCGGCTCATTGAATGAGCCGCAGCCGATGGTAGTACCGTCCACGAAATAATCCGCTGTATATCCGACCTGTGAGGAAACTGCATCTCCCCAGCGGTCATAGCTGTAAGGGTCATACGCTTCAATAGCCGACACGTTCACTGTCGCAAGACTTCCTGCGAGAACGGCTGCCGAAACTACTGAAAACAGCTTTTTCAAGCCTGACATATTATCACCCTTTTCTTTAAATTTCAGTTCTCTTATACTATATATAATAGTATAGCTTAATCCTTCATACCTGCGTGTGCCATTGTTTCCATAACCTGGCTCTGTGCCGCAATGAAGATCGCAAGAGGAGGAATCATAAGTACGACTGCCGAAGCGTAGATCGCACCCTGACGGGCAATACCCGCAGCAGCGATCTGCTGAACAACAACAGGGATAGTCTTGAGTGCCTCATCATAAACGAGGGAACCGCCTGTTGAGTTCCAAGCTGCCTGGAACTGGAAGATGATAATTGTCATAAGCGCAGGCTTGTTGTTGGGCATTACGATACCCCAGCAAATTCTGATAAGACCTGCACCGTCCACCTTAGCTGCCTCGATCATGGCGTCGGGGATCTGACCGATACTCTGACGCATAAGGTAAAGACCCATTGACGAGGGGATAAGGGGAAGAATAAGTGCCGAATATGTATTGATCATACCCAGCTTTGCCATTACAATGTACTGCATGATATATGTAACGGTACTGTTGAACAGCAGAGAGATAACGATGATCTGGTTGATAACATTAACTCCGGGGAATCTGCACTTTGAAAGTACGAACGCAGCTGTTGAAGCAAAGATAACTTCAAATACAGTTGCAACAACTGTAACAAATATACTGTTAAATATGTTACGGCTGAAAGGAACCCATGAGTTGTTCGCAACCTTGAACAGGTCACGGAAGTTATCACCGGTAGGCTCCATTGCATAAAGCTTAGGAGGCATGATAAAGAACTCGTTTACAGGCTTCAGTGAGTTGATGACCGAAAGATAGATCGGGAAGATCATGAACAGACCAACAACAAGAAGCAGTATAAAGATTCCGATATCGTTTTTCCATGATTTACCGACACGCTTGTTGGAACCCTTGGAGCGTTCCATTTTGCGGTGTTCCTTTTCACGGCGCTTTCTGAGGGCTTCCAGCTTGGCGGCATTCTCCGCTTCGATCTGGGCAGCGATCTCAGAGGGCTTTAATTCTTTTTTCTTCATTTTAAGTGACTCACCCCTTTATCAGTCTAAGTATTTGCCGAGTACCTTGCTGATGAGGGCGTTGCATATATACATCGCAACGAACAGAACGAAGCAGATAGCTGCTGCGTAACCCATCTCATATCTTACCCAGCCGTAGTCGTAAGCGTGAGTCATAATTGTATGAGCCTTATAGTCTGTGGAGGGGAAGCCGCAGAGCATTCTGCCGACGATATCTACTGTAAAGGAAGATACGATCTGCATAACTGCTGCGAACATCAGCTGGGGTCCCATTGAAGGGATTGTGATGTGGATAAGCTCCTGCCATCTGTTGCTGATACCCTCGATAGCGCCTGCTTCATACATTGACTTGTCGATACCCTGGAAGCCTGCACGGAGAGCAAGGAAGCCTGCACCCATGGAGATCCAGAGCTGAACGATAATTACGCAGGTAAGAAGGTAATTACTGTCTGTAAGCCACTGGATTGCGCTTGTTGTGATACCGAGATCCATAAGGATCGAGTTGAGGTAACCGTAGGAGTCACCTGAGAAGATGAGCTGCCATACAAAGTAGATATTACCTGCCATTGAAGGCGCATAGAAGATAAGGGTAAATACCGTCTTGAGTACGGGGTGAAGCTCATTGATGAGCCATGCAAGCAGGAAGCTGAGTGCATAGCTGAGAGGTCCTGTAAACAGGGCGAAGATCAGAGTCGTTCTGATCGAGCCGATGAATACATCGTCTTCAATGAACATCGTATAGAAGTTCTGGAAGCCGATCCATTTAGGCATTGACGCCATATCGAAGTCACAGAAGCCCATAGGAAGGGACATACATACGGGGATAACCGTAAACACTAAGAAGAGAAGCATAAAGGGCGCCATCATTATATAGCACATCTTGTTGCGCTTCATCTCATGGAGTGTGTATTCACGTCTTTCCTTTCGGGACATCTTGCGCTCGTTAGGCAAAAGAATTTCATTTGCGGTCTTAACAGCCAATTTATTTTCCCTCCAGTCTTATTCCGTATCATCTGTATCAAGACCGAGGTTCTTACGCTTTCTCGTGATCTCGGAATTGATGTCCTTATTGTACCAGCGGAGTGTCTCACGTGCGTTATCATGATCGTTAACAACTGCACGGAATGCGTTCATAACGCCTCTTGTTACAACGTAGGAAGAAGGAATGATCGGGATCTCGTCCAGCTGATCCATTTCGGTCATGATCTTTTCAAGATCGCTCTTTGACCAGTTCAGCTGTTTCAGAGCCTCGGGATCTGCGGGAGCAACACGTCCCAGTGAACCCATAACACCCTCAACGTTGGTAGCATATTCAACCATCTGGTCTGTATCGGAGAACCACTTGAGGAATGTCCATGCAGCTTCGGGATTCTTACAGCTTGTAAGTATCATTGCGCCTGCACTGGAGGAGTTTGCTGCATGAGATACCGTTCCGTCATCACGGAGCGTACCGGGAACGGGAGCAAAGTCCCAAAGTCCCTTGATCTCGGGAGCAGCTGTATTCAGCTGATTGTAGAACGTACAATAGTCCTGGATAACAACGGGAGCTTCACCTGTTCTGAAACGTGTGAATGCATCGTATGTCTGGTCAAATCCGTATGTTGTATAGAACTTTGTCCAGATATCGAACGCCTCGACAGCCTCCTGAGAATTAAAGGTCGTCTCGGTCTGCTCATCGTTGTAGTAGTTAAGTCCCGACTGGAGCATCAGAAGGGCGAATGTATGACCTTCCTCTGTTGCGGGAGAAATTGATGTACCGTTTACGTTTGCGGGAAGGATAAGACCGGGCTGCATATAATTTCTCTGGAAAGCAGGGAGCATATCGATAAGATCGTTCCATGTTTCGGGATACTCATAAATGCCGATCTCGGAAAGCATATCCTTGCGGTAGAACATCATGGGGAAGTTTCTTGTAAGAGGCACGCAGTAGACCTGCTCATTATATGTATAAGGAATAAGTGCGCTTTCGTGATATCTTGCTGCGACTTCGTCATAGCCGTCCATATCATTGATAGGATAGAGCAGACCTCTGATCGCAAGGTTTACGGGATACTCACCGCCGATGAATATTGCAACGTCGGGACCCTTGCCTGCCAGAACGGCTTCCATGATACCGCCCTGTACAAGGTTGATAGCAACATCAACGCCGTAATTGCCGTTGAACTGGGAATCAACCATCTGCTTTACAACGTTTGTCTGGTCACGTCCGAGGGAGCTCCATACGTTGATAGAGTTTTCGGAAGTATCGGAAAGAACGGTGTAATCCTCAAAGAACGATCCGAAGAATGAGCTTGCGCCGAAGGATACCGACTTGAAGAAATTCTTCTTCAGAGAAGTAAACTCGGATTCATTTCCGCTTGCATCATAAGCGGGAGTAAGCTCGATATAGTCGATCTCGAGGGGCTGTTCTCTGTAAGTACGCATCCATGAAGAAACGGACGAAACGTTATCCTTGATAGCACCGTTGGAGATCTGTGTGGGGATCTTGTTGGGCTTCTTGATACAATAGTCAAGGACCGTTGCCAGACGTTCAAGAGCGGCAGCCTCGGAGCCCTTCTGATTGCTCAGTGCCTCGATCTCGGACTGGATCTCACGAAGCTCTGCTGCCAGACGCTCAAAATCATCAAGCAGCTCGGGGATCTCCTTATGTACGTAATAATCTGTGTACTTATCGGGAGAAGGACCTGTAATCATCAGGATCTTCAGATAATAGTTGTTAACTTCTGTAACGACATTGTCCAGACGGCGCATATACTCGCCGATCTCACCGGGAATAGCTTCAAGAGTAAGCTCGTGAGTGCCCGCTGTCAGGTAAACATAAGCATCGTCGCCGTTCTCATCTGTGGGAGAGGAGACCTGCCAATCGTTGTCATAGTAGAACTTAACATCGTCAAAAGCGCTGTTGGGAACAACTCCGTCGATATAAACACGGCGGTTGGAGTACAGACCTCTCATAACGTTCTGTCTGCCCTTGATTCCCAGCTTGTAATAACCGTCCTGGGGAACTTCGATAGTCCATGTTACCTGCTGACCGGCAGTATCCCATGTACCTTCACCCATTGAGTTGTAGCGCTGCTTAACGGGGTCACTGTAATCGCCCACATGATCCTCTGTGCGGTAATCGCCGCGATCATATGTGGGGAAGATCTCGGAGGAAGATGTATAGGTGTAATTTTCACCCTGCACCTTGATAGTTGCCGCACCCTGATTTGCTCTCAAATCGGAATCGGAGGGAGCAGTGTAAGCCTCGGGAGCCTCATAGCCGCAAAGCTCGATAGAAGCGATTGCAACGGAAGCTTTTTCAGAAGCAAGGCTGATAGTGTGAGTGCCCTTTTCAAGGTTGAAAATAAGGGGAGTACTGAAAATACCGTCGGGATCGTTTACATAGGTCGTAACCCAGCGGGGATCCTCCGACTGAATGGGACGAAGCTCGTTGCCCTTGGAGTCCTTAGTGATCTCGGTATCGCTGTGCCATCTCTTGCTGAGACCAACACGGGTCGCCGCATCATAAGGGGACTCATTATCCAGCAGGATCGACACTTCCGAAGAAGTCATCTTGCTTGAAATGGGATAATAAGTGATTTTAATGTTGTAATTGCCCGATTCGGGAACGTCCACGGTAAAATCAAGCTGACCCTCCTGATTTGACCACACCAGAACATCGTCCTTGCCCTCATAGGAACCCTGAGTTACCTCGGTTTCCTCGGAGGCTCCGACATATGTCAATGGAACTTCCCTGTCAGGATAATTGTCAGCCGAATGCTCGTCATAATAATCGCTGTATGTCTTCTGCTCGGTATAGAACGCAGCCTTCTGTTCTTCCGAGATCTCATCTTCGGATGAATTGGAAGCAGCGGCACTGTCCGTTTCGGCAGGGCTTTCTTCCGCAAAAGCCGCCGCGGGAGTGCAAGTCATACAAAGCAGAACTGCCAGTGCAGCAGACAAAACCCGTCTTTGACTGTTTTTCCTTGACAACTGAATTGACCACCTTTCGTACATATTCATACATTAATATATCGACCTGAATATGCGCAGGGGAGTGCGAATACCCTGTTCATACTTCTTTTTTCTTGTTTACCCAAATGCAATGTGATAAATTTATGTCAATTGAACAAAAAATTGCAGTCGAATAGATAAAAATATATTGAGCCGTATAATAATTATACCAAGCGGCGGGGTGAATGTCAAGAAAAACGGCAGGTTTTGTGTTATATTTTATTATAACATTTTTGTACATTATGTACAAAATATCAATCATGATTATATATAAAACGTTTGCGTTACATAACAGTTACATTTATTTAACAGTCAAATTGAACAAAATATTTCCGTGCATTCACTATAATATAAACAAAAGTTTTCAATCCCACATCACATTAATACGAAAAAGTCCCGATATATGACGATATATCGGGACATAAAAAAGCACCGCTTCCGAATTACTCCGAAAGCGGCGCTCATTATTCAGTTAGTTATGAAACTAATCCGAAATGCTTTTTCGACTTATTCAGTCAAATTAGCCTCTCTTCTTAGCTACAACTGCTGCTGCTGCGAGAGCAACGGGGATTACTGCGAGAGCGATAGGAGCGTTGCCAGTCTTAGGAGATGTCTCTTCCTTAACTTCCTCAACAACTGTTGTCTCTTCTACAGTTTCATCCTCAACGTCTTCCTCAACATCTTCCTCAACGTCCTCGTCGATGTCTTCTTCAACATCTTCCTCAACGTCCTCGTCGATGTCTTCCTCAACGTCTTCCTCAACGTCCTCGTCTACAGTCTCATCAACTGTCTCGTCAACAGTCTCATCCTCTGTGATCTCTTCGCCGTCATCCTCAGCGCCTTCGCCAGCTGCTACGCCTTCTGTCATAGCTTCGCCAACGAGTACGTCGAGCTTATCCCAGTACCACTCAACAGGTGTGTAGAGGAGCATGGACTGGATGAACTGTGTAGCGTTTGTTACCTTAGAATCCTTGATAGAATCCCAGAAGAATGTGATTGTGTTGTCGCCCCACTCAAATGCATCTGTGTCATTGAGCTGCATTGTCCAATCCTTGTTTACAACGAGGCCGGAAACGAAGAGGTTCTTAGCCCATGCAGAGCTGTAGGAACCAAAGTTGTCATAAGCTGTCTGCTGGCCGTTAGGACCTGTGTAGTTGTAGAAGAAGTTACCATATGTGCCGTTCTGATAGAGGTGCTGATCGAAGTAAGCATTCTCCCAAACCTTTGCCTTATCGTCTGTTGTAACCTTTCCGTCCTTGTCAATCTTACCGGAGAAAGTTGTGAATGTGAGCTGTACGTTCTCGTTGTTAGCAACGATATCGTTGAGAACTGCGAGAGGTGCTGTGTAGTGGTTGCCCCACTCCTTGTCAGCCTTGAGAGCCTCGATAACATCAGCAGGCTTGGAAAGTGTGGACTTCATGGGATATACATCATAGTAGCAAGAGCCAACAACAGCCTTGATAGAGGGGTTACCTGTGTTAAGACCCTGGATACCCTGAGACTTGTTAACAACTGTAGAAGCATTCTTATAGTTGCCTGCATCGTCCCAACCGTTTACGTGTACATTGTATGTGCATGTTACTGTGTAGGAAGAGAATGCATAACCCTCAGTTGTGGAGTTAGCAACGAGATTATAAGCCTTTACAAAAGTCTTAGTTGTTGTTGTATATGCAGTTGCTGCTGCCTGAGCATCAGCCGCTGTTGCGTATGCCTTAGCATCTGTCTTAGCAGCTGCTACGCCTGCAGCGTTGAGATACTTAACGGATACAACGTCCTTCTGGAGCTGCTCCTTAGCATCAACATACTGAGGATATACAGCTACTACCCAGTGACCGTTCTCATCCTGCTCAACTACTGCAACTTCCTCAGTGTATGTCTCTGTGAAAGCTGCGTCGAGAACTGTCTTGTCCTCTCTGCCTGCGATCTCTGTAGAGCCATATGTACCATACTTAAGTGTCTTGCCTGCGAAGGAAGGATACTTAGCCTCGTAGTGGTAGATAGAATCAACATTGCCTGCGTAGTTGTCTACGAGGAATGCGCCTTCAATGTTCTTAGCTGTTGCGTTAGCAAGTGTTGTGAATGTAACGTTGATAGCGCTCTTATCGGATGTACGCTCAGCACCGTTAACAGCCTCAACTGCTACATAGTCGGAAGAATCAACGCCGAGAGCGCCGAGAGCATCCTTGGAGTAGTAAAGCTTGTCAAATGTGTATGTCTTGCCATCAGCCTGTGTGAAACCTGTACCTGCGATCTCAGCGGATACGATCTCAGAACTTGTAGCGCACCAAACACCCTTAATATCATAGCCGAATGTTACTGTACCTGTTGTCTCAGCATTATTAACAGCTGCGATATCGTAACCGGATGTAGAATCAAACTTGTTTGTGATTGTTACAACTGTATCTGTGTGCTTTTCAACGTACTTCTTAAGATCATAAGAAATTGCGATCTGCTCCTGATCAGCTGTGCCGCCTGTCCATGCGGAAGCTGTTGTGGCCATTGCAGATACGGCCATAGCGCCAGCCATTACGCCAGCAATTGACTTTTTCATGTTCATGAAAAGATCCTCCTTGTTTTGTTTTAATAACTTTCTTTATTTATTTCCAAATGGAATGGAAATCAAATACCGGGTGATTCGAGTACGTTTCTGCTCGTCTCTTTATCACGCTTTTATTCTAACACACAAGTCGCGAAAGTGTCAATGCACACCTGATACAAAAATCGTTTTCGTTTTCTATCAATTATGTACATTTTTAACTAACAAAGTGATTTTCCGTTGAAGTTTTGCCCTCTGACCGTGTAATAATAATTACATTTTGTAACTTTACGTTCATTTCTTCGGTTCTGCCGCCGAGTGAAAATCGCCGCACCGTCACATGATCTTCAAGCCCCTTCGGGAACCTCACCCTCATGTGTTGTATACATGATACAGCCTTTTCAAAGGAATTGCAATAGACAAATTCACCAAACATCAATATTTTTAACATATCTTTTTCGTCCTGTTTTTCATCTGTTACGGTTCTTTGGCAAAATCGCCGCATTTTACGCTCCGTGCCGCAGGGCATGATATTTTTCCGTAACTTTATATTGTCATGCCGCACACTGCGCAAATTTACATATACTATATATAAAAAATGCCGCAGAAAAAAGCAACATTTTCTGCGGCACATTTTTATTTTACGGCATTACTTAGCCTTTGTGACGATCTCCTTCATGATCTTGTCAACAACAGCGTCCAGTGCGGAAGCACCGAGGTCGCCGTCCTTTCTGGAACGGAGGGAAACTGTGCCATCTTCAACTTCCTTGTCGCCGACGATGAAGAAATAAGGTACCTTTTCAAGCTGTGCCTGACGGATCTTATAGCCGATCTTTTCGTTTCTGTTGTCAACAGTTACACGAACGTCCATATCGTCAAGCTTCTGCTTGATATTCTCGGCATATTCCTTTGCTCTGTCCGTAACGGGGAGGATCCTTACCTGCTCCGGGGACATCCACAGGGGGAGTGCGCCTGCATACTTTTCAAGCAGATATGCAAGTGTTCTCTCGTAGCAGCCGAGGCTTGTACGGTGAATGATATAAGGATTCTTCTTTGTTCCGTCGGCGTCGATATATTCCATGCCGAAACGCTGTGCGAGGAGCATATCTATCTGGATTGTTACCAGTGTATCTTCCTTGCCGAATACATTTTTATACTGAATGTCAAGCTTAGGACCGTAGAATGCAGCTTCATCTATACCGATAGTATAATCTATTCCGAGGTGATCCAGTATTTTCTTCATCGTTGCCTGTGCAATTTCCCACTGCTCGGGTGTACCCTCATACTTGTTCTTGGGGTTTGTGGGATCCCACTGGGAGAAGCGGAATGTGCAGTCCTCAAGCAGACCTACCGTTTCAAGGCAATACTTTGCAAGCTCCAGACAGCCCTTGAATTCTTCTTCAAGCTGCTCGGGGCGGAGGATATAATGTCCCTCTGAGATAGTGAACTGTCTTACTCTGATAAGTCCGTGCATCTCGCCGCTGTCCTCGTTGCGGAACAGTGTAGATGTTTCCGTAAGACGCATGGGCAGGTCACGGTAGCTGCGCTGTCTGTTCAGGAATACCTGATACTGGAAAGGACAAGTCATGGGACGGAGTGCGAAGCATTCCTTTTCCTCATCATTGGGATCGCCCAGAACGAACATTCCGTCAAGGTAATGATCCCAGTGGCCCGATATCTTATAAAGCTCTCTCTTTGCCATGAAAGGAGTCTTTGTGAGCTGGCAGCCTTTCTTCGCCTCTGTATCCTCGACCCATCTCTGGAGGATCTGGACTACCTTTGCGCCCTTGGGCAGCAGAATGGGAAGTCCCTGTCCGATATAATCAACGGTTGTGAAATATTCAAGCTCTCTGCCTATCTTGTTGTGATCACGGAGCTTTGCTTCTTCAAGCGCCTTGAGGTGAGCTTCCATTTCGCTTGCCTTGGGGAACGCAGTACCATATACACGGCAGAGCTGCTTGCCCTTGGAATCGCCTCTCCAGTAAGCGCCTGTGCAGGCTGTGAGCTTGAATGCCTTTACAGTGCCTGTGGACATAAGATGAGGTCCTGCGCAGAGATCTGTGAAATCGCCCTGCTCATAGAATGAGATATCCTCGCCCTTATCGGCGTGCTCCTTGCAAAGCTCCACCTTATAAGGCTCGCCCATAGCTTCAAGCTTTGCGATCGCTTCATCAACGGGCAGACCGTACTGCTTCAGAGGGATATCCTCCTTGACGATCTTCTTCATCTCTGCTTCGATCTTTGCAAGATCATCGGGAGTAAAGGACTTGCCAAGGTCAAAATCGTAATAGAAGCCGTCCTCGATAGCAGGACCGATAGCCAGCTTTGCCTCGGGGTAAAGTCTCTTTACCGCCTGAGCGAGAATATGAGATGCCGTATGACGGAACACCTTTTTGCCCTCGTCGGAATCAAAGGTCATTACCTCAAAATTGCAGTCATTGTTGATAACCGTGCGGAGATCGCACACCTTTCCGTCGATCTTAACGCAGCACGCAGCCTTGTAAAGACCCATTCCGATGCCCTTGATTATTTCGGCAGCGGACATTCCCTGCTCGGCTTCTCTTACAGAGCCGTCTTTCAGCGTAAGCTTTACCATAATTATTTCTCCTTTACATATTTTATAATAGTATTGCACTTTTTGCGTTGTTTATTGATAGCATGAATTAAAGTTGACTCCGTCAGTATGACAGGACAATTGTAATTCTTACAGTTGTCCCGTCATGTACATTTCCACAAACTGTCTTGCGGCACGTCCCGATCTGCCGGAACGGCGTATCGCATAGGCTTCCGCCTTTGTGAAGAGCTCGTCACGGTCATATTCAAGACCGTTCTGCTTTGCAAGATTTTCAACGATAGAAAGGTACAGATCCTTGTTGGGCTTTGTAAATGTGACTTTGAGTCCGAAGCGTTCCGAAAGGGAAACAAGCTCCTCCATGCTGTCACGGCGGTGGATCTCGTCGCCCTCTCTGTCGGAGAATTTCTCCTTGACAAGGTGGCGGCGGTTGCTGGTAGCATAAATAGCGATGTTTGAGGTCTTAGCCGAAGCGGAGCCTTCAAGCACGGCTTTCAGTGCGCCGAAATCATCGTCGTCTGCGGCAAAGGAAAGATCGTCAATGAAAATGATGAATTTCAGCGGATTATCCGCAACCGCTTCGATTATCACGGGCATATCGTGGAGCTGCGACTTTTTCAGCTCGATAAGGCGGAGACCCCTGTCCTTGAACTCATTCACAACAGCCTTTACCGTTGAGGATTTGCCGGTTCCGGCATCTCCGTAAAGCAGTGCATTTGCAGCCGCATGGCCGTTCAGCAGTGCAAGGGTATTGTCAATGACCTTTTTGCGCTCCACTTCATAGCCCGAAAGCTGCGAAAGGCGCTGAGGGTCGGGAGTTTTAACGGGGACGATAGCTCCGTCACGGAAAATAAATGTATAATACTTTGCATAAATGCCGTAGCCCTTGGTCTGGAGATCAGCCATTCTGTCGGCATAGATCTTAACAAGGTCGCAGGGGGTATTTATCCACTGTGCGAAATAACCGTCATAGGTCATGGAAGCCTTTACCTGCATGGGAGTCACCGCAGCGGCTCTTTCAAGTATTTTAAGCTCGGCATGAGCCGCAGTGTCCATTACCTGAGGCACCTCCTGCATACGTGCATGGCGCAGCATATAATCATTTTCATCGGAGGTAACCACACCGATAATATATTCGGTAAGGTTGTCGGTATGCTTATAAAGCGCTGCCGCAAATTCGCCGCAGGACTTGGGCGTGGGATTATCGAGCATAACCACCAGCTTTGATACCACATCGTCTTTCAGCACATTTCTGAACACCGACAGAGCCGTAAGCTCCTCAGCAAGTTCATTTATCATAAATAAAACCTCTTTTTAATAAAATAAAAACGTCCCATGAGAATACTCATGGGACGATAATACCGTGTTTCCACCCAAATTCACGGCAGTCATGCACATCAAATGGCACAAATTGCCGCCTCGGAAGCTCTGTAACGGGAGCAAGCCGCTGTGTATTGAACAGACTCGGGGGCGGTACACCTTTTCGGATACATTGCAATATCCTATCGGACGTGAAATGCGCTGCTTTCAGCATCTGCGGCGCTCTCTGAAGATCACGGCACGAAAGCATTTCCCCTTCGGCGTTTTCTGATATTGTATATATGATAACACCCATTTTCCCGTTTGTCAACTGTATTTTTTCACAGTAAACAAAAATTTTTTCGCAGGCTTATCGAACATTTCCGACAAAACCGCGGTTTTTCCGCCCTCAAACTTAATTTGTTAAAAAACAGTATCAAATCCGTAAATCCCTTGACAAGAGGGTATATTTATATTACAATATAATTATGAGTGCAATATATATTAATTATAAATTGCTGCTATATCTTTATCGCTTCTATGGCCGAATAGAAGATTTATATATTTTCACTTTATCTTTATTGGATATACATTTGATTTATGCCGCAGACAGGGTGTTTCCGCAAAAATGCCGCCGTCTGCCTTTTGCATACGTAAAAATATAATTCAGTGCAGGTCCGGTAAATACCAATGCAAACCCCTTGATTATGGAGAAAAGTACCTTGAAAAAAATTTAAAATCTTGTATTCCGCCTTGTAGAAGTGGTCTGAATATTACTTATGAAACTATGACTATGAGGAGGTAAAACGGTTATGGCACCATGGACGATTATTGCGATCATCGCAGGGGTCGTTATTGCTGCCGCTGTTTCGGGTGCGATATTCTTCCGTTTGGGTATATCGCATCGAAAAGCACAGGCAGAAGCGGCTATCGGTTCGGCCGAAAAAGAAGCCGAGCGTATCCTTGAGATCGCACGTGAAGAAGCCGAAAACAAAAAGAAGATCGCTCTTGTTGAGGCTAAGGACGAAATTTACAAAAGACGCAACGAGTTTGAAAAGGAAACCAAGGAACGCAGAAACGAGCTTTCACGTCAGGAAAGACGCATTCAGCAAAAAGAGGAAAACATCGACAAAAAGACTGACAACCTCGAAAAGAAGGACGAGCAGCTCCAGCGCAAGCTGAAGCAGGCCGATGAAAAGCTTGAAGAAGCCGAGACTATTAGAAAATCCCAGATCGAAACTCTTGAAAAGATCTCCCAGTTCACCACCGAGCAGGCTAAGGAACATCTGCTTACGATGCTTGAGAACGACCTTGTTCACGAAAAGGCGCTCAAGATCCAGCAGTATGAGCAGCAGCTCCGTGACGAATGTGAGGACAAGGCACGCAATCTTATCTCGCTGGCAGTTTCAAAATGTGCCGCAGATCAGGTTGCCGAAACTGCGGTTTCAGTTGTTCCTCTTCCCAACGATGAAATGAAAGGCCGCATCATCGGCCGTGAGGGACGCAACATCAGAACTCTTGAAACACTCACAGGCGTCGAGCTCATCATCGACGACACACCCGAAGCCATCACGCTTTCATGCTTTGACCCTGCACGCCGAGAGGTTGCACGTCTTGCGCTTGAAAAGCTTATTGCCGACGGAAGAATCCACCCCTCACGCATTGAGGAAATGGTTGACAAGGCACGCCGAGAGGTGGAGCACAAGATCAAGCAGGAGGGTGAGCGTGCGGTTCTGGAAACGAACGTACACGGTCTTAACCACGAGCTTGTAAAGCTTCTTGGACGTCTGCGTTACAGAACATCTTACCGTCAGAACGTACTGAACCACTCCATTGAAGTTGCGCATCTTGCAGGCATCATGGCTTCCGAGCTTGGAGTTGACGCAAATCTTGCCAGACGTGCGGGACTTCTCCACGACATCGGAAAGGCTCTCAGCCACGAGATCGAAGGTTCACACGTACAGATCGGTGTTGACGTCTGCCGCAAGTACAAGGAAAGCCCCGACGTTATCCACGCCATTGAGGCTCACCACGGCGACGTTGAGACAAAGACAGTCATTGCAGCGCTTGTTCAGGCTGCCGATGCGATATCAGCGGCAAGACCGGGAGCAAGAAGTGAGAACTACGAAAACTACATCAAGCGTTTACAGAAGCTTGAAGAGATCTGTTCCTCTTACGAGGGCGTTGAAAAATCCTTTGCCATTCAGGCAGGACGTGAAGTCCGCATAATGGTTATCCCCGAGCAGATCAACGACGAGAAAATGGTCATTGTTGCACGTGAGATCGCCAAGAGGATTGAAGACGAAATGGAATACCCCGGACAGATCAAAGTCCACCTCATCAGAGAGAGCCGCGCTATTGAATACGCCAAGTGAGTTGGCGTTTATCCCCGCCGAAGCTGCCGTCTTTTTGACGGCTTGCTTCGGCGGGGATTTTTCTTTTGTTACTGAAAAGCTTACTTTTAATTTTGAAATAGTTGTTTTTTCTACCTCCAAGGTTTACTTTTGTTCATTAAAAACTTACTTTTATTTTTTGACATGTGTATCATATGAGCTTCAAGTTTTGCAAAGGGAACACCAAAGGGCGAAGGAGAGGGGGGCTAACAGAAAAGCAGAAGCAAAAATCGAGGCGCCCCCCTCTCCTTACCCTTAGGTTTTCCCTCTGCACTCTCTTTCCTTACC